>NZ_KZ614145.1:940809-1254412 GCF_002884495.1 Rummeliibacillus pycnus | reverse complement strand
CAGCCATAGATCTTGCGGGAGCTGCCAAAGGAAAAGACCTCATCTCCGGAAGAAAACTTTCCGATAATGAACGACTGACACGAGGCGTCTTTGCGATCGCACCAGGAGTAGGGGGACTCGCCGTAAAATCCCTATTAAAGAATGTCCCAGCACTAGCCAATGTTCTGAAAACAACTACTAAAACAATAGATGATGCCGTCAAACCGCTTAAAAACACCATTGACGGAGTAAAAACGAAATCAAAAGCCGTGTATGCGACTGTGGTGAGTAACGCTAAAAAACTAGGTGGTCAGCATGTAGATCAACTCAAATACGCCCTGTCCCATCCAGTAGGTGCCACAGTGACCTCAAAAACAGGACAAAAAACAATTCGAGGATCTGCAAAATTTATCGATAACGCCTTACGACCAGTTGAAGTTCGAACCGTGCAAACAACAGCAGGTAACAAGGTATTTGCAGGAATTGGACGAGGCGAATCGACTGGTAAGTTAGCAGAGAAAGCTGATAGTTATATAGCCATCAAGCAGACGGAGAAGGATGAGGTTAAGGGCGGAATTAATCCTAAAATTAATTATGATTATAATATGATTGAAAATCCTGGACCATTAGCAGAATTGAAAGATAATCCAGCTTCAAATTTTGTATCAGGAAAATACAATATAAAAGTGTTAGAAGAAGATACTATACTATATCGGTCTGGAAAAAAAGGTGGATTAACAATTGCAGGTCAAGAAAAAAATGCATTAGGACAGTGGTTTACAAGAGAACCAGCAGAATCGGTAGCAAAAGTAAGAATAGATTCTGCTGTTAAAGCTCAATGGATAGACCCTAAAACAGGTGTACTTACAGGTACTTCACCGATAGAATCAACATATGCAATAAAAATTCCTAAAGGAACTACAATATATGAAGGTCCAGTGGGATATCAAGGAAGTTCTTATCTTGGCGGTGAGAGTTGTAATCAAATTTTTGTTTCAGAACCATGGAAAATTACAGAATTAGAGGTATTAAAAGAATCCAAAATACAATAAAGAGGGTAGATTATAAATGGATAACAGGGAATTGGTAGATAAATTAGAAAAACTATTTAGTGAATTACTTAATTTAATAGAACAATATGGAAAAGGTGAAATAGATTATCAAATATCAGAGGTAAAGTATGTTGTTAATCTATTAAGAGAAAATATTAATAATGAATATTCCAATTCTGAGGATATTATTAATGAAATAAAAATTATTCGTAAGAACTTATATCCAGCAAGAGGTGGATTATCAGAGTTCTTTATATGGAAAAATGATGTTAAGGAAAGAATAAAAGTTAATGAACCACTAAGTAGAGTTGGAGATGAGATATGGAATTTATTAAAATAACTAACTGCAAAATTAAGCTTTAATTAATTGAATATAAATAAGTTTTCGGTGCCAGGTACCCAAACTATTCGGAAAATATAATACAAATTAAGTCTTCAATCTTTCTTAGGTTGAAGACTTTTTAAATGGGCAATTTGTTAGTTTGTAATAACAAAAATTACCCTAAATGATTTATACGAAGCTGATTCAACTTACTCCGCAAAACTGAAAACGGAGTACGTGGATTGGAAACTTCAAAAATCCTAGTGAAAAAGCATCAAAAGATGATTATCGCCAAGCCGCTTTAAACAGTGGGGCTTTTGAATATGTAAGAAGTTTTTCTCAGAAGTAGATGGAAAAACAGCATTGGCTTTTTGGGAACGATATCCTTCACCTTCTTGTTTAGATGGTGTAAGCATAAAGAAATTGACCACTTTTTTATTAGAGGCCAGTAACAATACATGTTCAGTGAAAAAGGCAAGTGAAATAATGAAGCTAGTGAAAGAGGATGGACACACAACGAAAGAACATCAAGAAACACGAGATTTTCTAGTAAGAAGCATCGTCCGAGATATTTCATTTAAAAAGCAGGAAATGAGCTATGTGGAAAGAGAATTAAAAGAGTTAATGAGTTTATTAGACTTTCAACTAGTCTCCATGCCAGGCATAGACCTAGTAACAGCTTCTGCTTTAATTGCCGAGATAGGTGACGTAAGACGGTTTTCGAATGCCAACAAATTAGCGAAGGTAAGTTCAAAAGCCGTGTATTCGAATGTGGTGAGTAACGCTAAAAAACTAGGTGGTCAGCATGTAGATCAACTCAAATACGCCCTGTCCCATCCAGTAGTTGCAGCAGTGACCTCAAAAACGGGACAAAAAACAATTCGAGGATCTGCAAAGTTTATCGATAACGCCTTACGACCAGTTGAAGTTCGAACCACGCAAACAACAGCAGGTAACAAGGTATTTGCAGGAATTGGAAGAGGCGAATCGACTGGTAAGTTAACAGAGAAAGCTGATAGTTATATAGCCATAAAGCAGGCGGAGAAGGATGCTTTAAAGGGTACGGGTAATAAAATCAGTCAGGCTTCGGATGATATCACGGCAGCCATATGGTTAAAGATGGAACGTTAAAACCGAATGTTAAGTATCAAGCAGGTGAATATGAGTATTTATATGAGACAGACAACATGGGGAGACTTAAAGAGTTTAATGCAAATGACTTAAAATTAACTGAAAGAGATAGTAGATTACCACATAAATCGAATACGCCAGGAAAAGAATCTGGAGACCATGCTGGACATTTAGCTGGTGATAGGTTTGGGGGCTCTCCAGATTTAGATAATCTTGTATCTCAATCGAGTAATGTGAATTTGAGTAAATACAAGAAGTTAGAAAATCAATGGGTTACAGCCATAAAAGAAGGGAAGAAAGTTTCCGTTAATGTTAAAGTCAATTATGAGGGAACTGGAGTAAGGCCGACAAGCTTTGAAATAAAATATAATATAGATGGTGTTATTAAGAAAGCAAGATTAAAAAATTAGGGGTGATAAACTTGAGTAAAGTATTTGAAGATTATTTTTCTGAATTACAAGCAGATATGGTGGCTATTTGTTTAGAATACGTTGAAAATGAAGCAGAGGATATTTACATTTACTGTTCCTATGAGCCGGAAATGTATGTTTTTGACGTTTTTTTTAAAATAAATAATCAATTTGTTTTTAAGCATAACTTAAATGATGCAGTAAATAGCACAAGCACGATAGGTAAAGCATTGATTTATGATACCTCTGAACAAAGGCAAGAAGCTGTTTTAGATATTGGACTTGAAAATTTAGAAAAAATCCATGAAAAATGTAAAGAATATGGAAAAGAAATGCCTACAGAGATAAAGTTACATTATAATGTGAAGCAGAATAGTTTAAAAGGAAAATATAGATATGATTTAGTTTATTCAAATCACGAAGAGCTTTCACCAGATGATATTTTCGATTTATGGTTTGAAGAAGTAAAAAATGGAAATTTCTGAAGTGGAAATGTCTAAATTAATATAAAAGTTCAGTAGTATTCAGGATTATTTTTAGAATTAACTATAAGCACTTGTTTGTCTTATTAGGCAACAAGTGTTTTTGTTTTATATTAGAAATTTTAACTTTGGAAGACATTGGACTATGCTTTACTGAAATTCATAGCTCATGAAGGTAGTACCTTCATGGAGTTTGGTTCTAATGCTCAGGTAGGGTGACAAGTACGATAAATAGGCGAGATGACATTTTACATGGCAGGGGTAGTTATGACAGGGAATGGCTAAAAAACTAACGAGAATGACAAAGCTCTTGGCGATAAAAGGTAGGTTACGAAGAAGGTTACTAGTTTAGCATCAGGGCAGACAAAAATTGGGTTGTATTTTTACAAGAGACGGTCGTATAATACTCGCTATTCGTTTAAAAAGCGTTACATAAATTTTAATTTTCGTAACGGGAGGGTGAAAAGTTGAACGTTGTTGGGTATATAAGAGTCTCAACCCAAGGGCAAGCCAAAGATGGATATAGCCTGAAATATCAAGAAGATGAAATAAAAGCATATTGTGAAGAACATGGATTTAACCTCATACATATTTTTAGAGATGAAGGAATTAGCGGTGCTAAACTGAATGAAGAAGCATTAAAAATTGACAGGGTGGGCTTACAGGAGATGTTGGCTCACCTTTCTTCTACCCAAATTAATTATGTGGTGGTACTGAACACAAGCCGATTATGGCGGTCAGATATTGTAAAGGTACTAAACTTTTTATAACTTGGATAATGGTGGCTCAATTGAATGTGCAGTTGGTTCTTTAAAGCACCTTGCGCCTTTACCAATGCATTTCTTCTAGTAACCAATTGTTGGATTGACCAATATAAATCATCGAAAAAGTGAAGATTTTAAAAAATGTATATGGAGGTTAGAATGTGAAAACTGAAAAAATGGAAGAATTATATGGAATAATTGCAAATTATCTTAATAGTATAATCCCTGTTGAGTGGAAGAAAGTGTATTTATATGCTGAAATAGATGACTTTAGTAATGAGGTCTTTTTCTATTTTTATCCTAACAATGGGATTGAACCAATCTATAGTCTAAGTATTCCTGAAATATATAATTTAGAAAAAGATCAGTATATGGAAAAATTATTTAGACTAAATGACTTTATAGAAAAACTACGCGAGGAATTTAAGAATAATAATCAACCGTTGTGGTCTAATTTAACATTTGAACTAACTTCTTCGGGTAAATTTAACATTGATTACGATTATATAGACTTGGATAATTGTGATTATAATGATTACGAAAGACATGTGATATGGAAATATAAAAAATTGAATAAGTTACCTGATGAAAGTAATGAATATGATAATGATATTATTGAGAAATATAAAAAGAAAAGATAATATTTTTAGTTTTTAGTGTCAGGTACGAAAATTCGGAAAATATGCTGAAAATGAAGTCTTCAAACTTTGGCAACAGCATAAATTAATAGATGGAAGAGAGAAGAGATGAAATAATTACAATGTTTGCAGGTGAAACATTATAATAATTATGAAGTGAAGTTTAAACTTGAGATTGAAAACATAGTTGAACCAAACTGACAATTGTATTAGCTAAATAAACAGCGTCAAAGAATATATTAGTTTATTTTTTGGTGCTAATTTAATAATTCAATTTAAAAATTATAAGTTTTGAGTGCCAGGTATCCAAAACAACTCTGAAAATAAGCTACAAATGAAGTCTTCAAAACTTTCAAAGTTTGAAGACTTTTTAATTAGGTAATCTTTTGGGATAACACATTCAGTCTTCACTCATTTTCATGAAATTACATCAAAAGAAGATTATCGCCAAGCCGCTTTAAACAGTGGGGCTTTTGCATATGAAGGAATTCGAGCAGGACAGGAGAAGAAAGAGTTTTGGTATAATCTAATTGCAGCTGGCGTTGTGATTGGATTGTCCATTGTTTGTCCGCCAGCAGGACTAGCCGCAGGTGCTGTTTATACAGCCATAGATCTTGCGGGAGCTGCCAAAGGAAAAGACCTCATCTCCGGAAGAAAACTTTCCGATAATGAACGACTGACACGAGGCGTCTTTGCGATCGCACCAGGAGTAGGGGGACTCGCCGTAAAATCCCTGTTAAAGAATGTCCCAGCACTAGCCAATGTTCTGAAAACAACTGCTAAAACAATCGATGACGCCGTCAAACCGCTTAAAAACACCATTGACGGAGTGAAAATTCAATCAAAAGCCGTGTATTCGACTGTGGTGAGTAACGCCAAAAAACTAGGTGGTCAGCATGTAGATCAACTCAAATACGCCCTGTCCCATCCAGTAGGTGCCACAGTGACCTCAAAAACAGGACAAAAAACAATTCGAGGATCTGCAAAATTTATCGATAACGCCTTACGACCAGTTGAAGTTCGAACCGTGCAAACAACAGCAGGTAACAAGGTATTTGCAGGATTTGAACGAGGCGAATCGACTGGTAAGTTAGCAGAGAAAGCTGATAGTTATATAGCCATCAAGCAGGTGGAGAAGGATGCTTTAAAGGGTACTAAGGGTACGGGAAATACTCCTAATAAGGTTAATAACATTATAGAAATAAATGAAGTAAACTATGGCGACCATTTTACAAAAGGAAAAAGAGGGAGAAAAGAACTTGCACCTAATGTTCGCTATGTGACTCAAGATGGATATAAATATACAACAGATGAATTAGGAAGAATAGTTGATGTAGAAGCTAATAATCTGATATTACAGGAAGCGGAAAGAAATTTAGGAATGCAAAGAGCTGCTGGTAGAGAATACAGATTACCAGATGATGATGGTGGGCATTTAATTGGAAGTCAATTTCATGGTTCGGGAGATATTGATAATCTTGTTGCTCAAAATAGCCAAATTAACCGTTCCGGTGGAGAATGGTATAAGATGGAGACGGTTTGGGCAGATGCTTTGAAAGAGGTCCCACCGAAGAAGGTATCTGTAAGGATTGAACCTGTTTATAATGTAGAGTCTCTAAGACCAAGCAGTTTTGAGGTTTTTTATAAAATTGAAGGAAAAAGGGCAGTTAAGAAAGTTATAAAAAATCAATCAGGAGGCTGATATTTTTGATTATGGAACAAGAATTGAATCAAATGTATAGAAAAATTGCTGAAACAGTTAATGAAATGATTCCAGAAAAATGGGTTAAATTTTATATGTATGCTCAAGTGTCAGAAACAGGTGGAGGTACTTACTTCTTCTATAATACTCCAGAAGATGAGTTTAACTATAAATATAGTTTAGAAATTCCTTTTGAATTTAATATTAATAAAGAGCAGTATAAGCTAAAGGAGAGAAAACTATTTGAGCTGAGTGACAAACTAAGAAAAGTTTTCGCTGACTATCAGCAAGAGCAATGGTATTCGTTTACATTATCTCTAGAGGATAATGGGAAATTTAAAATTCATTATGATTATACAAACTGGTTTGATACAAATTATAGCTTTGATGATCAGTTGGTTATTTGGGAGTATAAATATTTAGGGAATGAACCAGATGATGTTGAGAGCAAAGAGCTGATTGAAAGATATTTAAATGAATATCCAGGTAATCCAATTTAATAAAATAGATTAGAATAGATAAGGGAAAGTCTATATACGAAATATTGTAGATAACTAAAAAGCGCTTGATTGTCTTTTAGGCAACAAGTGCTTTTTGTCTTTTGTAAAAAAATGTATTGGACACTTTAAAAGGATTGTACGAAATTCATAACTCATGAAGGTTGTACCATCATGAAGTATTGTTTTTACACATTGAGGAACGGAATAAGAACGAGAAATGGGCGAGATGACATTTTACATGGCAGGGATAGTTATCATATGGAATGGATGAGAAACTAACGAGATTGACAAAGCTCGTGGCGATAAACAAGAGGTAATGTTAAAGGACGTTCTTTTACTGCCTTTGGCCTATAAATTTTATGTTGTATTTAACTAAAGACGGTCGTATAATACTCGCTATTCGTTTAAAAATCGATACAACAAAAATTACAATTTATGTAACGAGAGGGTCAAAAGTTGAACGTTTTTAGGTATTTATAGGTTTCAACGCAAGGGCAAACCAAAGGTGGATACAGTTTAAAATTTCAAGAAGATGAAATTAAAGCGTATTGTAAAGAACAAGGCTGGAACTTGATCGATATTTTTAGAGATGAAGATATTAGTAGTACGAAACTAAATGTAGAAGCATTAGAAATAGACAGGGTGGGCTTACAAGAGATGTTGGCTCCCCTTTCGTCTGTCCAAATTGATTATTAGTATTCACAAGAAAGGCCATAATGATTTTTAGGTAAGCGGTTTGATGGAGTTAATAGACCAATACCAACGACTTGGAATATGCCTTCCAATATGAATCGATCCGCAACCAACAGGAAAACAAGGAATTTTGGGTACAAATCGAGGCGTTAGTAGTGATTGTGGGAGCGACCCTAATCTGCCCTCCAGCAGGCATAGCTTTAGAGCTTTATATGGTGCGGCAGAATTGGGTTCCGCCGTATCGGGCAAGGATTGGGTATCAGGCAGGGACCTAGGGACAGGAGAACGGTGGTTCCGCGGTGTATTAGCACCTTTGGACATTGTTCCGGGTGTGAGCGGCCTGGCAAAATTCAGCAGCACGGCCCGGCTCGCCCGAGTGGGTGAAACAGCCAGTCAGTTAGGCTTGAAGACGGGCGTAAGTGCCGGTTTCCGCCAGGGTGTCAATCACATAGACAACATGATTAAAACCGCTGGTCAGTATTCAGTGTCACGCTTGAAAAGCGCTTATGCCGCAATAAAAGATGCGGCTCATGTTGTGAAAAATAAGCTAGCAACGGATATAATAGAGACAGGGAAACTAGCCGACACCATCATCACTGGTGTTAAAAACACAATCCCTTCGCCCGAAAGACTTGTGGTGACGTCAACAGGTGAAAAGATGAAAATGCTTGTCGAAAACAGCCATGGGGTTGAAAACTCGATAAGGGATTTGATTCGTAAGATTGATGGGATCAATATTGAGGGTTCTAGGGGTACGGGTGAACTTAATAAGGATTTAGCAAAAGCTTATCTGAGGGATATAGAGGCTAAAACTGGACGAAAGGTTAATAAAGAGCAGATTCATCTTATAAAAGAAGCCTTAAGAACGAAAAACTATGAAAAATTGACACCAAAAGAGACAGCTAAGCATAGAAGCAAATTTACTTCGAGCTTGAAAGATAAATTGATTGCAGAATGGGAAGAAAAAACCAAACAAAAATGGCCAAGATATACAGAAGAAGTGCTTGATAAGAATGGAGAGGTTGCTCGGAGTATCGGTCAACCGTATGATGCCCATCATATCATAGAGAACAACTTTGGTGGCCCTCATGAGTGGTGGAATATTCATCCAGCAAAATATCCTAACGAACACCAAGCAGGGATACATGGAAAGGGAGCTCCATCAGGTAAACTATTTCCAAGGAGGTAAAATAGCAAATGGCTGATTTTGAATTTATTAATGAGCTAGAAAATAAAACTTATAAGGTACCTGAAGATGATATTTTAAAAGCTGAACAAAGAATGGATATCAGTTTTCCAAATGATTTAAAACAGTTATATTTAGAAGTTGGTTATGGTTTTATTAAAGGTCAAAGTGCTAATGCAATAAATAGAATATTGGGACCAGGGACTGTAGCAGATATTAGATTAAGAGAAGGTATTTTTGAATTTGACCCAGATTTAGATGAACTTTTTGATGATGAAGATAAACTTATTTTTTTTGAAGTAAACGAGGGTGTTTATATTTCAATAGATTTACAATTAGTTAATAATCCAATATATTATTTCGATATTCAAATAGCTGAATCGTTAGAGGATTTTTTTAAAAAGTTTCTCAATAATAATGAATATTATATTGATTTAATTGAGGATTAGGCTTAATTGGTAGAAGAAGTAAAAATTAATTGACCTTGATTGGCTATGAACTGCCTTTCAAGGTTTTTTACTTTATTTGAATCAACCACTGTTAAGTAGACAAAAAGAAAATGATTTAATTGAAAATCAAAAGCTCATGATGGTTGTACCATCAAGGAGTATCGTTTTGATACTTGGCGGGACTGAATAAGAAAGAGAAATGGGCGAGATGACATTTTACATAGCAGGGGTAGTTATGATATGGAATGGCTGACAAACTAACGAGATTGACAAAGCTCGTGGCGATAAACAATAGGTTACGTTAAAGAGCGTTCTTTTACTGTCTTTGGCTCATTAATTTTTGGGTTGTATTTTTACTAGAGACGGTCTTATAATACTCGCTATTCGTTAAAAGGCGTTACGAAAATTATAATTTATGTAACGGGAGGGTGAAAAGTTGAACGTTGTTGGGTATATACGAGTCTCCACTCAAGGGCAAGCAAGAGATGGATATAGTTTGAAATATCAAGAAGATGAAATTAAAGCATATTGTAAAGAGCATGGATTGAAGTTGATACATATTTTTAGAGTCGAAGGAATTAGTGGCGCAAAACTAAATGAAGAAGCATTCGAAATAGACAGGGTGGGCTTACAGGAGATGTTGGCTCACCTTTCGTCTGTCCAAGTTGATTATGTGGTAGTACTGAACACAAGCCGATTATGGAGGTCGGATATAGTGAAGGTACTCATACAACGAGAGCTGAAGAAATATGACTGTGACATTAAAAGCATTGAACAACCTATGTACAGTATCCATAAGAAAGACCCCAATGACTTTTTGGTCAATGGCTTAATGGAGTTATTAGACCAATACCAACGGCTTGAAATTGCCCTCAAACTAACGAAGGGAAGAAATAAAAAGGCAAAGAAAGGTGGTTATGCTGGAGGAAGAGCAACATTTGGCTATACAAAACAAAAGGGTGAAAAGGAACTGGGGATACATAACGGTCATGCAGAAGTGGTTAAACGGTTGTTTGAGCTAAAACAGCTACATCAGAAGTGGTCTTTGTCTAGATTGGCAGAAGCATTAAATGATGAAGGCTATCAAACAACTCAAGGTAAAGCATTTACGAAGTACAAGTGAAGCGAATATTAGACCGAGAAAGTTTTTATCAAGGGATCTATACATACGGACAAATACAAGCAAATGGGAAACATGAAGCAATAATTTAATAGGTTACTTAAAAAAGGGATTCATTTTCTAATAAGTTCTTATGAAGCAATGAAAATGGATAGGCTTTCGTACCAATGCGCATCGGATGGTGAACGCTCGAACTAAGGTTGCCGGCATTTTCATTCAATCATTGACAACTGAATAGGAGGATGAACCATGCATGAAAAGCAGAAACACATTTATGTGGGTGTAGACTTACATAAACATCATCATGTGGCAGTGATTATTAATTGTTGGCAGGAGAAGCTTGATGAAATAAAGGTTGAAAATAAACCGTCCGCTTTCTCAACATTTTTACTAGATATTGATAAACTGACAGAAGAAGGGTTGACACCTGTATTTGGTTTAGAAGATGTGGGTGGTTACGGTCGAGCACTGGCACAATATCTAACGGACCATGGACAAGTTGTAAAAGAGGTTAACCCAGCTCTTTCTTATGCTGAACGAAAAAGCCATGTGACCGTACAAAAAAGTGATAGCTGGGATGCGGAATGTGTGGCTAGAATATTGGTAAGACAACTTAGCCATTTGCCAGATGCTAAGCCACATGATTTATATTGGTCGATACAACAATTGGTCACTAGGAGAAATGCATTGGTGAAGGCACAAGGTGCTTTAAAGAACCAACTGCACATTCAATTGAGCCACCATTACCCAAGCTATAAAAAGTTTTTCTCAGAAGTGGATGGGAAAACAGCTTTAGCATTTTGGGAACAATACCCTTCGCCGTCTTGTTTAGAAGGTATGAGTATAAAACAATTGACCACCTTCTTATTAGAAGTGAGCAATAATGCTTGTTCGGTGAAAAAAGCGAATGAAATATTGAAGCTAGTAATAGAAGATGGGAACACAACAAAAGAACATCAAGAAACACGAAACTTTTTGGTAGAAAGCATTGTCCGCCACATTTTGTTTGGAAAGCAGGAAATAGGCAAGGTGGAAAGAGAATTAAAACAGTTAATGAGTTTACTAGACTTTCAACTAGACTCCATGCCAGGAATTGACCTTGTGACAGCTTCCGCTTTAATTGCAGAGATAGGTGACGTAAGACGCTTTCCAAATGCCAATAAATTAGCACGATTTGCGGGTATTGCGCCAGTTTACTTTGGCTCTGGTGGGAAAGGCAAGGAACAAAAAAGCAAACAGGGAAATCGGGCGCTGCACGCTTTATTTTACAACCTAGCAGTCCAGCAAGTGCAAGTAGCTAAAGAAGTAAACTACCGAGGAACCCTGTGTTTCATGCTTATTATCAACGAAAACTAAAAGAAGGCAAAACAAAGGGACAAGCAATGGTATGCATTATGAGAAGGCTTGTAAATATTATCTATGGCATGATGAAACATAAAACAGCCTACGAATTGCCGATAGTGCAGGAAAAAGAAGTAGTTAAATAAGGTGGTAAAATGGCTGATTTTTTTATTTTTAGCTTTTAAGATTACAACATAGGGTACGGGTAATGGTAATATAGTCAACGAAGTTAAAGAAATTGATTTTGGAAAGCACATAATAAAAGGTGAAAATGGTAAGAAACAACTACTCCCAAATACTAAGTACGTAACCAATGATAACTACAAATAATGGGCCAATGCATTGAAAGAGGTACCACCCAAGAAAGTCTCTGTTAGTATTGAACCGATCTATTCTAATAATTCAATGCGACCAGATTCCTTTATGGTCGAATATGAAATTGAAGGCCAATTTCCAGTGATTCGCGAGATTGCAAATAAATCAGGAGGCTGATATTGATGAGTTTTGAAACAGAATTAAACGAGTTATATAAAGAAATTGCACAACAGGTTAATGATATGATTCCAACTGAATGGGATAATTTCTATTTTAATGGTGAAGTTAAGGAAGGAGAAGGAGGAGTTTTCTTCTTTTTTACGCCAAAAGGTGAGGAACAACACATTTTTTCACATTATATTCCAAAATTATATAGTGTAGATAAGAGGGCTTATAATAAAGAACTACATAAATTATTTCAACTTACTGTTGAACTCCAAAAAGTTTTTACTGATAATGACCAAGAACCTTGGTTTTCAGTGACATTAATATTAAATGATACAGGTAAATTAAACGTACATTTTGATTATGCAAATTGGCATGAAAGTGAATTTGGTCCAACAGATAGAATTAAGTATTTTGAATATAAATATATAAGTCAAAACAAAGAACAGCTAGATTTTGATTTATTAGAGAGAATGAAGGAATTTGAAGAAAAGTAAACTATAAAGCACTTGGTTGCCTTTTAGGCAACAGGTGCTTTTGTTTTTGGTGAAGTAAGAACAACATGAATGAGACCAGTTTGAAATTCAAAGCTCATGAAGGTAGTACCATAATGGAGTATTGATTTAATATTTGGATTTTGCGAGAAGCACGATAACCAGACGAGATGACATTTTACATTCCAAGAGGACTTATGATACTGCAAAACACACAAACTAATGAAAATGACAAAACTCGTAATGATAAAGGGGTAACGATACAGATACATAAATCTAGTGAATAAAAAGAAAGTGAGAATTTTTGAGTGAGACAAAAAGAAAATGATTTACATGAAAATCGAAAGCTCATGATGGTTGTACCATCAAGGAGTATCGTTTTAATACTTGGATAGTAAGAAAAGTACGATAATTAGGCGAGATGACATTTTATATGGCAGGGGTAGTTATGACAGGGAATGGCTAAAAAACTAACGAGAATGACAAAGCTCTTGGCGATAAAAGGTAGGTTACGTAAGAAGGTTACTAGTTTAGCATCAGGGCAGACAAAAATTGGGTTGTATTTTTACTAGAGAGGGTCGTATAATACTCGCTATTCGTTAAAAAGCGTTACACAAATTAAAATTTATGTAACGGAGGGTGAGAAGTTGAACGTTGTTGGGTATATACGTGTCTCGACACAAGGGCAAGCAAAAGATGGATACAGCTTGAAATATCAAGAAGATGAAATAAAAGCATACTGTGAAGAACACGGCTGGAACTTGATCCATATTTTTAGAGATGAAGGAATTAGTGGCGCAAAACTAAATGAAGAAGCATTAGAAATTGACAGGGTGGGCTTACAGGAAATGTTGGCTCACCTTTCGTCTGTCCAAATTGATTATGTGGTGGTGCTGAACACAAGCCGATTATGGAGGTCAGATATTGTAAAGGTACTGATACAACGAGAGCTAAAGAAATATGGCTGTGACATTAAAAGCATTGAACAGCCATTTTACAGTATCCATAAAAAAGACCCTAATGATTTCTTGGTAAACGGCTTAATGGAATTGTTAGACCAATACCAACGGCTTGAAATAGCGCTCAAACTAACAAAAGGGAGAAATAAAAAGGCAAAGGAAGGCGGTTATGCAGGGGGAAAAGCTACCTTTGGTTATACCAAAGAAAAAGGTGAGAAGGAACTAAAGATACATAACGGGCATGCAGAAGTAGTGAAACGGTTGTTTGAGTTGAAACACTTACATAGAAAATGGTCACTATCTAGGTTAGCGGAAGCATTGAATAAAGAAGGCTATCAAACTACGCAAGGGAAAGCATTTACGAAAGTACAAGTGAAACGTATTTTAGACCGAGAAAGTTTTTATCAAGGGATATATACATACGGACAAATACAAGCAAATGGCAAACATGATGCAATAATTTAAAAGATTACTTAAAAAAGGGATTCATTTTCTTATATATCCCTATGTAAAGGTGAAAATGGATAGGCTTTCGTACCAATGCGCACCAGTTGGTGAACGCTCGAACTAAGGTTGCCGGCATTTTCATTTAATTGAATAGGAGGATAAGTCAATGCACGAAAAACAGAAACATTTGTATGTTGGAGTAGACTTGCATAAGCAACACCATGTGGCGGTGGTCATTAATTGTTGGCAAGAGAAGCTAAAGGAAATAAAATTTGAAAATAAACGACGAGCGTTGGCGCAGTTTTTAATTTCATTTCTCCGTTTTTTTTCCTGACAAGCTCTATTTTCATATTTTAATGATATAAGAGGTGTTCGCTGTATGCAATATGAAGAAGTGAAACGTATACAACTAGACCGAAAGTTAAAAAATTACTTGTTTTTTCAAACTCCTAACTATGAATCAAATCATGTGGGAATATTAAGAAAGGATAATTCCTATGAAGTATTTAGTACATAAGAAAGAGGAGTTATTTCAGGAATAAAAATTTTCGATTCAGAAGAAGAAGCTCTTGATAATTTTATATCAAGACTTGAATCATTAAATCGATTACTTAAAAAAGGTTATTTTATGTAGAATTAATTTTTTAGTATAATGAAAGTTTTGACAGTGCTCTAAACTAGACTTACCAAGAGTTGACACAGATTCATAACTCGGATGGGTTCCTAAAAGTGATGTCATTTTAATAGAAGAAAAAGAACCAGTTGATCCTAATGATTTAGTGTAAATTAAGTGAAAGTACGTTCCATTTTTTTGAAGTAGTTTTTATAATTTTTATTGCTAAAGGAGGGGGATGGATTGAGTTAAAAGTTAAAAGAAATACGGGCATGATGGGTGGAGCATCGCCTGTATCTTTACAAGTAAACAGTCAAGTAGTTAAAAAGTTAAAAAATAATGAGGAATATACAATCTCTTCAGATTCAGAAAAAGCAAATGTTAAAGCGAATCAATGGTTTTTCGGAAGTGAAGAAAAAAAGTCGAAAAAGGTAGTACAGTTGATATCAAAATAAATAGTAAAGCAATAATGTTCTATCTTATTTCTCTAATTGTCGTATTTTTAGGCGGTTTTTCTAATGTAATCCTTTTAAGTTTAATAGGTTTTATTGGAATTATTATTACAATCATTTATTCTACAAAACACTGGTTTAAACTTGAGATTGAAAACATAGTAGAACCAAACTGAAAATCGAAATAGCTAAAATATGAGCGCCAAAGAAACTATTAGTTTGTTTTTTTGTGCGTATTTAATAATTTAAATTAAAAAAAGAGTTGGGTGCCAGGTACCCAAACTATTCGGAAAATAATATAAATAAAGTCTTCAATCCTTCTTAGGTTGAAGACATTTTAAATGGGCGATTTGTTTTACTCCAAGAATCTAAGAGTGTAATTTTCAATAATCCATACTTACAATATAATAGTTTATAACGGTATGTAGAAATCTATTATTTATCGGCTAATAAAGATTTGAAGGAGTTTTATCATGCATGAAGTTTTAATGTTTACAGCTGTAGCACTACTGATTGTAATGGTTCCTGGGGTGGATTCTTTACTTGTGTTAAAAAACACGATGGTGCATGGGAAAAAGGCTGGCTATTTCACAATGATCGGTATAATCTTTTCGCTATTTATCTGGACGGCGCTTGCAGTATTTGGATTAGCAACACTTGTTTCTAAGTCCATGTTACTGTTCAATATTGTGAAATATGCTGGTGCAGCTTATTTAGTGTGGCTTGGTATTCAATCATGGAGAGCAAGAGCACAAAATATGGAATTACATAATCCTGAACCAAATGATGAGTCCAAAGATAAAAATTCATCATTCAACTGTTTGACACAAGGGATTACAACCGATTTATTAAATCCTAAAACATTACTATTATATGTGACATTAATGCCACAATTTATCGATCCATCGGCTAATATCAATATGCAGCTTATTTTACTAGCATTTATTCTAGTTATTTTATCCATTGTCTGGCTGACAATAGTGATTCTAGTCATAAACATCATTCGTAAGTGGTTTATGAAACCAACTGTACAAGCTGCTTTTAACAAAACAACGGGAATCGTACTAGTATTAATCGGTATCCGTATTGCAACCGAAAAAGCATAACGAATAAAGCTTTACGAAAACATACTTTACGGTAATTTCTCTGAAGTTCTGTGAAAGTTTATCCAAACATACTATTGATGGAAGAAAAATTTTGTTTGGAGGTCAAAGTATGAGAAAAAAACGACTTATTCTTCTAGGAATTATATTTTCAAGTGCAATCATTATTTTGTTTACTTCCATTAAAATTTATCAAGAGGAACAAACAGTTGTTCAAAGTATGGCTGTATCTTTTGATGAAAATTATAAGGTTGAGGAATTATTAGAAACACTTTATAAAGAGTTAGAAAAAAATTATGGAGATTTAGTATTAAGTTTCTCACCTGATGAACGGATACTGACAGTCAAAGTTAAAAATCAAGAATTTATCGCAAAAAATCAAATACAAATAAAAAAACAAATTAATGAAATAGCGAAAAAAATGGATATGAAGGATATAAAAGTAGAACTTAAAACAGGATTATAAAGATCGTAGGAAGCACCATCTGAAGCGGAATATCTAAATATAGAATATTAAAAAACTTAAATAAATAATAAGTTAAAAAGCTGATCAGTCCGTGGACAAATCAGCTTTTTTCTTATGTTCATTTTTTGTGCAATTGCAACTTAATATACAATAGCAACCACTTAAACCAAAATTTTATCCACTTGATGAAAAATAAGAAAATACAGAATTTTATATGTTATATTCAAAATGAAGAAAGGGGAGCAACTGATGAAGGTTCAGGTCACATTGGATGATAAATATGAAGAAATTGAAGTGAACATTAATGCGCGCAGTTTTGATGAAGAAGTGCATCAGCTTATGAATAAACTAAAAACGCCAACAACCAGTGTAATTGATGGTTATATTGATCAAGAAATTCGAATGTTAAAAGTTGTAGAAATATATACAGTGTATGTAGAAGAGGGAAAAGTGTATTTTCAAACAGATGAAGAAGAATATCAATCCAAAAAGAAATTGTTTGAGATTGAGAAATTGTTTGAAAATCAATTTGCACGAGTCAATAAATCGATGCTCGTCAATGTAGACCATATTCGATCATTTCAACTAAATATACTCGGTTCGACTGAACTAATCTTGCATAATGGAGCCACTGTCCATATTAGTCGCAAATTTTTAAAAGATTTGAAGAAGAAATTAGGAATTGGGAGGGAGTAATATGTGGATAGCATTTCGATCTGCCTTAATAGGCTTTCTGTTCAGCCTTAGTACCTCTTACTGCATGGTTACTCTAGATGTATTAAAAGCAAATGGCTCAATTAGTGGGCAGGAACTTTTAGACCAAGTGGTTGTTGCAGCAGTACTAGGTATTGCTATTGGCATTAGTACACTTATTTATCAAGTAGAGCACTTGTCATTTCTAGCTCAAATTATCATTCACTTTATATTAGTTACTATTTTCGTAGGAATTGCAGGTTATTTTGGTCATTGGTTTGAAGCCAATAACTATCAATCCTTCTTCAATGTGTTTATATGTGAATTGATTATCTATATTTTTATATGGCTCTTTTTCTATACAAATACAAAGCATCATATTCGAGAGATGAACGAATTAATTCAAAAAAGGCAGGAGATGTAAAATGACAAATATTATTGAAGTTCAGAACTTGAAAAAGAACTTTCGTGATGTTGAAGCCGTTAAGGGGATTACCTTTACTGTTAAACAAGGTTCACTATTTGCATTTTTAGGTACGAATGGAGCAGGCAAGTCAACAACTATCGATATACTATGTACATTAACAGAAAAGACAACTGGTACGGTAAAAATAGCCGGTCATACAATTGGAAAAAATCACGAGAATGATCAAATTCGTAAAGAAATCGGCGTTGTTTTTCAGGATAGCTTATTAGATGAACGACTAACCGTTTATGAAAATATATGGCATAGAGGGGTTACCTACGGCTTAAAGAAGGAAGAGTTAAAAGCAAATTATAAATTTGTCGCAACGTATTTACATTTAGAAGATATAGAAAAGAAAAAGTACGGCAAACTTTCTGGTGGTCAGAGACGTCGTGCCGATATAGCGCGTGCAATGATCCATCGTCCGTCCATTCTCTTCTTAGATGAACCAACAACAGGACTTGATCCGAAGACCAGACAATTTGTTTGGCAAGCCATTAAACAACTACAAGAAGAAACGAATATGACGGTATTTTTGACAACTCATTATATGGAGGAAGCAGCAGTTGCAGATGAGATTGTTGTGATCAAGAAAGGTTCAATTGTAGCACAAGGAACACCCAATCAGCTCAAAGAACAGTATGCATACGATCAATTACTGATTGTATTTCATGAAAATGTTGACGTGGTTAGATATTTATCTCCCTATAAATACAAGCAAAAACAGGATACATTTGTTATACCTTTAAAAACAACGAAGGATGCACTTACGATATTAAAGAGAATAGAGCCAGTGATTCAATCGTTTGAGGTCATCAAAGGATCGATGGATGATGTGTTTATTAGAATCAATGAGGAAGGGGAAATACTTCATGACAATGGTAATGAGCTTAGTAAGCAGACACTCGAAAGTCTTTAGGAGAGAGCGAACAACAGTCTTCTTCTCTCTTTTATCAGTAATCATTGTGATTCTGCTTTATGCTTTATTTTTACAAAAAACACAAATTGATTCCATTTCACAAATGGTAAAAGTTACAAATGATATCGAAACAATGGTGAATGAGTGGATGGTAGCAGGTTTACTATCAATCATAGCAATTACTACAACACTGGGTGCATTCGGTATCTACGTTCGTGATTTAGAAACGAAAAGAGCAGAAGATTTTTTAACGATGCCTATTTCTAGAGGTACGCTCCTAGTAAGTTACGTTATCAATGCATTTATCATTGGTAGTGTATTTTCAATTATTGCTTTTATTGGATGTGAGATTTTCCTTGTTTCTTCTGGTGGTGAATGGGTTGACTTTTCAACTTTCCTTAAAATTATGGGTGTGTTGTTACTAGCTGTGACATTAGCGAGTACGTTTAATTTACTTTGTACACTGATAGTAGAATCACAAACCGCTTTTTCAACTTTAAGTACGATTATTGGGACTGTAATTGGATTCTTATGTGGCGTTTATGTCCCAATGGGTGAACTTCCTGATTACGTTCAAAAGTTTATGATCTATTTTCCTTTAAGCCATCCAACTGTTATGTTAAGAGAGCTATTTATGAGCAATTCATTAGACAAAGTCTTTAAAGGTGCTTCTCAAGCGAAGGAAGAATATATGTCCATATTTGGGGTTACCTATGATTGGCATAACCAAATTATGACTCAAACAGCGCATTTGTCGGTTATTGTAGGAGCATCTATTATATTTTGTTTCATTGCTGTTTTGATTTTTAGAGCAAGAAATCGTTAAAAATAAAGTATCAATTTCATAGATTTTTCTGGGAATTAAGAATGTCGCGTGTTAAAATGTCCTTATTTCAAAACTAAAAATGAATTTAGTTAAAAAGAAACTTATTCTGTTTCATCAACAATCAGAATAAGTTTCTTTTTTTAGAAAATTAATTAGAGAGAATGTTGAAATTTAGAAAAGTTTATGACCGTTACATATATTTTCTTGACACTATACCTTATGGGGTATAAATTGAGGTTGAAATAGAAATTTGAAGTTAAAAAGTTAAGGGGTTGTTGATATGGGGAAAAAGATTCTAGTCGTTGGTGGCGTAGCAGGTGGCGCTTCTACTGCTGCACGAATTCGTCGTTTAGATGAACAAGCCGAAATTATTATGTTTGAAAAAGGACCACATGTTTCATTTTCAAATTGTTCATTACCTTTCCATTTAAGTGGAATTGTTGAAAATAGCAAAAGATTGGTATTAATGAATCCAACCGCTTTTAAAACAAAATACAATATTGAAGCACGTGTGCAACAAGAAGTTATTGCTATCAATCGTGAAGCTAAAACAGTTACAGTCAAAAATTTATTAACAGATGAACAATATGACGAAAACTACGATTATTTAGTGTTATCACCAGGTGCAAGTCCAATCATTCCAGATATTGAAGGAATACATGCTCCTCATGTCTTTACAGTAAGAAACGTTACAGATATCGAACGTTTAAACCAATATGTAAAAAATGATGATGTGCAAGACATTGCAGTTATTGGTGGAGGATTTATTGGGATAGAAGTAGCCGAAAATCTACACTTGTCAGGTAAGAATGTATCATTAGTGCAATCGAGAAATCAAATTTTGACTCCATTTGATTATGACATGGCACAAATTTTACACAAAGAAATGATTGATCAAGGTGTACAGCTAATTGTTAATGATGCGCTCTCAAAAGTAGCAGATGATTATGTCGAATTAAACTCTGGCAAACAAGTGAAAGCCCAAGCAATTGTACTAGCAATTGGTGTTCGACCAGAAATTTCTTTAGCGAAAGACGCTGGACTTGAAATCGGTGAGCTTGGTGGGATAAAAGTAAACCAAAATTATGTTACATCGGATCCATCCATCTATGCTGTAGGTGATGCAATTGAAGTCTATCACCGCTTAACACACAAACAAACAAGACTTGCACTTGCAGGTCCTGCACAACGACAAGCACGTGCAGCTGCAAATCATATGTACAATATACCGAATCGAAACACGGGTGTAATAGGTTCATCTAGTATTCAACTATTTGATTTAAATTGTGCAGTAACAGGACTCAATGAAAAAACAGCAAAAGATGCTGGTTTTAACGTAAATAGTGTATACTTAATCGCACCAGATAAAGTAGGACTTATGCCAAATAGTCATCCATTACACTTTAAATTAGTATATGAAGTACCAACTGGAAGAATTTTAGGTGCCCAAGCTATTGGTAAAGGTAATGCAGATAAGCGAATCGATGTAATTGCTACTTTGATTACAATGGGTGGCACACTAGAAGATCTGAAAGAATTAGAATTATCTTATTCACCAATGTATAGCACAGCAAGAGATGTCGTGAATCTTGCGGCTTTAGTTGGATTAAACTTGTTATATGGTCGTTATCGTCAAGTTGCTGTTTCACAAGTTCGTGAACTAGTGGAGAAAAATGCCTGTATTGTAGATGTACGTGAAAAAAATGAGTTTGAAAATGGACATTTAAAAGGTGCAGTCAATATTCCACTAAGTGAACTACGCGAACGTATGGATGAAATTCCAAAAGATATCCCAGTTTATGTTCATTGTCGTTCTGGTCAACGCAGCTATAACGCTGTAATGGCACTTCAAAATTCAGGTTACCACAATGTTTGGAACGTATCAGGATCATTCCTTGGTATTTGTTTGTATGAATATTTCGATGATACAACAACAGGTCGAGAAAAAATCGTAACAGCGTACAATTTTAAATAATGATAATTCATAAAAAGGGCTACCCTAAAAGTACAATTCAATTTTTGAATTGTACTTTTTTATGTGAAGAAAGGGAATCTGGTTCAGAAGAATGTTTTCCGTGTGCGTAAGATGTAGCTTCTTCCTTTGCTTCGTTCTGGATAATTGATTTAATGGGGAGAACATGAAGAAATCTTAAATTACAATAAACAGTAGAGATCGTTCGATTAATTGGACGATCTTTCTTTTTAAAGAACTAAAAAATTTAAAGGGATTATGGGATATTACTAGAACATATTGTAAAGAATATAGAAAAATATTTTTACAGAAGTTTTTACATATCGCGTAAAGAAAAGGAGTGAAGAATGTGATGAAAATCGATCCAACCTTAGCAGATACTTTAATAAAAATAAGACGTCATCTGCACAAAAATCCAGAGTTATCTTTTCAGGAATATGAAACAGCAGCTATGATCAAAAAGACATTAATGGATTGGGGAATATCCTATAAAGAAATTGCAAATACAGGTGTATTTGTCGATATTGTCGGTGAACATAAAGGAGAAACGATTGCTTTAAGAGCAGATATAGATGCACTACCTATTAAAGAAGAATATGTAAGTGAATATCAATCACAAAATGAAGGTGTTATGCATGCATGTGGTCATGACGGTCATACAGCTATTTTACTTGGAGCTGTAAAAAGCTTATACGATAATCGATCACTTATAAAAGGAACAGTTCGTTGTATTTTTCAGCCTGGAGAGGAAGCAGATGGAGCTGCTTTACGTCTAGTAAACGAGGGCGTATTGCAAAATCCAAAGGTAAAATCGATTATTGGTTTGCATTTATGGCCGCATCTACCTTTTGGACATATCGGTATTAAAAAAGGGAATGCAACTGCTGCATGTGATACATTTTCTATCCATATAAAAGGTAAGGGAGGACATAGTGCTCGTCCTCATCAAGCAATAGATGCAATTGTAATAGGGACTGAATTGATCCAGCATATGAATCACATTAATATTAAGAAATTTAATCCCTTAGAGCCACATGTCATTCATGTTGGCTCCATTCATGGTGGAAACGCAGCAAATGTAGTAGCAGACGAACTTGTGTTGACAGGAACATCGAGATCCTATTCTAAAGTGCTTCGACAACAAATTGATGCAGAGATCAAAAATATATGTGAAAACTTATCGAATATGTGGAATGTGCAAATAGAGTATCAAATGAAATTCGGAGCACCCCATATCTTTAACGATTTCTTTTTAGCAGAACAATTAGAGAATAGTGCAAAAAAATTCATGGCAGAAAATGAAATTGAAGTTTTAAAAGAGCCGTCAATGGGTGGCGATGATTTCGGCTACTATGCAGATCAAATCCCAGCACTCTATTTTAGATTAGGAATAGCAAAAGAGGATTCAGGGTATCTAGATTTACATCATCCTCAATTTCACTTTGATGATCGGGTCTTGGCTAGAGGTGCTGAAGTTTTTAGTAGACTTGCAATGGATTTGTTGGATGTCTATCAACAAAAGAAAGACTAAAAAGCATGAATGTAATGGTTTAAAAGAGGTGAATCCAAAATGCCAATATACAATAAATTAGTACGTGATTTAATACCAGAAGTAATTGCGAAGAATGGTAAGCAATATACAACTAAAGTTTTAGCTCCAGAAGTGCACTTAGCAGAAATTAAGTTGAAAATGCAAGAAGAAGCACTAGAATTTAAGGAATCAGTTAGCCAACAAGATGAATTAGAAGAATTAGCAGATGTGTTAGAACTTGTTCATGCTGCATTAAGTGTATACAATGTTTCTTTTCAAGAGTTGGAACAAATACGTTTGACAAAAAAGGAACAGCGGGGGGGTTTTACAAAAGGAATCTATCTTTTAGAGGTAGAGGATGATTAGATGTACTCCTTAAAATGATAGCATCTATATTTTCTTGACGAACCTAAAATTGTTAAGTATCATATTAATGAAAATAATAAGAGGTTCATAGCGCAAACCCTCTCTAAAAAACTATGGAGCATGTGAATAATGCCATGTCCACTTTTGCGGACATGGCTTTTTTATTATGCTTCAGATGCTCTCATTACCCGGTTATTGAAATAAAGGAGTTTTCATATTAGTTTTGGGGTGTTTAAGTTATGCGCATCTTTACGATTTAAGGAGGCAACATGATGTCAGGAAGAACAAATGAACAGGGATTAAAAGATTTAACGCTACTAGGCAATCAAAATACAAAATACTCATATGAATATAATCCAGACGTACTGGAAGCAGTTGATAATTTACATACGGAGAACGATTTCTTTGTGAAATTCAATTGCCCAGAATTTACAAGTCTATGTCCGATGACAGGTCAACCAGACTTTGCAACTATTTATATTTCTTTCATCCCTGATAAGAAGTTGGTTGAAAGTAAGTCATTGAAGTTGTATTTGTTCAGTTTTCGAAATCATGGAGATTTCCATGAGGACTGTGTCAATATTATTATGAAAGATTTGATTAAACTACTAGATCCTCGTTATATTGAGGTATGGGGTAAATTTACACCTAGAGGTGGTTTGTCAATTGATCCATGGAGTAATTATGGCCGCCCAAATACAAAATACGAGAAAATGGCTGAGCATCGCTTGATGAATCACGACCTTTATCCAGAAAAAGTGGATAATCGATAAAATTCCATTACTTGGATAAGGTAATGGAACAAAGTACAAATATTGCTAGCTATCGTGACAGGTTATTCATGCGTTGTTAATAGATAGGGTTATGACAAGAAGACGAGAATGTGGATGTACCAATATTCTCGTCTTTGTTTTATTATAAGCAAAATGCTCGTTATCAAATTCCATTGGAGATGTCATGATGATGCACAATGAGGATTCTATTTGAGACTGTACCTTTTTTATGCAGATATTAGTAAGATACGGGGGAATAGAAGCTGCGTTTTCCAAAAACTGCTCTCACAATATCTCTAGTTCTTGTTGTTCATGGCAGGGTTATGAAAATTACTATAAACATCCTAGATGAAAGCGAGAGTTTAAGTATATAAACGAAAAAGGTTGAGGATATGGTATAATTAGGAACTAATGATAATTGAAAATTTTCAGTATTTTAGTTACATAAGGGGGTACAACAGATGGAAGTGCATAACATAGCAAAGATCGTAAATTTTTCAATAGGTTTACCGAAGGAAATGAGATATGGAAAAGATCAAGTAATGGATACAGGAATTTGTAAACAAGCGATTCATGAAGCATATTTAACAAAAGATGGATTTCGTGGGGATGGTGTAGCAGACTTAAAACATCATGGTGGACTTGATAGAGCGGTATGTATTTACCCATTTGAACATTATGCAAAATGGGAAAAAGAATTTGGAAAACCCTTAGATGCAGCTGCTTTTGGAGAAAATTTAACGGTTACTAATATGTTAGAGGAAAACGTTTGTATTGGCGATATTTTTCAGGTTGGGGATGCCATCATTCAGATTACACAAGGGAGAATTCCATGTAACACCATTTCAAGGAGAGTAGGTCATCCACTTATTTTAAAGAGACTTGTGGAGACTGGATTTGTAGGTTATTTATGTAGAGTCTTAAAGGAAGGTACTGTAAGCAGTGATTCCAAGATTTCTTTAGTGAAAAGACATCCCGAAGAGGTCTCTGTTCTATTTTGTATGGATACTTACTTTCACCGCACAAATGATGTCGAAGCTATGAAAAAAATTCTAAACGTATCAGAACTAGCTGACAAATGGAGAGAAAAATTAGAAGAACGTGTTGATAAGTATGCAAAATAAGTAGATTCAATTTTGCTACATATCCATTTTAAATTTCCAAGTAAATCATTTAATGTAATTGAGGACAATACAAATTCTTGATTAACGATTAAGTTTAAAAGATTAAATTTTAAGAGGTTCATCGTAAAACCTCTCTATAAGACTATGGAACAGAAAAATGCCATGCCCACTTTTGTGCTCATGGCATTTTTCATTTGTTCAATCATCTCAAATGAATTGATGATTTAGTAGCAAGTAAAGTCATTAAAGACATTGATACATATCGGAGAAAAAATTGAAATAGTTTGAGTCTATCAATAGTGCTCATCCCATTTTCCCGAGAAAGTATCATTTTAGCTAAAAATCAAAAATTGTAATATGATAGAGAAGAAATATTATGAAATAAACAGGTGATACAATGCCAACACTTACAATGGATCAAGTTTTAATGCTTGATTCGTACAATGTTTATACAACAATACCAAAACGCTCTCTTTTTACACTTGAACGAGTGCACAAAGAATTTTTCCAAGAAGGAGAGTTTGCTGACTTAATGCTTGGCATTACGAATGCCGCATCGAAAACAGCAGCCATTTCGCATTTTTCAAAACGCTACGGACAATTTATCGCAATGCAATTTTATATGCTTACGGCTTACGATGAAATTTGGGATGGCCATGAACGTGATTTACAATTTGATGCTACGAAAGAAAATGGCCTCTATACGGTTTGTATGTTTGCCAATCCAAATGACTGGCGTTATGTCAATGATTCCGAACGTGAATATGTGATGTCAACGATTTTATACAAACAGTGCTATCAAATTGTCCAGGATTTACGCAATACAACATCTATTTCACCCCGTGTTATATGGGATAATTTTTTCGTTCATATCGTAGGTGTGTATGCAAAATTGCTTGATGATCCATTACTTGCTGACCGTGCAATGGATGATTTAGAAATGTTAGAATCAAAAGAAGTATGGGCCCGTTTTAGCGAAAAATCCTTATTTTATGAGTATACAAAAGGGTTAGCACCTTCATCGTTAGTTAATCAGCCAATTCGAAAATCATGCTGTTTATCAAAGGATATTCCAGGACTCGGTGCTTGTGGTTATTGTCCGCTTGAACAAGAGTAAACATACGGAGGGAAGCCATATTTAAATGTGTGCTTCCCTTTTACATAGTAGAACTCTATTGCGAACGCCACCTATCATTAAGATATATACTAATGCGAATTCTTTAAAAAAATCATTACATATTGTTATTTTGAAGGGAGAAAACAATTTTGAACTATTGTCTGAATATACCACGTTTCGGGCAGCATTTTGAAAAAGGCGAATGGCCAGAAAATGTACTTGTTGAAGGAAAAGATGCCGATTACTGGGGAGAAAGTGTTTGTGGTCTAGCATGTATTCGTATGATTATGGGGCATTATCAAATACGTGTTGCTTCGTCTTATGAACTACTCACGGAAGGTATCCAATTAAATGCATATTGTGAAAAAGGATGGATTCATCAAGGTTTAGCAAATATTGCCACAAATTTTGGCTTGAAAGCAAAACCTATTGCTATACAAGATGGCGAAGAACTTGAAAAATTACTAACAAATAACGGACCTGTTATTGTCTCCGTCACTGGTCAACTTGCGGAAGATGGTCGAAAAGGAGGGCACCTGATCGTTGCGTGTGGAAGACACAAAGAAAACGGTGAATATAAGATTACCTTCCGAGATCCATCAAAATGGGGGAAATCCAATAGCAGTGTACCAGAAAAAAGATTCTTAGCTAGCTTTACAGGTCGTGGAATTGTTTTCATGTAATTAAAGTTAGAATACAGAGAATTATTCTTAACAATAGTACTTAGACTGTAGACGAACTCCAGTTTGTTGGCAGTCTTTTTTTATTAATTATATGAATACATTTACATTTTATTTATTTTTCTAAAAAAATTAAGTCAAAACTATTGACTAATATATAGTAATCTTATAGGATTTAATTGACTAATGAGTCAGTCGAGGTGAACAAAATGGTGCAGGCAGATGTTCGTAGACAAGAGAGAGAGCAACAATTGATTAAGGTAGCACTTGAATTATTCGCTACTGTTGGTTATGAGAATACGAAAATTTCGGATATTGTAGCCCAGGCGAATGTTTCGCAAGGTACGTTTTACTGGTATTTCAAAAGTAAAGAAGCCATTGCATTGAAGATGCTAGAAGACGGACGTAAAAATATTTTAGAGGCAATTGCGATTGGCTATCGAAAATCGAAAGCTTCGGTTCAAGAATCGGTCGTGTCCTCTAGTCATTTATTTGTACATATTTTTCGTTTTGCCGAGGAAAATTCTTATTTAATGCACATACTGTTAAAAGGAATCCATTCTCAGCCGTTGTTACAACAAAAAGTGGATGAAATTAAAGCTGATATGGAAGCAGCTTTTGCCAATAATATTAGAAGAGCAAAAGAATTAGGCATGCTTAATCAACCTATTGAACCTAAAATGCAAGCTGTGTTTATCATGAGTTTGCTGGAAGGTGTGCTATCTAGATGGTTATTTAACGAACGAAGCGAAAATCATCCATTTGCTGACAAATCATTACAAGAATTAATTGAGGAAACTGTACACTTTGAATTTTTTGGTATTTTCGGTGTATGAAATAGGAGGATAACAAGTGAAAAAAACAAAATGGTTAATAAGTTTTGTTGCCGTAGCAGTACTGATTCTAAGTGCTTGCGGAAGTATGGGTGCTAAAAAAGATGTTAATCACGGTAACAATTACACAGATCAACTACAAAATATTCAAGACAAAGGTGAAATGACTATTGGGATTATGGGGACTTATGCTCCATACAACTTCATGGGAAAAGATCATCAATATACTGGATTTGACGTAGATATTGCTAAAGAAATTGCAAAACGTATGAATGTTAAAGCAAAATTTGTTGCACAAGATTTTTCAGGATTAATCCCAGGATTACAAAAAGGAAAATTTGATGCACTTGTCAGTCAAGTGACCATTACAGATGAACGTAAAAGAGCAATCGACTTCTCTGACCCTTATATTACAAATGAAGTGAAGGCAATTGTAAAAGCTGATAACACGAACATCAAATCAGTAAATGACTTCAAAGGTAAAACAATTGGTGTAGGTCTAGGAACAAACGATGAAACTTATTTACGGAATGATTTAATGCCTAAAGTTGGTGACTTCAAAATTAACACATACGATGATGTCATCACAACATTAAAAGATTTAGATGCAGGCCGAATTGATGCAACCATCAATAATGTCTATGCATTAAAACCAATCGTCGAAAAAAATGGCTATAAAATTAAAGCTGTCGGCGATGCAATTAAAGCTGACAAAGCGGCAGTTGCTGTGAAAAAAGGAAATCCAAAATTAGTTAAAGCGATTAACAAAGCATTAGAAGATATGAAAAATGACGGTACTTATAAAAAAATCTTCGTTAAATGGTTTGGTGAAGAACCACCGGCAGAATAAGGAAAGTAGGAAACATACATGGATTTAGTCATTGAAAATATTCCCTTTCTTTTAAAAGGGGCATATTACACATTATTGATTACAGTGGTATCCATGTTCTTTGGCTTAATAATAGGCTTACTTGCTGCGATTGCTCGTATTAAGGGCAATCGCTTTCTGCGTAATATTGCTAGAGCCTATGTATCGATTATTCGAGGAACACCACCACTTGTACAAATTGTCATTGTCTATTATGGTTTGGTTGATTACGGAATAGAACTTGGCCCATTAACAGCAGCTTATATTGCTTTGAGTATTAATATCGGTGCATATGTATCAGAAGCTTTCCGAGGTGCTATTCAATCTGTACCAAAGGGGCAAACAGAGGCAGCTTTAGCAACAGGGATGACAGAAAAGCAAGCAATGCGCCGTATTATTATCCCTCAAGCTATTCGCTATGCAATTCCACCTCTTGGTAATACATTTGTCGGTATGCTAAAAGAAACATCTTTGGTTTCAGTCATAGCAGTAACAGAGCTGATGCGTTCAGCACAACTATTAGTTGCACAATATTATGTATACATGCCGTTTTATCTTTCAATCGGAATTATGTATTGGATCATGAGTACACTCTTTACATTTATATTAAACAAAATAGAAAAACGGTTATCGGTTTACTAGGAGGTGCGGAAAATGATAGAAATTCAACAATTATACAAAAACTATGGTAGTCATGAAGTATTAAAGAATTTAACATTATCCATTCCTGCACATCAAGTAGTAGCTGTTATTGGACCTAGTGGTTCTGGTAAAAGTACATTCTTAAGATGTATCAATGGCTTAGAAAAAATTACTGCAGGTAAGATCATTATAAATCAACATGAAATTGATGCAAAAGCTCCAAAAAAAGTTCTGCAAAAGGCGATTTATGCGATTCGGCAAGAAACAGGAATGGTGTTCCAGCAATTTAATTTATATCCGCATAAAACAGTTGCAGAAAATGTAATGGAAGCATTATTAGTTGTCAAGAAAATGCAAAAAGATCAAGCATATCAAATTGCTTCTAATTTGTTGCAAAGAGTTGGATTAGCGGATAAAGAAGATAGCTACCCATCTCAACTTTCAGGTGGTCAACAGCAACGTGTAGCCATCGCAAGAGCCTTAGCAATGGAACCTCAACTTATGCTATTTGATGAACCTACTTCAGCACTCGATCCAGAACTAGTTGGTGAAGTTCTAAAAGTCATGAAAAGTCTAGCGGAAGAAGGCATGACTATGATGATTGTTACACATGAGATGAACTTCGCAAAACATGTAGCAGATCGAATTTTATTTATGGCAGATGGAGTAATTGTAGAAGATGCAGAGCCAAAAGTATTTTTTGAACATCCGCAAACAGAAAGAGCCCAACAATTTTTGAAGCAAGTAAACGAATTCTAAGGAGGAACAAGCATGCAAGTTACAGCAAAATGGCAAGGTGGTCGTGCATTTGAAGCAGTAGGTGCATCAGGATACAAAATGGCTATGGATGCAACAGCTAATTATGGTGGAGATGGCAAGGCGCCAACTCCAACTGAAATGCTTTTAAGCTCTTTAGCAGGATGTATTGGTATAGACGTCACGATGATATTAAAACCACATTTAGACAAAATCGCTAATTTAGACATTGTTGTAGATGGTACGCGACGTGAAGAAATGCCTACAGCATTCACAGCAGTACACCTTACTTTTAAAGTAGATGGAGAGATCGACGCACATAAAGTATGGAGAGCCATCAAATTAGGAGAAGAAAAATATTGTGCAGTCTCTGCATCATTAAAAGCAGAAATTACTCACTCTCTTATTTTAAATGGAGAAAATGTACCGATTGAATAGAATATGTGAACATTGAGCAAAGAGGACATAACTCTTTGCTCTTTTTTTATAGAATTATTCTTTTATCTTAAAAAAATAGAGAAAAATAGAAAATTTGAAGGAAATACAGAAAATATTGTAAATTATTGATAGGGATATCTTATAATAGGATCAACAGAAGTATAAAGAGAGGATCAAACATGAAAAATAAACTTTCGATTGGTCAGATGGCGAGACTGAATAATATTTCCATTAAAACGCTCCGTTATTATGATGAAATTGGGTTGTTTCGACCTTATGAAGTGGATTTAGGGACTGGGTATCGTTACTATTCTATCGAACAATTTAAAGAATTGGATATCATTTTATACCTGAAAATGATGGGGGTACCACTAAAAGATATTAAAAGACAGCTCGAGAATCGTAGTTTAGATGATTTTATATCTATATTAGAAAATGTTAGAAAAATTACACGTGAGAAAATCGAGGTATTAAAACGAATCGAGAAAAGTTTATTCTCTCGTGTTTTGGAATTAGAAAATACCAAAGATGATACCGTAATTGGGAAACCTTATGTTCAACATATTGAATCGCACAACATGATTCAAGTGAACAAAAAAGTCGGATCACTAAAAGAAATTGAAGCCGAACTTCGTCAATTGAAAACGCACTATGAACATATAGTACCTATCGTAATTGGCAATGTTGGCTATTTAATGTATATTGAAAATCAAGAATATAAACCATCATCATACAATGGCATTTTCTTATTAGTTGATCAACCCGTTCATAAACAATTGGATACGATAACCCATGTTGAAGCAGGAGATTTCGTAGTAATTAGATGGAGAGAGAAAATGGATGAAGATTTTCAATACATAGAAAAACTATTACGTTTTATCGAAATAAACAAGTATCAAACAGAGGGTCCTTTATATATTCGAAAAATTGTTGATGGGATTATTTCAAATCATTCAGAAGAATGGCTGAAAGAAATACGGATAAAAGTCACCCCGTTGACTCTCCATTAAGGGGAGGGTTTACGATAGATAATGTAAAAATTAATTGAAAGAAGGAGTTGGCTTTTGACACAGTCATCCAAACTTTGGACAAAAGATTTTATCATTATCTTTTTAACGAATTTTTTTACACATGTAGTTTTCTATCTCTTAATGGTAATGATTGCAATTTTCACTGCAACAAAGTTTAATGTAAGTCAAAGCGTAGCAGGATTTGCAACTGGTATTTTTGTATTAGCATCACTACTTGCTCGAATCTTTACAGGAAAATACTTGGATCGCTTTGGTCGAAAGAAAATGTTAGTCTATTCATTAATAGTTTTTGTCATTGCAATGATTTTACATTTATATGCAGATCAGTTGTATTTTTTATTGATCATTCGATTTATTCACGGTGCAATGCATGGATGCATTACAACCGCGGCAGGTGCAATTGCTGCAGATTTAATACCTGATGATCGCCGTGGTGAAGGAACAGGCTACTATTCGACCGCGATGAATATTGCAATGGCATTTGGGCCATTTTTAGGAATGTTTCTTTATGAACGTACTTCTTTCACAGTTATTTTCATGGTAGGAATTGTCGTATCGTTGTTCGATCTAATCGTTATATGTTTTTTAAAACCTCCTCAAAAAGTAATGATAGAAGAACATCAGAAAGGTTTCTATTTAAAAGATTTCATAGAACCAAAAGCTGTTCCTATTTCTGCTTCAGTCTTCCTCATTACATTGGCTTATGCAAGTTTGATATCTTTCTTGACACAATATGCAAGAGACATCCATCTTGTTTCAGCTTCTAGTTTCTTCTTTATCGTTTATGCATTGGCACTCATTATTACAAGACCATTTACGGGGAAATGGTTTGATTTATTTGGCGCAAATCGCTTGAACTATCCATTGTTATTAGTTGTGGCAGTAGGTTTCTTTCTATTATGTATGGTGCAAAATAGTTTTATGTTTTTACTATCTGCTGTATTTATTGGAATTGGTTATGGAACACTTATTTCCAATTTTCAAGCAATTGCAATACAAGAATCCCCGTCACATCGAAAATCACTAGCTACTTCAACATTCTTTATGTTTTTAGATTTATCAAATGGGATAGGGCCTTATTTAGTAGGTGTTATGGTAACATTTATACCACTTAAAATGGTGTATGGAATTGTTGCGATTTGGATATTCGTTTGTTTATTCGTTTATTATTTGGTATATGGAAAAAGAGTAAAAAGTATTTCAGAAAGATAATATTCATTATGATCATGTAGATTGAACACAAACTCTAAAATTAGGAGTTTGTGTTCAATTTTTTTGTTCAATTAAAGAAAAAATTTTTTTGGTTAAAATATTTTAGTATTTGTCCAAGTAAAGAGATTTTAAAATATGGAACGAGTCATTAGAAAACTTTCTCGATTGATATGTATGGTAAGCGAGAGTCAGATACAGGCTACTAACTTTTGAGAATAATATACAAAATAACACCATTATCAGATTGTTTTTTGTAGAAAACTACAAAAATCAGAAAGGATTTTTATAGAGTTCACTATATTAATAGTAATTAATATTATATATAATCTAAATATTCAGAAAATAAAAAGGGGGAACCATATGGAAAATGTAGTAAGTGTTCAAAAGAAAAAATCTTTGATCGAGCGATTCTTGGATGGAGTAGAAAAGGCAGGAAACAAATTACCTGATCCAGTAACGCTTTTTGTAATCATGGCGTTCGTTATTTTGGGTTTGTCTTGGATTTTAGCACAGTTTCATGTTTCTGCAGTAAAACCAGGCACTAATGAGAGAATTGAGGTTGTTAATTTACTGAATCAACAAGGACTCATCAAAATATTAAATGAGATGTTAACAAATTTCACCTCTTTTCCTCCGTTAGGAATGGTGATTGTCTCTATGCTTGGCATCGGTCTCGCTGAACAAACAGGATTAATAGCAGCATTGATGAAGAAATCTGTGATGAGTGCTCCACAAAAGTTAATCATCCCTTTTTTAATCTTAACAGGGTTAGTTGGTAATTTAGCAGCAGATGCAGCTTTTATCGTTTTACCTCCAATTGCCGCTTTGATATTTATGAGTATTGGGCGAAACCCAATTGTTGGTTTAATCATAACATACGCAGCTATTGCAGGAGGATTTAGTGCAAATTTGTTGATCAGTTCTCTTGATGTTCTACTTCTTGGCATTACGGAATCTGCCGCACACTTAGTTGAACCTGGCTACATAGGTCGAGCAACGATGAACTATTATTTCTTAATCGCATCTACTTTTGTATTAGTTGCATTAGGTACATTTGTGGCACATAAGTTTACAATTCCTAGATTTGGTGAATATCAAGGAGAAGCTGAGAAACTTGAGCCAATTACACCATTAGAAGCAAAGGGACTTAAATGGGCAGGTATTGTAACAGCTATTTATGTGATCATTATTCTTATTGCAGTTGTTCCATCAAATGGTATTTTACGTGATCCTAAGACTGGTGGTTTTTTATCATCTCCTTTCATGACAGGTATCGTACCGATTATGTTATTCCTATTCTTATTACCAGCCTTGGCATATGGTATTGTGACAAAAGTTCTAAAAAGTGATAAAGATGTTGCAGATAAAATGTTCAAATCTATCGCAGATATGTCTTCGTTTATTGTGTTGGCATTTGTAGCTGCACAGATGATTGCTTATTTTGGCTGGAGTAATATCGGACCAATTATGGCGATTAAAGGTGCAGAAGCATTACAGGCAATGAATTTCACAGGATTACCAATGATTATCGGTTTTATTATTATTTGTGCTGGTATTAACTTATTGGTTGCAAGTGCTTCAGCAAAGTGGGCATTATTAGCGCCTATATTTGTTCCAATGTTTATGTATTTAAATTATAGCCCAGCGCTAACTCAAGCAGTCTATCGTGTAGGAGATTCTATTACAAATCCAATAACACCAATGTTAGCTTATTTTGCGATTTTACTCGCTTTTGCTAAAAGATATGATAAGAATATTGGAATTGGGACACTTATCTCATCATTACTTCCTTATTCTGTTGTATTTTCAATTGGTTGGATCATATTGTTTAGCATATGGTTCTTACTCGGACTTCCTTTAGGTCCTGGAGATTCAATCTATTTAAAGTGAGGGAAATAAATGGAAAAATTATATAATTTGTTAGAAGAACACTATGATGAGATGGTTGAAATTCGACGCTATTTGCATGAGAATCCAGAACTATCATTTCAGGAAGTTAATACACCAAAATATATTGCCGCATATCACCGAGCTCTTGGACATGAAGTTAAAGAAGGTGTGGGTGGTCGTGGTGTAGTAGCAAAATTGCACGGTGCAAAAACTGGCAAAACAGTTGCACTAAGAGCTGATTTTGATGCTTTAGCAATTCAAGAACAAAACGAACTTCCTTATAAATCAAAAGTGGATGGTGTTATGCATGCTTGTGGTCATGATGGGCATACTGCAACACTTTTGGTATTAGCAAAAGTACTTAACAAACTGAGAGATGAAATTGAAGGAACAATTGTTTTCATCCACCAACATGCAGAAGAAATTGCTCCAGGAGGTGCGATTTCCATGATTAAAGACGGTTGTTTAGAAGGTGTTGATGTCATCTTTGGGACTCATTTATGGTCTACAGAACCTCTCGGGAATATTATGCTAAAAGAAGGACCTTTAATGGCTGCAGCAGACGGTATATATATTAATGTCAAAGGGAAGGGAGGGCATGGCTCAGACCCAAGTAATACCAAAGATTCTATTTTAATTGCCGCACAATTTATCACTAATCTTCAACAGTTAGTATCTAGACGTGTCAATCCAACTGAATCAGCAGTAGTTTCAATTGGACATATAGAGGCTTTGAATCCCTTTAATGTAATTGCAGACTCAGTTAAAATGAAAGGCACTGTACGTACATTTGACGACGAAACCAGGAATCTACTTGAAAAGGAAATAGAAGAGATGTTAAAAGCATCATGTTATCTCACAAAAGCAGATTATGAATATGATTATGTACGTGGTTATCCAGCAGTGATCAATCATAAAGAGGAAACAGCATTCTTAGTTGACTTGGCTCCACAAGTTTCGGGTGTGGAAAACGTTCATATTTGTGCTCCTTTAATGGGGGGCGAGGATTTTGCCTATTATTTACAACATGTTCCTGGAGCATTTTTCTTTACTGGTGCACAAAATCCGGATGTGGAAGAAACTTATCCTCACCATCATCCAAAGTTTAACTTTGATGAAAGGGCGTTGTTAATCGCAGGAAATACTTTAGGTACAGCAGCCTTACAATTTTTAAAAGAGCACTAATTAAATAAATGAAATGCCACAAGGTTCGAAGTTTCCTAGTGGCATTTTTTATATTTTAAATTGTTTAACGGAGATTATATAAAAATATAGCTGCATGAATATTCATTGCATAATTAAAATCATTTAAATCCACGTTTAACTTTTCTTCAATTTGTACAATTCGATAGTAAATGGTATTTTGGTGGACATGCATTGCTTCAGCTGTTTTTATAACGTTTTTATTATATTTAAAATATTCCATTAATGTATGGATTAATTCATTATTAGACGATTGTTTTATAGATGAAGGAAGGATGGGACCTAGTATTTCTTCCACAAAATGCTTTTGCTCAGAATCTGTCATAGAGAGTAAATATCTATATAGTCCAAGTTTTTCGTAAGATATAATTTGTCCATCGAGATTTTTTATACAATGTTTTAATCGTTCAATATCTTGAAACGATAAATGCAATTGATCAATACGATCAACTTTACGACCAATTAAGATTCGCTCATCCTGATTGAATAAAAAGATTTCCTCTAATTTCTTTTCAACTTCACTTTGAGTGTCACGTAATGCAATTAGAACGATTAATGAATCGCGATTCGGAAATAATAGACAATTTCCAATGGATTGTAGTTTCAATTTATAATCTCTCTCATAATGGAACATTTCAGAATAATTATTTTCTAAGTAATTTTCTCTTTTATAAAGTAGAAATAAGAAAGCATTATAATATTTGATTTCAAGTAGATTGTGTAAGCTAGTAAAACTATTTTCTTCGTGAAATTGTTTTAAAAGTAATTGTCTTTTTTGAATTCTTGATTCGAGTTTCTTTTGCTCTTTCATTTGTTCAATAGCCATAATAGCAGTACTATGTGATAATGTTAATTTTGTATAAACATCAAGAGATTTTGAATTGCAAATTACAAGTAAATATCCAATCACGCCATATGAAGAAGCGATTTTGAAAATATGACCTAATAATTGATTGGGTAGTAAGAATTCAAAGTCCTGTTGTTCAGTTGGAAACTGATGAATGCATTTTTTTATCCAGTCTTTCAAGGTTAATTCAAATGGATCATTAGGATTACTTGTAAAAAGAAATTCTCCTTTTGGATCGAGGTATATTATTGGGTTATCAATAAGCTTAGCTAAGGTTTCTATTATTTGCTTTGAACCTCGATCATTTAACATAAGATCGTTTAAAAGATGATGAGAAGATAATGTTAATTTAAGTGTTTGTGCACTTTGTTCTCTTTCGTTAAGTTCTTGACTAAGGGTTATAACCATTGCAATTTGAGTTGCAATTGCCTCCACAAATCCGATTTCTTCGTCTGTGAAACGTTCTTCGGAAAAGAAGTTATCTAATGTTAAAACGCCGATTTTCTCATTTTTATATGTAATTGGAACAGATAAACAACTTTTGGGAGGATCATCTTGAACAGAGGATTTTAAAAAGTATTGATAGTTTGGTTCTTTCATGGACTGCATGGCTTTTTTTATTTCTTCCTCACCATAGATTACTATTGTCTTTCCTGTTTTAAATACTGTACCTGAGATTCCCTCACCAGGTGCTAGCTTATTATGAATATAATATTCCTCTTTAAAATTTACAGCGGCTTCAATCGATAAAGCATTTTGTTTTGTATTCCATAAAAGAAGAAAACCGCCATCGACTTTTTCAATTGTATTAATGACTACTTCTATAATTTCCTGTACACTCTTATTGTTATCCATTTTTTTTATGTTTTTTGTGATATCGATAAAAGCTTGCCATTGTTTCAATAATCCATTATCAATTTGATGCATAATAACCTCCCAGGAAATAAAATATTTCATTGTTTAGAAAGTTAGATTGTAAGTCTTAATGAAAGGTAAGAGTTTGTATTGAAGGTAATTATTGCATTGATTACATATTAATCGCAAGTCTTATTATCAAATTTCCAAAAAAGTTAATATATACATATGGTTTTATTTCTTATTTTAAGTATGGTCGAATTTTTTCTTCTTGAATAATTTCAATTGGGTAGCCCATTGATTGAAATTGTTCAGCTTTATGGAATTTCGAACTTTTATGACCACTCTCAGCTTTAGCCCAACTACTATTACTAACAATAAGAATATTAGTTTGTTTTGTTACAGTATTGCTAAATATCCCGCCAATTGAACGGATTTTCTTTGCAGCCATCGATCTTGTTACCCCTTCAAGTGCACCTGTGAAAACGATATTTTTACCTTGAAAGTAAGAATCGGTGAATATTGGATTATGCGAAGCGATCTTTTTTGAGGAGTTGGTTAGATCATGTAATGTAAATTCTTTAAATTTTTCTTCGAAGCTTAGTACAAGGTTAGCAATTATTTCAGCGCGTTCCAAATGAAGTGGAATCCCAAATAGATGTGCAAGAGTTAGGAGAGAAAAATGTCTTTCATTGTTCAACTTATTTCTTGCGAATTGAAGAATACATCCAAATTTGCAAAAGGGAACAAGTTGATTGATAGATAGGCAAGATTCTTCTAAAACCGATTGATCATAATTTCTATAATAGCCAACGACGGTTTGATTAGTTAGCCATTTATTTAATAGAGGATAAAACTCTTCAAATGTTGGTGAAAATTTCACCATTTCTTCTGTAATTCCATGCTGGGCTATATAATATTCATCAAATGGCTGGTTAGGGTTAATAAATGTGAAGAGTGAATCGATAATTTTATCATTTTTGACTTTTACTAATCCAATTGAACAAATACTATCTCTCCACTGATTGGCAGTTTCTATTTCTAGTGCAATAAAATCCAAAGGTCTTCCTCCTGAAAAGCTATAGTATCATTTATTATATCAATATATTTGATACAAGGAGGATTCATTTTCCTCAAAAATATCGAATATAAAGTAATTACTAGGGGTACTTTTAGAGTATAAATTATATACAAAGAATAATCATTTGCAAGTATTCAAGCAATGAAGTAATAGATTTGCATAAACCGAAGAGGGTGTTTACATGAATTATCAAGAGGCTTTTAAAAAATGGCAAACAAAAACAGTACTTCCAGAAGATTTACGATTAGATTTACATAAAATGGCTCATGACGAGTCGAAGAAAGAAGATGCATTTGGTAAAACGTTATCTTTTGGAACGGGTGGAATCCGTGGTGAAATGGGAGCAGGAACGAATCGCTTAAACCTTTTTACCATTCGTAAAGCTACAAAAGGGATTGCGGTTTATATTCGAAATTGTGGTCAGCAGAAAGCTGATCAAGGAGTAGTAATATCCTTTGATAGTCGACATATGTCTAAAGAATTCGCAATCGAAACAGCTACAACTTTTGCACAAAATGGTATCAAAACTTTTTTATACAAAGACTCCCGCACAACACCTCAATTGTCTTACTCCGTTAGAAAACTGAATACTTTTATGGGCGTGATGATTACAGCTAGCCACAATCCGCCAGAATATAATGGCTATAAAGTTTATGGAGAAGACGGAGCTCAATTGAATTTAGAAAAGGCTAAAGAAGTAATCTCTTATGTAGAAAAAGTAGGGGACGAGCTTCAATTACCAGAGGGGGATTTTGATGATTATGTAAAAAGTGGTCTCATTCAAATTATCACAACAGAAATAGATGAGGACTATTTTAATCAGCTATTAACAATTCCATTTGAAGCATCACTTTTCAAAACAACTGATTTGCAAGTAACATTTACACCGCTGCATGGTATTTCAGGTTACACAGTTCAACAAATTTTCAAGCGATTACAATTCAAAGGGATGGCTATTGTTCAAGAACAATTGAATCCAAATGGAGATTTTCCAACGGTTGTATCTGCTAATCCTGAAGAAAAGTCTGCATTCGAATACGCAATAAGAGATGGATACAAAGTTCAAGCTGATTTACTTCTTGCCATTGATCCAGATGGCGATCGATTGGGGGTTGCTGTAAGACAAAGGGGTGATTATCAATTATTAACAGGGAACCAAACAGGCGCAATTATGCTCTATTATTTACTATCACGCATGGAGGAATTTGATGAATTACCCCAAAATGGGCGCATCATTAAAACGATTGTTACCTCCGAATTTGGAAAATCCATCGCCAATCATTTCGGTATTAGTACAGAAAATGTTCTTACAGGATTTAAATTCATCGGTGAAAAAATCGAACAATACCATCAATCAGGTGACTACAAAATCTTATTTGGATATGAAGAAAGTTACGGGTATTTAGTTAAAGACTTTGCTCGAGACAAAGATGCAAATCAAGCAATTCTATTAGTAACAGAGGCAGCCGCTTACTTTAAAAAACAAGGCAAATCACTTTTAGATGTCTTAAAAACCCTATATAAAGAACACGGTTACTATAAAGAAACACTCGTATCTATAACGAAAAAAGGAATTGAGGGTGCAAAACAAATCAAAAATGCACTAACAAAACTTCGTGAAGTACCTTTAGAAAAAATCGGTGATTTACATGTAACAAGTATTGAAGACTATTCAACACAAACAATCACTTATACAAATGGAGCTTCAAGCGAAAAAATCGCATTACCAAAATCCAATGTTCTAAAATATATATTAGAATATGATTCTTGGGTTTGTGTACGTCCAAGTGGAACAGAACCGAAGATTAAATATTATATAGGTGTAAAAAATAAAACAGAAGAAGCAGCAACAGAGCAGCTAAACAAAATAAAAAAAGCTTTTATAAAAGTAATGGATGGAAATTTAAAATAGATTTGTAGACAGTAATATTCTAAAAGGACATTCTTGGAAAAAGTATTGGGGCTTTTTTCAAGAATGTCCTTTTATGATTGATCGAGAATTTAATCTATGTTAGATGGAATATTAAAGTCAATAAAATCTGTTACTATGATATAGTACTATCATAAATACATATGGAAAATGAGGTGAGCCTAAATGGTTCATATATTATACATAGAAGATGAAGATGAAATTGGAAGTTGGGTCACTAAAGATTTAAAAGATAGAGGTTTTGAAGTGACATGGCTGAAATCTGGAGAAAAAGTAGAAGAATATGTTTCGACAGTTGATATTGTCATTTTAGATGTCATGTTACCAGGATTAGATGGTTTCTCTATTGGTAAACGCATTAAAAAGGAATATGATCATTTACCAATATTAATGCTATCTGCACGTACGGCTCTAGAGGACAAAATAGAAGGTCTCAGTTTTGCAGACGATTATTTAACAAAGCCGTTTCATCCAGATGAACTTTCAGCGAGACTTGAGGTCTTATTAAGAAGGTTCCAAAAAGGTGCTGATATTTTAGAAATTGGTCATCTTAAAATTCACACAAAAGATTTACGTATTATTAATCAAAAAGATAATGAAGAAATTCAATTAACAGGCAAGCAATATTTTTTATTTCAGTATTTTATCCGGCATTTAAATCAGATTTTAACGAAAGAACAACTATTTGAAGGAGTCTGGGGAGAACCTTATATAGAAGGTGATAAAACATTAATGGTACATATTCGTTATTTGAGAGAAAAAATAGAAGAAAACCCCTCCAACCCAACAATAATTGAAACAATTCGTGGAATTGGGTACAGGGTGAAACAATGAAAAAATTCTTTCGGTCTCTATTAGCAAAATATATGCTGATTATATTGATGGCTATATCAATTGTTCAAATAGCTTATTTAGGAATCGCAATATTTATTGTTAATATAGATAATCATTTAGAAAATAGTAATAAAAATAGCCCAGAATTAGTTGAAGAGAAATGGCATAAAGCTGCTAATAATATAAAAAGTGACACCAGTCAAAATGTCCGTAGTCTTTTTAAAAAATGGAAAAAGAATTATCCAGAAGCAACAATGTTTTGGATCGATCAGAATGGCGTTTTGTCAGAAAAAGTAAATGTTAAACCCCGAATGTCAAATAAATGGGGTCCAGCATATACTGCAAAATTTATGAAAGAAAGTTATGCTAGTGATCCATATACAGTTATTGCGTTTGTAGGAAAAGATACATCTCATGGTTTTGTTGTTTTACAAATCCCAAGAAAAACATTTAATCCACCAATAGTTAAAGCCAACGAAAAATATGGCACATTGTTAGCTATAGTAATGTTATCGATTATCATTCTTTTTATCATTGTTTCTTTCTTTTTTTTCAAAAGTATTCGAAAGAGATTGTTACATTTACAAGATGCCATGACAATTCGGGATGTCGATCAGCTCCCCATAGAGATAGAGGTAAAAAAGAAAGATGAAATTGGACAACTAGAACAGACATTTAATCAAATGGTTGTAGAGTTAAGAGAAAGTAAACAGCGTGAACAGAAAGAAGAAAAACTAAGAAGAGAGTTAATCGCAAACCTCTCACATGACTTACGAACACCTTTAACGAAAATTCGTGCACAAACTTATACGATAAGTAAGGAAGAGTTAACACAAGAAGGAAAAAAAACAGTAAAAGCATTAGAAAAATCTGTTTTAAATATTGATCATCTAATTGAAAACTTAATGTCATATACGTTATTGATGGCAAGTAAATATAAGTTTAATCCTGACCAAGTGGATATAGTACGTCAAGTTCGAGAAAGTATTGCCAGTTGGTATCCTGTATTTGAAAAAGAAGGATTTACGATTGAAGTAGACTTACAATCTTTTGACCTTCAATATTGGCAAGTTGACCCCATCTGGTTGGGGAGAATATTAGATAATATACTTCAAAATGTACTCCGTCATGCAAAGGAAGGTTTATTTGTAAGTGTTAAAACCATATCTACCACTCAATATGATGCTATTGTTATTTCGGACCGGGGAAAAGGCATGAACGCAATCTCAAACGAAAAAGGTGAAGGGATAGGGTTATCAATTATAGACTTAATGATAAAAAATATGGAGCTTGAATGGCAAATAGAATCAACCATAAATGGTACAACGATTACAATTATGAAAAATTCTTAGATAAGAAGAGGGTGATTTCAATGCTTACAAAATTAGATTAGATGAAGCAAAGGGTGCTGAAAAAATGCTAACTATTCAACAAAGTGTTTTAGCAGAACCAATAGACGAATTTACACAAACAGTTGAGGAACAAGTTAAATGGATTGATGCAAAGTAATAATGAAAGTAACTGGAATAAAGTACAAAGATTTAGTGGTAATCTATTTGTTATAGGCGGACTAATAATTTGTATGTTTTCATTTTCACTTCCATTTTTAATTGCTTTATTACTTCCATTTTTAGTAATCGGAGTAATGTTATTTGTAATTCATATGTATTCAATTAGATTAGCAAATTAAGCTTGAAGGTCTCTAAACGGGTGGTTATTGGAACTTAAAAAGGTCGAGTTTTTTATACTTGTTCCCTTAGTTGATTACCTGAAATGCATTTAGGTTGTACAGTATCTTAGTTATTCGAAAGATGATTTCTGTCTTGTGCAGAAATCATTTTTTTATTAATGGGATTTTTAGATTATTTGAAATAGAAAATTTAAACAAAATTTAAACAAAATTTAAACTTCCTTCTTACCTAGTTTTAACCTAGATTTTCTAATATAGAACAAGAGGTGAGGAAAATGGAATATATAGTACATACGGAGAACTTGTCAAAAAGTTTTGGAAATGAAAAAGCAGTTGATGGAGTAGAGTTAAAAATACCCAAAAGGGAAATATATGGATTCCTGGGGCCGAATGGAGCTGGAAAGACGACAACCATTCGCATGCTTTTAGGTTTGATGAAGCCAACCTCTGGAGACATCCACATATTTGGAAAAGATTTAAAAAAGGATAGAATCAAGATTTTACAAAAAGTTGGAGCATTAGTTGAAAACCCTTCATACTATCCACATTTGACTGCATATGAAAATTTGGAAGCTATTCGAAAGATTTTAAATGTACCACCTTCAAGAATTCATAAAGTATTAGAAATTGTACGTTTAACAAATGTAAGTAATAAGAAGGTTAAGGGTTTTTCTCTGGGAATGAAGCAACGGTTAGGAATTGCGGCAGCATTATTACATAATCCAGAATTGTTAATTTTAGATGAACCAACGAATGGATTAGATCCATCTGGAATTATTGAGATAAGGGAATTGATCAAGAGCCTTCCTTCAAAATATGATATGACTGTTCTGATATCAAGTCATTTACTATCTGAGATTGATCAGATAGCAACAACAGTAGGTATATTAAATAAAGGAAAATTAATATTTCAAGATTCAATAGATGCAATGCGTTTATATGCTCATCAATCTGTATCACTCAAAGTGAATGATGGTGAGAAGGCTTGGCGATCATTACTAGCTAGAGGAATAAACACTACTTATAAGGATGACCTAATTTACCTTTCTGATTGTTCAAATGAAAATGTTGCACAAATTGTAGAAACGTTAGTTCATAACGGATTATCTATCTACAGAGTTGAAGAAGAAAAAAGATCATTAGAAGAAATCTTCCTTCAAATGACAAGGGGAGAGAAATTAGTATGATTCGAAATCTAATCGTGACTGATTTTCTTAAAATAAAACGAAAAGGTTTTTGGCTTTTATCATTTCTAGGTCCATTAGGTGTTGTTGCAATGCAAATGGTTAATTACGGTGTGCGAAAAGATTATCTATTAAAGCAAAGTAATGATGATTGGGGATATTATTTAGATAATGTCAGTACATTTACACCACTTGCAATTGTACTGGGAATTGCCATATTAACATCTTTAATCGTTAGTGTAGAAGATGAAACGAATGCGTGGAAGCAGTTGATTGCGCTACCCGTAAGCAAAATAAATGTTTACTTATCCAAATTTGCAGTGGTTTTTAGTTTGTTATTTTTTTCATCATGCTTTTTAATGATCTTTACACTTGGATTTGGTGTGTTTCTGGATTTAGGAAAACCAATTCCATATTTTGAGATATTTAAATATAGTTTTTATCCTTTCTTAGCTGCATTTCCAGTATTAGCCTTACAATTATGGATTGCAGTTGTTAGTCAAAATCAAGGAATTCCAATTACTATAGGAATTGTTGGAACGATTTTAGCTTTTACAGGATCAGCATTACCGGATTGGATGATTTGGAAATGGCCATCTTTGGTGAATGAATGGGACAACCCAATACTAAATGTTGTTTTTGGAATAACTATTGGATGCATGCTTTATATTGTCGGTATGCTTGATTTTAATAGAAGGGACGTGAAATAAATGATAGCTATTTTACAATCAGAATGGTTTAAATTACGTAAATCCAAAATAACATTCATTCTTATGATAGGACCATTAATCGGTCTAATGACAGGTATTAATTCACCTATTGAAGTAAAAGTAAGTGAATGGGAACAAGCATTACTATATATGAATTTAACGTATGCTTTATTATTTCTCCCTCTAATTACTGGAGTGCTGTCTAGTTTGATTTGTAGATATGAACATCAAGCAGGTGGATGGAAACAACTTTTGGCGTTACCTGTTTCAAGGGGGCAAGTATTTGTCGCTAAATATATTGTATTGGTAATACTTGTATTGGTCATTCAACTACTCTATCTTTGCGCGTTAGTTGCAGTGGGGAGTATTAAAGGATTTAGCGAACCTTTCCCTATTGAAATTATATGGAAAAGTATTTTAGGTGGGTGGGTAGCAACCTTTCCATTAGTTGCTTTGCAATTATGGATGTCGATGTTATTTAATAGTTTTGCAGCACCTTTTGCTGTTAATGTTATCTTCACATTACCGTCAATATTAGCAATAAATTCTGAACATATTGGACCCTACTATCTATGGGCACAACCTTTTTCGATGATGTATATTGGTGGAAAAACAGACGATATCTTTTTTATTCCGTGGGAACAATTGATATCCGTAGTCGGAGGGGGATTTATTTTGTTCTTTCTTTGTGGATACATCTATTTTCAAAGAAAAGCGGTTTAAAAAGTATATTGTAATTTCGGAATATTATGTATAATTAATGGTGTTAAATCATGTTTTAAATGACATCGGGGGTGTAATGTTTGAAAACACGTGTAACAGATTTACTTGGGATTAAGTATCCAATTATTCAAGGGGGACTTGCTTATTTAGCTTATGCAGAACTTGCTGCAGCTGTATCAAATGCAGGTGGTTTAGGCCAAATTACTGCTGCAACTTTAGGAACTCCAGAAAAACTTAGAGAAGAGATTCGCAAGGTACGCACTTTAACAAACAATCCGTTTGGTGTGAATTTTGCAATTTCAAGACATGATCAAAAACACGAAGATTTGTTGGAAGTAGCAATTGAAGAAAAGGTGCCAGCCATTTCAATTACAGGAGGTAATCCGAAGTCAGTGCTTGAAAGAGTAAAGGATGAAGGCATCAAAACAATGGTTCTTGTTTCTGGTGTTAGACAAGCACAAAAGGCAGAACAACTTGGTGCTGATCTTGTCATGGCAGTTGGACAAGAAGGCGGTGGACATTTAGGCAGGGAAGATATTGGCACTATTGTACTTGTACCACGGATAGTAGAATCTGTATCGATACCAGTTTTAGCTAGTGGTGGATTTGGTGATGGAAGAGGCTTGCTTGCTGCATTTGCACTGGGTGCTGAAGGGATAGAAATGGGTACCCGCTTTATTGCGACAAAAGAATGTATTCATGCAAATAATGTATATAAAGAAGCAATTATAAATGCAAAAGAAACAGATACAATCGTAATCGAGAGATCGTTGGGTACTCCAGGTCGTGCTTTAAAAACAAGTTTTACCGAAGAAATTGTCAACCGTGAACAAAAAGAAGCTACCTATGAAGATTTAAAAGATATGATTAGCGGTAGAGCAAATCGCAAATATATTTACGAAGGTAAAATTGAAGAAGGTTTTGGTTGGGCAGGTCAGGTTATGGGACTGATTAATAATATTCCTACTGTACAGGAATTGTTTGATGAGATCATTTATACAGCGAACGAAGGAAAAAGACGAATAAATAATATTTTATAATGTACCAATTTTGCCTCTTCATTAGGAAGAGGCTTTTTCTTTAAAAATGCGTATTAAATTAATTGTTTAAAATTATACATAATTATGGTAATATTCTAATTATTATGTAAGGAGGAATAATTATGAAAAATGTTATTGATATGAAAGAGAACAAACATGTAAAGGGAAAACTTAGCGAATAATAAAATGTGCTCAATTATTCGCTTGAATAATAGGAGGAGCATACATGTTAAATAAACAAGGTTTTAATCTATGGGCAAATAATTATGATCATACAGTACAATTGAGTGAAGAAAGTAATCAATATCCATTTGCAGGATATAAAACAATTTTAAATACTATTTTCAATGAAATTATGCAAAAAAGTCAATCGAAAGTTTTGGATATAGGATTTGGAACAGCTGTTCTTACAAGTAAGCTTTATGAAGAGGGACACACTATAGATGGTCTAGACTTTTCTTCAGAGATGATTAAAATTGCACAAGCTAAAATGCCGACTGCACATTTAATGGAATGGGATATCTCGAAGGGATTCCCTGATTCTTTCAAGAACAATAAGTATGACTTTATCATCAGTACCTATGCATTGCACCACTTATCAGATGAGGAAAAAATTCCTTTTATTAAAAACTTACTAACTCTACTATCAGAGGAAGGTAAAATAATAATCGGTGATATTGCCTTCAAAACAAGAGATCGACTCGAAACTTGTAGAAGAGACAGTATAAATTATTGGGACGATGAGGAATATTATTTTGTTGAAGAAGAGCTATATCCAGTATTGAAAGAATTCTCGCAATGTGAATTTCATCCGATTTCACATTGCGGAGGTTTATTTATAATGACAAGGAAGTAACACTAAAAAACTGTAGGTAAACTTATTAGTTAAAAGTTTATTTATAGTTTTTTGTCTTTGGATCTTAAGTGTTTTCAATTAATGAAGTATTAAATGAATAAAAGAGTATATGAAGATTGAACAATTTACTACATATTCGAGATAAAAATTTTCACTTATGGGGGAATTTATGAAAATTGTAGTTGAAGATAAACGCAAAATGTATTCGATTGGCGTATTAAGTTTATTACTGTCAGCAATTTTAACCTCAGTCAGTCAAGTCTATTATGGGTATCGTGTGCAGACAGTACACCCATTTCTATTTACAGGAATAAGTTTTTTCATAACGACAGTCTTTTTTCAACTCATCACAAGTAAGCAAAAAGTAGAGCCACGCTGGAAAGAGGCAAGATCATCGTTATTTAAGTTAAACATTGCTTCTATTTTAGCTTTCATGGGATTTTATTTTGCATTAAAATATATTGAACCAGCGATTGTGAGTTCGCTTGAGATGGGATTAGGACCATTATTTGTATTGCTACTAACAATTCAACAAAAGAAACGAGTAATAAATGCACAGTGGGGGATTGCACTCGGGATTTTTGGCGCCTGTATATTACTTATTGTTGCCATCTTTTCGGGACAGTCTGCAGTACGAACTTGGGATCAATATAGTATTATTGGCGTTGGGGCTAGTATATTATGTGGACTTGGTGCTGTGTTATGTACAGTCTATTCTAAGCAATTAAGTGAAGTAGGATGGACAACTTCGATGATTTTGTCAAAAAGATTTTACGGCATTATTTTGCTTTCGTTTATATTTACCTATGATGTAATGTTCACCTATTCAGTCGAAAATATTAGTTGGATTTTAGTAATGACGGTCATTGGTGTTTTAATACCGATGTATCTACTTCAAAAAGGTATTCAATATTGTGAAGTTTTTTTAGTAATGATGTCATTATGTTTCATTCCTGTTTTTACATTCTTTTTCCAACTTTTCAATCCAAGGTTACAATGGTCAAATATTACGCTCCTTGGCGTAGTATTACTTTTGTTTTTTGGAGTAGTAAGTGTTTTTGTAGAGCAAAAAAAATTGCAATTTCATTAATGCACGAAACCGTCTCTCGTATGATAAAAAGATGGGTGAAAGTAAGGTAGGGGTATTGTTATCTACTGTATCAAATCTTTTTCATAATTATTGACTACACTGGAGAAAATAAAAAGGAAAAAATTCGATGGATATAAGAAGGAGAGGCCTGTTATGAAGATTATTATTGAATGGGTATACAGGACGCCAAAAGGAACGGAGACAGTATTTCGTTCAGACGAAATACCAGCAGAACAAGGACTAAAGATTGCACAAGATTTAGAAAAAACGGGCCGTGCGAAGAGTATTACTTTTATCGATCAGTTTGATAGCACTTGGACCATCAAAGAAATGAAAAAATATTTAAAGGAAGTCGAAGGAGAACCTCATAATATTACCGTTTATTTTGATGGTGGATTTGATATCGGAACAGGTATCTCGGGATTAGGATGTGTTATTTACTTTGAACAGAATGGAAAACCTTATCGTGTTCGAAAAAACGCACAAACAGTTGGATTGAATTCGAATAATGAAGCAGAATATGCAGCACTTCATTTAAGTATTGTTGAATTAGAACTCTTAAATGTAAAAACAATGCCAATCAGGTTCATCGGAGATTCTCAAGTAGTAATTAGTCAGATGAACGGTGAATGGGCAGTGCTCGAACCTGAGTTGGCAAAGTGGGCTGATCGCATTGATGATCAGTTAAAGAAATTAGGCATTCAACCTGAATACGAACATGTATCAAGAAAAATGAATACCGAAGCAGATAGACTTGCTACACAAGCAATACATGGAATAGAAATTATCGCACAAATAGAATTGATTCTTGAAAACGATTAACGGATATCTACTATTTTATACAACATTCATTCTAATTACTCTTAAATCATGCTTTTAAAATTTTTCATTTGACTTTATTGACCTATGTTTAATATTCGAGTGGTTGGGAATAATTTTAGTGTAAGGTTAATAAAAGCTGAATATATGGAGGAATAGCATGAAAAAGAATGTATTAATGGTAATCCTATCTTTTGTGGCAGTTTTTGCTTTAGTTGCTTGTGGTACGACTAACACAGGAAAGAACGAAGTAAATAGGAATGTAAACGTAGCTCCTGATGATACTATGAATACAGCTCCAAATACAACTCCAGCCCCAAGCCCAACAGCACCAGATCATACGCTTACAAATGACAATACTGATACCGATATCAATCATTCGAATACAGGTATCGTACCGAATGGCGTAAAAAAGGCTACAAATCCTACGTATCCTGTTGGAAGTCAAGTAACAATCAATGCCAACCATGTGGAGGGCATGAATGGGGCGAAGGCTACTATTGTTGGTGCATATGACACGATTGCCTATGCAGTAACATACACACCGACAACTGGTGGTGCCGTAGTAAAAAATCACAAATGGGTAATCCAGGAAGAGATCAGAAGTGCGGATAATAAAACACTTCAACCAGGAGCTAAAGTAACACTGGAAGCAGACCATTTACCAGGGATGAAAGGTGCAATGGCCACAATTGATTCTGGTAAGAAAACAACCGTTTATATGGTGAATTACACCCCAACTAATGGTGGTGCTGAAGTTAAAAATCATAAATGGTTAATCGAAAGTGAACTATCACCGGTTAAGTAAGAGCATTTCTAAAATCCTACATGCGATGTAAAAGTCGAATGTAGGATTTTTTATTTAAAAATTTTTACATAAAACAAACTTTTACATATTGAGGTTCGTTTAAAATACAAAGAAAGGAGTAGATGGTAAATTTGGTAAATATTGTAGAATTAGAACGAATAATGCATCAACATACAGAATCATTATTACGTTTATCTTATTATTACGTAAAAGATTTACAAATTGCTGAAGACATTGTTCAAGAAACATTTATAAAATTCTATGCTAGCAAAAATAGTTATGAAGAACGTGGTGAATTGAACGCTTATCTCTCAAGAATGGTTGTGAATAAAAGTAAAGATTATTTGAAAAGCTGGTCATATCGGAAAATCAGTTTGCAAAATAAGTTGTTTAGTATACACGGACAAATGAAAATGGACAATCTAATTAGAAAAGATGAAGAAACAATTGTAGGAGAAGCTATTTTAAAGCTTCCATTGAAGCATAGAGAACCGCTTATCTATTTTTATTTTGAAGATATGACTATTAAAGAAATTTCTAGATTATTAGAAATTCCAGAAAGTACGGTAAAAACTAGACTTAGGAGAAGCAAAGAACTGTTGAAAACACAATTGCAGAATTGCGATTGGGAGGTGCTTTTAAATGAGTAAAACATATTTTGAAGACCTAAATAATCTTACTAAGAGTAAAGAAAAAGTTGTGAGGAATGTTTTAAGAAATATTGAAAATCAATCCACACAAAAAAATAAATTTAATTGGGGCTACAGTATCGTAACACTTATAGTAACTGGTTGTATGTTTCTATTTATTTTCACCCAAATAAATAATTACCCGAAACATACTGCAAATGATGTTCCAATCCTGGATAAAAATTTCTATGAGATCAACATAAAATCCCAAATACATCAGAATACATTATCAGTAGAAGAGGCCAAATATAAAGCATTTAATGATACTTTACAGCTTGATGCAGATTATGCTTATGCCTTAAGTAAAGGAATTGTATTAACTGAAAATGAGATAAATAAAAAAGAAGAGGAATTTCTGGAGAATCTTCAGGAACTAAAGCAAGACCCTAAAAAGTGGGAAGACTTTAAAGAATTGCTTGGGGTTTTAAAATTAAGTGAACAACAAATAATTGATCAATATTTAAAACCACAAGCCATAAAAACTGCAGCTTTTGATCGACTTGTTTCTGATTATTCTAAACAACATAAAGACGCTTACGAATTACATGTAAGAACTTCTCTAGAACAAAATGCAATGAACTATCTAAATGAAAAATATCCTGAAAAAATAGCAAATCTTCAAAGAGCATATAATATCCCTAAAAATCAAAAGAAATAGTGAATTTCTTAAAAATTGGAAGGATTGTAGCTATTGAAGATGATCAATTTTTAATAGAGTAATTTGTTAATAATTGCTTATTTATTAATAAAATATATTGCTTGAAGTTCTCCAAATCGCTCGGTCGTTTCCTTTAACTGCATTCCTACTTTTTCTAATAGTTTTCGAGAAGCGATATTAGCAAATTGTGTTTCAGCAACGATATATTCAAGGTTTAATGTATGAAAACCAAATAATAATATTTCACAAACTACCTCCGTTGCATAACCTTTATGCCACCAGTTTGGGAGGAACTGATAGGAAATTTCAGTACTTTCCCCGTCATGATGGAGATCTAATGAGATTAATCCGATAAAAGTATTGAGTTGTTTCTCATTTATAATCCAATAAAAAGACTTAGTAGGTGCATGAATCATTTGGGAAAATACTTCTTTGAAAGTCTCATCATTCACAATCCCTCCAAGATATTTTCGAACATCATGATTCTTATATAGTTGTTGAATGTTTTGATAATGCTCTTGATTAACGGTAAAAAGTCTACATCTTTTGGTTTCAATCATTAAAATTCACCTCTAAGTTAGAAATAAAAGTCACATTAATATCTGCAAGATTTTTTTGAAATCATAAAACATCTAAAATTTAATTTTAGATGTTATTTTTTCTTCCATCCAACCTTAAATAAGGAAGGAAAATCACCATCATGTTAATTTAAATGATCAATAGAAAGCTATGTTAACACGTTATAAAATGAGGAACATTAATGGTTATTCTACCATAAATATACATTTCGTAACTATGATAGAAAAAATAAATTTGCGTATTAAGATGCTATTGACCTCTAATGGAAATTTTCATATATTCAAATTACTCTATTTCCTTTTTATGGTGTTTTACCATTAAAGGAGAAGAAAACCATAATTAGAGGGATGGTGGGGTCATGATATGGAATTCTCCTGATAAATTACGTAAGTTGCTTTATGAGCTTGTTAGTTGGGAAAGCCAAACATTGACTAAAGGGGAACAACAATTTTCAAAAAAGTTCTTAGCAAAATTGCAACAACTTCAATATTTTAAAGATCATCCAACACTTTTAGATTTTTGTGAGGTTGATTATGGTAGACAGGTAGTTTCGGCTATATATAAAAATTCACCTAATAAGGATACAGTTGTATTGATCAGTCATTTTGATACAGTACAAATTCAAGAATATGGATCATTAATGCCATTAGCTACAATGCCAGAAGAACTAACAAAAGCATTTAAATCTAATTTAGATATGTTAAATAAGTCTGCTAGAAAAGACTTGGAATCTGGGGATTACTTGTTCGGTAGAGGCGTAATGGATATGAAAATGGGCCTGGCACTTCATATGCAAATGATTGAACGTGCAATTGAAGAACAATGGCCGATAAATCTATTACTGGTAACAGTACCTGATGAAGAGGTAAACTCTGCTGGCATGCGTCAAGCAGTAAAACATATCGCTGAATTACAAAGAAAACATGATTTAGAAATTATATTATTTTTGAATAGTGAACCTTCTTTTTCACAAGATCCAGCAGACCTACAGGAATATATTTATTCAGGGACAATTGGAAAAATCATGCCTGCAGCATTATTCTATGGCAAGGAAACACATGTTGGTGAGCCGTTGAAAGGAATAACTGCACCATTTATGAGCGCTTTTCTAACCACAGAAATGGAGTGGAATGATCGGTTTTTAGAGAGTGCATACGATGAGGTCACACCACTTCCTGTGTCATTACAACTAAAAGATTTAAAAGACCAATACTCAACGCAAACTCCCTATCGAGCAGTTGCTATGTACAATGTATTCTTGATGAAACGAAGTGCAGAAGAGATTATGTCTATTTTTGAAAATGTCGCAAACGAAGCAATGGAAAAATGTCAATTACGGTATGATGAAATTTGTAGGAAACAAAGGATAACAGGAGTAGGGAAAATAGAAGTACTACGTTTTGAAGAATTATATAACTATGCAGTAAAAAAGCTGGGCATTAAAAAGGTATCTGAGTTAACGGATAGTGTAACTGAAAACCAATCATTAGATGATCGTGAAAAATCGTTCCGTATAGCAGATCAACTCATGATTCATTGTAAAGAACTAGCTCCTGCAGTAGTACTTTTATTTGCACCTCCATATTATCCACCTGCTAATTCATCAGATCATCCATTCATTAAAGAGGCCATCTCTTTATTGCTTGAGGAATCTAAGAAATACAATATTCCATTAAAACAAATTCATTATTTTAATGGAATTTGTGATTTGAGTTACTGTCAATTTTATAATGATAAGGATTGGCAAACATTTGAAAAAAACACACCTGTATGGGGGAAAACCTATGATATTCCATTCGAAGAAATAGCTCAGTTTTCAGCGCCAGTATTGAATGTAGGACCTTTTGGTAAAGATCCTCATCAAATTTCGGAACGATTACATGTCAAAAGTGCATTTGAGGAAATGCCACAATTACTCTATGAATTATTGAAATTTATTTGTGCAAGATCAAATATTACAGAATAATAAGGGAATAATCGTGAATAAAATAGTAGGGGAAAGATTCTTCAATTTATCTGATTTAGTCGTTTTTTGAATGTCAGATTTTAAAAAGAATCTTAATAAAACAAAAAGGAGTTGTGTATGGGATTATTTGACGGTTTAATGGGAAATGCATCAGAAGTGAATTTAAGTGTAATCGAATCTGAGGTAAAAGATTTATTGTCAAAGAATGAAAGAGTAGAGCAAGCCTATAAATTAATCCGAGATTTGTTTGTTTTTACTGATAAACGTTTACTTTTGATTGATAAACAAGGTATGACTGGTAAAAAAACCGAATATCATTCAATTCCATACAAGAGTGTAGTACACTTCTCCGTTGAAACAGCAGGTACTTTTGATTTTGAAGCAGAATTAAAGATTTGGCTTTCAAACGGTTCTGATCCAATCGAAAAGAAATTTAATAAAACACTCAACATCTATAAAATTCAAAGTGTATTAGCTGATTATGTATTAAAATAAACCATGAGCATCCAATAAAATTTATTGGATGCTCATGGTTAATCAGTAATAGTATTTAGTTTATACAATCTTGAATTATTATCAAAGCTTCAAGAAGTTCGTTTAGATTCTTTAGATTTCGATTACGTGATGAAAAGTACTAGCGTGGATTAAAATCCAATGGTATAATAATTATTGTCCAAAAGTTATTGGATTTGCGGAAGTAGTTTAGTGGTAGAACATCACCTTCCCAAGGTGAGGGTCGCGGGTTCGATCCCCGTCTTCCGCTCCAATTAGTTTAGTATCTATTTAGTTAGATTACGAGTTACCTTATACTTAATTTGAGATATATTAATCATAATAAAGTATTGCGCAATTTTAGTTATTATGTTAATATATTTTTGTCGAAATAATAATGATGATATGCGGAAGTAGTTCAGTGGTAGAACATCACCTTGCCAAGGTGGGGGTCGCGGGTTCGAACCCCGTCTTCCGCTCCACAAATGGAGGAATACCCAAGTCTGGCTGAAGGGATCGGTCTTGAAAACCGACAGGCGGGTCAAACCGCGCGGGGGTTCGAATCCCTCTTCCTCCTCCATATCGGGTCGGTAGCTCAGTTGGTAGAGCATTAGATTGAAGCTCTAAGTGTCGGCAGTTCGATTCTGTCCCGACCCATAAAAAAGATGTCCAAAATTATTTGGACGTCTTTTTTAATTTTCGATTTAATTGTTGAGTTTAAACAGCTAGTGTAAGGAGATTTTCATATTCTAAAATGCATAATGTTTTTAACATTTTTGAGACTACATTAACATATCTAACAGTAATGTTAAGCTAGGATAAATAGAAAAGAGTGAGAAATTAAAGTATTTCTCACTCCCATTTTTATGATATTAACTAAATTGTTTACCTATGTTTTGTAATCATAACAGATACAATAATAGAAAGCAATCTATATTTAGCATCCTATGAATTAAACTTCTTATTCCTCAAATAAATCTTTTGCTAAAGCGTCAATTTCTTCTCTTATTTTCTTTGTATTTTCAACATCTAATGTAATATGATCGCCATCGATAATAATTTGGTCACCGACATTTGCGTTTTTAGGTAATTTCTCTCTTGGGATGTCGATTGTACTTTGTTCTAATTCGATGACAGCTAAATCTCCTTCGAATCGGTCGATTATTCCATTTTGCAATTATTTCTCCACCTTTACAGAAATTGTTGACCCATTTGATGTAAAGACAATAGTTCCGTGTTCATCAGTACGATATATTTTTGCATGTACCGCATTTAAACGGCGTAATGCTTCAGCAGTAGGGTGATGATAACGATTGCCTTCACCCACACTGATAGCTGCATAAGTTGGTTTTGCCACTGCTAAAAAGTCAGTATTTGTAGCTTCTTTTGCACCATGATGACTTACTTTTAAAACATCTACTTTTGGGACGACACCAGCATGTAGCATATCTTCCTCTGCAGGTGTTTCTGCGTCTCCTGTAAATAAGAATTTTTTATCACCATGTTGCATGAGCAGAACGCCGCTCCAGTCATTTAAATCACTTTTAGAGTAGTCTTTAACTGGGCCAATAAAGTGTAGATCTAATGATTGTTCTTTAACCGGAATTTCAACACCTTCTTTTGCAACTTTAATTTTTAGACCCTGTGCTTTTACCGCTTGTAGAAAATTCCGATAGGCGATAGTAGTATGTGTAACACGAGGTGCGTAAACAGATTTAACAGTGAAAGCATTGATGATATCAGCTAAACCACCAAGATGATCAGCGTCAGGATGTGTAGAGATAACATCATCCAGTTGTTGTACACCCTGTTGTTTTAAGTATTCGATAACAGTTTCACCTTTCCCTTTGTTACCTCCATCAATTAACAAATTTTCCTCTGGACTTTGGATAAAAATAGAATCCCCTTGTCCAATATCAATGATATGTACACTTACTTGATCATTTGAAGATGTTACCGGTTTTGCAGTAGAATGATCTGTTGAGGTTCCTTCATTTAATGCATTTGTACAACCTGTTAGCAATAAGATGCTAATAAGGGTAAAAAATATAGCTTGAATTCTTTTCATGTAAACTCCTCCTAAATATACTTTAGCATGAAAAGGTGAATTAGAACAAATGTTTGATTATGTAACAGAGCATCAAGAAAGGACTGTATCATAAGTGAAAACCTTATGTGACAGTCCTTTAAACTTCGTTTTCATTGCTAAACTATGAAAATTTTATTCAATTGAAATTTTATAATCTTTGGCTTCAATCATTTTAAATTTATGTTCAAATAATCGAAGTAAGATCGTATTTAATACGATAGGAAGTACAAAGAATATGGCAATCATAATCGTTATGTTTGTCGTAGTCCAGCCATCATTAGTCAAATTGATATAATTTAATGGTCCTATTAATCCAGATAATCCAAATCCAGCGCTCATTGGAGTTCCTTGAATATTGAAAATACCTGCTAAAGCACCTAGAATAGCTGCAGTTATGAGCATCGGAAATGCAATTTTCGGTTTCATAAAGAAATTACGCATTTGAATTTTGGGTGATCCAAGTACGTGTGCAAGAGCAGTGCCTAGTGAGTTCGCTTTGTAACTTGCTATACAAAGGCCAACTCCAGCGGAAACGATGCCAAGGTTTGCGGCACCAGCACCAATTCCTGAAAGCATGATAACAGTTGCAACACCTACTGTAGAAAGGGGGGATAAGATTAAAATACAGAATATAATTGCAATAATTGCACCCATTAAAACAGGTTGTAAGTTTGTCACATGTTGAATCCCCAAACCGATTACACCAGTTCCGGTTTTAACATACGGTAAAATTGAGTATCCGATAAAACCAGGGATGAAAATAGCTAATGTAGGCATTAATAAAATCGTATAGTCTTTCAGTTTTGCACCTATGAATTGAACAAATAATACAGTTAATGCTGCTGTAATCCCTGTATTTAACACAACCCCAATACCAGCTAATGTCATAATGCCATCTTTCATTGTAATGACGCCACTGCCTACCACAGCAGCAAGTCCCACACTCGCTGTTTGAATTGGTGTAAGTTTAAAAGTCATACCAACCATTACACCAATCATAGCTGGCAACATACTCATAGCAATAACAGTTAGATTTAAGATAGGCTTTAGAAATGGAGCGTGGGGAATTAAAAGTTTGAAAATCTCTCCAACCAATGCATTAGGAATTAAAGAAACGACTATTCCAATGCTCATCCCTGTCAATAATCTATTGAAAAACTCTTTCATAGAAATTCTCCTTTCAAGAAAATTTTATATTTATAGTAATCGTAGTTTAACGCTTTAAAGTGGCAAAGTAAAGAAAAATTATAATATTTTCAATAATTACTAAATTGAAATGATAAAAATAAATGAAAAAGGGGATAAATGAAATATTGAAGGGAAGAGGAGGAATTACAAAAAGAGATGAAATGGATAATATGTATTTTTACTTTCCTTCCTTGCTTACTAATAAGTGGCTGCATGGAAACTACTCATTCGGTTCAGATGGGAACAGTCGATCAAAATGGTACAATTCAATTATTAAAATCAGAGAGGAATGAGGAGATCTATCAAAAAAGCCTTGAAACTTTTAATAATGGTCGAAATATTAAAATCGTTCCGGCAGATATCAAAAACTTAAAAACACATTATATTCAATTTAAGGATGATAATCAAAATTTGGTTATTAGTAATTACAATGTTTGGTTTGACAACCAAAAAAATCGTATCATTTTTACTGACCATGTAAGACCCTATTCATACTATAAAATCGAAGATGGGGATATTGAATTCCTAAGAAATTTATTGTTCAAAGATGAAGTAAAGGAATGAAGGTTGTATACTTAAAGAAAAATAGTTGGAGTGTGTTACTTTCGTGTGGTTTTGGTATTTAATCAGTTTTTTAATTAGTTTAGTTGCAACCTATATTATCTTTAAGATTACTCATGTTATTTTTTTTGTCTTTCCACCTATAGCAGTAATACTTGTACATCTCTATTTTCAACGAAAGCAGAAATAGTTTCTGACTTCTTTGTGAACTCTCTATGTGTGATAAATTTTGTATCATACAATAGAAAAAAACATAGAGAGGGGGAGAGCTGTGAGTGTACTAGAACAAATCCTTTCCATTAAAAATCCAATCGAATTACACCAATCGTTAGTTCGATACATAACAGATCATCCAAATGAAAAAGAACATATTTTAAGGGTTATGGATAAAACTGCACATCATCTGACTTTTTGGGAAGAAAATCTTGGTGAGCCATTTGAAACGAATCCGAATAAGTGGACAGATATTTATTTCCGAAATTTACAAATTCAATTAGTCAATAATTTTTCTAAAGAAAAGTTCTTACATACTTTAGATGTAGCTAGTTATTTAGATCAGCATCAAAGTCAGTTTTTAAGTGAAAGCGAAAATGAACGTATAAAATTATATGGAAATACAATGGGGATTATTATGGTTGCTGGAGTAGCCGTATTTATCGTAGCGGTGATTCTAATAGTGTTTTATTTTAAAAATAAATATGTATAAGCAAAGAGGGACTGTCTTTAAATAGAGCAGTCCCTTTACCTATAAGTATATTTTCAATTTTATAAGATATGTTGAGATATGTTGAAATACTTCCGTTGAAAGTGACCTTTTTAAATAGGCTTATGATTATTACATTTCATCAGCAACGCCTAAAATAATAATCCCAATCATAACGACTGCAATGACAAAGTAGTGTCTTGGTGTTAACTTTTCTTTTAAGAAAATTCGAGAAAGAATGACAGAGAAAATACTGTATGATGCAATAAGGGGAGCGGCAATAATTGCATAGGCGCTCATAGCGTATACATAGAAAAATTGACCTGTTGTTTCTAAAATAGCAGCACAGGCTTTATTACGCTCTTTAAATATATTAAATTGTACCTTCTTAATGCCTTTTAAATAAATAAAGGCAATTGCAGCACAGATAAAGAATGTATATTCATAAGCCAAAAGTGCTGCATCTTCACTCATTAGTTTTAATTCATCTAAATAAATACCATCTGCAAAAGTACCGGCCCCATCAAGTAATGCGTAAATAATCGGGAACATTACAGCCATAAATCCAAGTTGATATTTTTTATCTACTTGTACATTATTTAATGTCATCACTTTATTTTCTTCTTGTTTTTCTACAACTGCAATTCCGATTACACCTGCTGTAATGATGATTACACCTAAAATATGAACCCAATCAAGATCTTGTTGGAAAAATATAAATAACAAGATAGCTGTAATAGCTCCGGAAGAATTTTGTACTGGTGAAGAAATGGATAATTCTAAATATCTTAAACCCACATATCCGATTGTCATTGAGGCGATATAGAAAAATGAAACTGGTAAGTATTTCACCATATCAAACGGTTGGAAATGGATTCCTTTATAAAGCATATAGCCTGTAGCATGAATTCCCATAACAAGTCCAACCATCACAACAATTTTCAAATGACTGTATTTGTCGTTACTGTCAGAACCCTTTTTATAGAATAAGTCTGCACCGCCCCATGCTAGAGCAGTCAATATTGAAAAGAAAAACCACATGATAGCTTACTCCTTTAAAAAAATTTGCAACTAGTCTATTATACGGTTAAATCTAGCAAGTGAAAAGGTCTTTCACTGAAAGAAATTTAATCCCTGTTCCAAATACGTTCGTACTTAGAATATAAAAGTCTATTTTACAATTACTTAAGAAAAGAGCAATTTAAAAATGTGGTAATAATATGGAAATGGTACAATAATGACAGGATAGAAACGAAAGGTGATCGAATTTATGATTGAAAACGCAAAGCATTATTTACAACAATATTTTGGTTATAGCGAATTTCGATTGGGACAAGAAAAAATTATTAAACAAGTGCTAGCTGGTAAATCGAGCTTATGCGTAATGCCAACAGGTGGAGGAAAATCGATTTGTTATCAAATTCCAGCGTTAATGTTAGAGGGAACAACAATTGTCATTTCTCCGTTAATTTCACTTATGCAAGATCAAGTAGATACATTAGTAGAAATGGGTATAGAGGCTGCATATATTAATTCTTCCTTAAGTCAAAATGAAATACTGGAAATAATGCAAAATTTGCAAGAAGGTCACTATAAACTACTCTATATAGCTCCTGAACGTTTAGAATCAGTTGCTTTTGTAAAAACAATAGCTTCACTAAAAGTACCATTACTTGCTGTTGATGAAGCCCATTGTATTTCACAATGGGGACATGATTTCCGTCCAAGCTATCGAGCGATTGGCAGATTAACAAAAAGCTTTATCAATAAGCCGGTAGTCGTCGCACTAACAGCAACTGCGACGCCAGCAGTTCGGGACGATATTTGTCATCAATTAGATATTCCGGTAGAAAACACAGTGATGACGGGTTTTGCTCGGAGTAATCTAAGCTTTTCAGTCATCATCGGCCAAAATAAAGAGCGCTATATTAAAGATTTTGTAAAGAAAAACAACCATGAAGTAGGTATTATATATGCAGCTACTAGAAAAACAGTAGATCATCTTTATGAAGTTTTAAAAAGAGCAGGCATTTCAGTGGCCGAATATCATGCTGGTTTATCTGAGGGTTTAAGGCAAAACGAGCAAAATCGATTTTTACATGATGAAGCTTCAATAATGGTAGCTACAAATGCCTTTGGAATGGGAATCGATAAGTCTAATGTTCGATTTGTTATTCATTATCAATTACCTAAGAATATGGAGAGTTATTATCAAGAAGCGGGAAGAGCAGGGCGAGATGGGTTACCAAGTGAATGTATTTTGCTTTATGCTCCACAAGACGTTCAAACACAACGCTTCCTCATTGATCAAACAGATGACCGAGAACGGATACCAAATGAATTACAAAAGCTACAAAGTATGGTGGATTACTGTCACACTGAAAATTGCTTACAACAGTATATAGTCAATTATTTTAGTGATGTAACAGAAGAAAAGTGTGGTAAATGTAGTAATTGTATGGATGATCGCGAAGTATTTGATGTGACAGTTGAATGCCAAAAAGTATTATCGTGTGTGATTCGTATGGGACAAAAATTTGGGAAAACAATGGTTGCACAAGTCTTAGTCGGCTCAAAAAACCAAAAAATTCGCAGCTTCGGATTTGAAAGTTTATCAACATATGGTCTATTAAAAGAAATGACTATAAAAGAAGTGACGAATTTTATGGAATTTATGATTGCTGAGGAATTATTAGCTGTGAATCAAGGGACAATGCCAACAATTTATGTCACACCAAAAGGAAAACAAGTCTTAGTGGCAAATTTAAATGTAAAAAGAAAGGGTGTCCTCGTCACAAAGCAAATCGCGGAAACAGATCCATTATTTGAATCACTAAGAATTGTTCGAAAGAAATTAGCAGACGAAGCGAATGTACCACCATTTGTTATTTTTTCAGATAAATCACTACGAGATATGTGTGCCAAAAAGCCAACAAGTGCGCAAGAATTTTTAGAAGTGAATGGAGTTGGGGAAAACAAATTGGAGAAATATGGAGAAGCGTTTTTAAAGGCAATTGCTGATTTTCAAATAAATTAATAGATAGGGGGCTAATAGATGACGTTTCAACAATTTGCTACACAATGTCATGAGATAATTGGTCAATATAAGGATGCAAAGATAGGAATTGCAATTTTAGATGGGAAGCATACTTTTTATCACCAAGAAAAAGCAATCTTCCGAGCTGCAAGTGTTATGAAGATCCCCATTCTACTTACAAGCTACCTAACCCTTTCTAAAGCCCTTGATACAGTAGCTGTTTTACCAGAAGAACTAATAGTTGAAGGTGCTGGTGTCATACCATTCTTAACGGGCAATTTACCATTTACATACCGTAATTTAATGGAATTAATGATTATTGTTTCAGATAATACCGCATCAAACGCATTGTTAAAAGCAATTTCCATGGAAAAGGTTAATCAATTCATGCAAGATATTGGCTGTGAAGATAGTAAGATTCAACGATATTTTATGGATGAAAATGCTGTATTAAAAGGTTTAGACAATGTAACTACTGCAAAAGATATGATAATGATACTTCAACAAATAGGGGAAAAGAACAACTTTCTTAATGAAAAACAGCAAATAGATGCCCTCAGAATAATGGGAAACCAACAATTTCGAGAAATGTTACCTTCTTATACTTTTGATGAAGAAATTCATTATTATCATAAGACAGGCGGCTTAACAGGTGTTGATCATGATGTAGCAATCATTCAATATCATGAAAAACAACTATATGCTGTTGTTCTATCTCAAGGTTGGGAAGATGGTTTTACGGGAAAAAAATGTATAGCTGAAATTGGAAAAGCAATAGCAGAATATATTAAAAGTTAAGCTATCATATGAAAGACCGGTATCATTAAGATACCGGTCTTTCATAAAGTTAAATGTGTGTGTTCTTCATCTAACAACACAATTCCTGTCACGCCGTTGACAGTTTCAGAATGAATAATTTTGTCCTTTAAAACGGGTAGTAATTTTGGTGATATCGCTACATGTATACCCTCTACTTCCATTATGATATCAGTGTGAATTGGGGTATCAATATCAGCAGCATACTGCATCCCGTTTCGATCTGCTACAGCATAAAAGCGAAGCAAATGGTACTTATTATCAGCAGTTAAATTCGTGATAAATTTCTTCCCCTGAATAGTTAGTCTCATAGTGAAATCATCCTTTACGCAAGATCAGAAATTGATTATGCTGTCAGTATTCCACGGCATTCAAATATTTAAACAACAAGAAGCATTTATAACCAAAATCTTTATTTCCTTGTAAGCCATCCAGCAATAATAAAAAATAAGATAAAAAAGGAAAAAGCCAAGATAAAGAACCATAAAGGTACACCACTAAATGCCATTATAGACACCTCCAATCAATTCTTAAAAACACTGAAATAGCAGCCATAATTTCTTATCCTATAGTAGCATAATTTCTTCTTAGTTCCCTTTAAAAGGCATTTAAATTCCGTATTTCCAAAGTTTTTCAAAAAAATCCTCTTATTTTTAGGACAAACATATTGAAATCGTTTAAAATAGGACATAGATATGTATTTAGTTAAGAGAGGTTGTTTTAAAGAATGATTCATTTAAATTGGAAAGAAGCACCAACAATCAAAAAAGTCACTTGTAAACATACAGATGCAAAAAAATATTTAGTATCAAATGTTCTGACAGTTGGAAAAGAATATGAAGTAAAAAACGAAACAGAAGAATTTTATTTCGTTATCGATAATACAGGTCATGTTGGTGGCTATTACAAAAATTACTTCGAATAATCTTAGTAATGTATGAGCTTTTCGCTTACTGATCGTGGGCGAAAAGCTTTTTTTTATCGAAAAGATAGGAAGATCGACAATATTTCTAAATTAGGTGTATTGGATGTTTTTTTCAAATAGTAACAATTGAAAATTAGGAAAGTGATCATCCATAAGCAAATGAAAGGAGTAAGGAGTATGCAACAAATTATTCAACATGAGCAAGAAATCCGTAAAAATCGCAACCATACCAATGAAGATTTACGTTTGATAGGGGATGGCGGTTATATTTCTCCGAATGAGTACCTATGGGATGATGTTTTACTAAGTGTAACACTAAAAAAACCTGTGTTATTAAAGGGACCAGCAGGTTCTGGTAAAACAAAAATGGCGGAATCATTATCTCAATTTTTTAATCAACCAATGCACAGTATTAATTGTTCGGTGGATTTGGATGCTGAAAGCTTACTAGGATTTAAAACAATTGTACAAAAAAATGGACAAACAATCATAGAATTTGAAGAAGGCCCCGTTGTAAAGGCGATGAAACAAGGGCATTTGCTTTACATCGATGAAATAAATATGGCAAAAGCTGAAACTTTACCGATTTTACATAGTGTTTTGGACTATCGTAGAATGCTAACGAATCCTTTTACTGGTGAAGTTATTCAAGCACATCCTGATTTTAGTGTTGTTGCAGCAATCAATGAAGGTTATATTGGAACAGCACCAATGAATGAAGCATTAAAAAATCGCTTCGTTTCTTTTAGTATTCCATATTTGAATGGTGAACAGCTAAAAGAATTATGGGAAAAGAGATTTCCGAATTTATCAAATGTTTTGGCAACACTTATGTTGAATCTTGCAGAAGATTTAAAACAACAAGTTATTAACGGTCTATTAAGTGAAGAAGCTGCTTCTATTCGAAGCTTACTTGATGCTACAGAATTAGCACAATTTATGGATCCTCTTAGAGCAATCCGATATGCTATTGCAGAAAAATTAGATGACCAAAGTGAAAAAGATTTAGTTATTGAATTAGCAAATACATGGATGAAATGAGGTTTTCGAATTGGCCGAACTAAGTCGATTTATCCAATTTAATAATGAACAAATTGATCCTAGATTAATACTTCATTATGAGCAACTTGCAAAAGCACTCTCGAATTCTCCAGATCTATCCTTAACCGAACGTCAATTAATTGAATTGAAACCACAGGAGCATCAAATAGCAATAAGTGTTTTTTGGCAACATCGCAATGATGAAATTATGCATTTAGGGCGACTTTCCGATATCTATTTACTCACTCTTGGTTATTGGCAAGAGTTTTCAGTCAAAGATTGGCTTACTTTTGAAGAGGAAATCCAAGTTCATCCATTGAGAAACCTATTCAGGCAGCTCATTCTACTAGTTGAAGAATTTCGACTAATGGACATTGTTTTAAAAAAACGTCCAGGCACAACGAAAGCATTTAAAATTAGAAGAAATGCGTATATTGATTCTCATAAACACCGATTTGAAGTCAATTCTCAAAAAGGTTTTATAGCAGACGCTTTCGTTAATTATCTCTTTTTAGCAGCTCATGATGGGATGATGAAGTTACCTCAAAATGAAGTAGCAGAAAAATTTGAACCTGCATTGCTACCTTTTCAACAAATTTACGATGTGAACTCAACACTGGATAGCATAAATTTAATTTTTCGAGTAATGGCATACATTGAGGAAAGTATTAAAAAAGATTTGATGCTAAATTATTATGCTTTGTTAGATTCAATCCCAGAAGCTGCAAAATTCCATGAACACAAAGGGGTAAAAGGTCAAGAATGTGGCAATCAGAAAGAATCAAAAGAAACGATTGAGCAATTGTTTCGAACGTGGCATAGAGAAACAAAGGAAGAAACAGGTGTACATTTGCGTTATGAATTAGAACGTGGAAACGCAGGAAAAGCGATAAGTTTAGAAGCAGAAGAAGGACAAGATGGTAATAATATATCCGAAGAAGGAACGGGTGGGGCTTCTAATACAAATGCAACTGTACAAAGAGCTCAAATGAATGAAGCTAAAAAAATTCCTCGCGGTAAACGGAAGGCAGGGCAAGAATATGGTGAACAAAATGTAAATGTTGTATTTGAAGAAAAAAGAATTGAAGAGACAAAAGATTTACAAGTTCTTACTACATTGGCAAGATGGCGTTCAGAACAAGCACCAAGTGTAAAAGCATTAACAACAGAATTTCGTAAAAGAATTACCCAGAAGGAAATAGCTAAAAGAGAGCACCTGTCGAAAGGGCGATTAGACTCCTCAAAATTAGTCCATTTTTTATTAGAAGATCATCCAAAACCTTTTTATCAAAAAAATGCTCCTGCAAAACCATTGGATGCAGTTTTTGGATTACTTATTGATGGCTCAGCATCTATGATGGATAAAATGGATGAAACCAAAAAGGCTGTCTTATTATTCCACGATGTTTTACGACAAATGAATATCCCACATGAAATGGTTTCTTTTTACGAGGATGCTTATGAAGCAACATCGGAAGTTCAACCAAATACTTTTGAATGGTTGCATAAATTGGATGATGGTCATACAGATAGTGGCACAGCAATTATGTCTCTATCCGCACATGAAGATAATCGTGATGGATTTGCCATTCGCTGGATGACCAAACGATTAAACGATCGTAGTGAAAAACATCGCTTTTTACTTGTATTTTCTGATGGGGAGCCATCTGCATTTGATTATGCGCAAAATGGTATAAAAGACACTGCAGAAGCCGTCCTAGAAGCTGAGAAAGAGAACATTCAAATACTGCATCTATTTTTAAATACAGAGATGCCAAATGAAGAACAGCTACAACTTTTCCATAAGATTTATGGCACACATACAGTAGCTGCAGATAGTGTGGAAAAATTTACGGATGTTACAATAAGACTTTTGAGAAAGATGATCACTCTCGTTATTCAAAGCCAATAAGTATAAGAGGAAGTGTTCATTTTAATCAGAAATAGATATGTTTGACTAAAAAAAGCGCTTCTTCATTTTAACAGAGAAGCGCTTTTTTCTTTCAATTTTAAAACTTTTTCTACAATAAACCCAACCACATATCAAAATAACTTCCTTCTGGATAGACAGCTTTTCTGCTTATTAGTAAGGCGATCTTTCTTGTTGTTTTGTATGAATAGCAAGTAATCGTTGTTTTAAATCTTCTTCCATCCGAGCAATTTCAATTTCTGCTGCTTTGCGCTTTTGACGTCCGTCTGCTTGGATTTGCAATGTCTCTTCAATTGTAGAAATTAAATTTTCTTGAGTTTTCTTTAATGTTTCAATTTCCACTAGACCTCGTTCATTTTCCTTAGCAGTTTCAATTGTATTTACTTTTAACATTTCTGAGTTTTTTAGAAGTAAGTCATTAGTTGTTTTTGTGACTTGTTTTTGTGCTTCTACAGCTTTCCGTTGATTATTTAAGGTTAAAGCAATAGCAATTTGATTCTTCCATAAAGGAATGGCTGTCATAATAGAAGATTGGATTTTTTCTGCTAATGTTTGATTTGTTTGTTGAATCATACGAATTTGTGGTGCAGTTTGTAATGTGATTTGACGTGATAATTGTAAATCATAAACTCGCTTCTCAAGCCGTTCAACAAATTGAGATAAATCGTTTAATTCTTGTACATCCATTTGATCTTGAGAGCTTTCTGCTTTTTGTTTTAATGCAGGAAGTAATTTTGTAACGATTTCTTCCTTTTTCAATTCAGCTGCAGCAATATATACATTTAAAGCTTGAAAATATGTTTTGTTTTGCTCATAGAGTTGATCTAACATAAGAATGTCTTCAACTAATCCTGCTTTAGAGTGTTCTAGTTGGATACCAATTCGATCTATTTGGGTGCTAAGCTTTTGATATTTTGTCATCAGTTCTTGTAAAGAACGAGAAACTCGACTGAATAATTTGCGAAGACCACTTTTTTTTCCTTGTTGCAGTTCTTCAGGGTCAAGTTCGTTTAATTTGTCCATTAAATCTTTTAGTACATCACCTACTGGTCCTATATCTTTTCTTTGTACATGGTCGAGCATTTGATGAGAGAAACGGGATAATTCATTTTGTGCATTTGCCCCATATGTTAAAATCGATTCATAATTTCCCACAGGTATTTGTTCGGCTAGCTGCTTGGCTTTTTGTTGGTCTTCCTCCGGTAAGCGTTCAAGTACTGAAAGTGTTTTTGCTTCAGTTGGCTTAGTATTTTCTTGAAGTGTTTCTGGTTGTAATTCAAATGGATTACTAAGTAAATCGTCTATTGATTTAGATGAATTAGAAGGTGAATTGGTCATTTAGAGTCTCCTCTCATAGTGGCTGAAGTTTGTTTTTGGGCTGTTGATAGCTGAGCAAAATCCAACTCCAGTTTTAGTTCTTCAATATCTGTAGCAAGTACTGAATGTAGATCCTCTTGCATAATATTATTTAAATCTTCTAAAGTTTCACGGGTTTCTTGTAAAGCTAAGTGAACTTCAGAATTCTTAAGTGGCTGAGAAGATAAAAGGGCATATTTCTCAGTTAGTTCACTAGCAGAATGAAGATGAGCGTAGAAAAATTGTTCTACATGATAAAATTTTTTGGGATCTTTGTTTACAATGTTTACAATTCGTTTTGCTAAGCGATTCATTTCTAATAACTGCTTAAATGTTGATATTGAACGAACTTTTGTGAAATTACGATTTAAATTTCTTAATTCACCTTGAGCTTCCAGTAATTGTGATTCAATATGTTTATATTCTGAACGAGTTAGTCCAACTTTTTTTAAGTAACGTACTTTTTGGATGTTCTTAATGATAAAGTTAGATGGAAAATAACTTATTATGGCTAATAAGAAACCTATCCAAAAATTAACGTCAAAGTTCCATGTACTGATGATCCATGTGGTAAGCATAACGAATATATTTAGAAAGTTTCTTACGATAAATTGTCCAAATTTGAGCACTGAATTTGCCTCCTTCTAACGCTCTTATTTTAAGTACGAATATAGCGTGAGAAAGTTTCACTAATGTATAAATAAGAGTTTTAATTCAATATGTGAAATTGTTTAACAAAAGATACATAATATTATTTTAATATATAAATAGTACGAAAGGAAAAAGCCGACGAAGTATCCGTGCCGGCTCAATTTCTTCTTATTATTAAATTTAAAGTATTGCTCGTTCTTTTTCAATTTTTTCGACTAGTTTATTTATAGTATCTAATACTTTAACGGATGAAATTTCAATATTGTGTAATGCATTTTCTGCTTCATGTAATTGACCATTATTAAATAGTTGAACTGCTAATTTAGCTTGTTCATGAACTTCTTGATGATAATGATCAAGTTCTTTAAATGCGGGTTCATTTCCAAATCGATTTGTTGCTTTTTTCGAAGTGTACCATTTGCCTAAACGACATTCTTTATGAGAGGAAACTTCATTTTCAGAAATTTTCTCTAAGCCTAAGAACAGATTGTAAATACGCCATTTCCATAAAATGTGATCAGCCTTTGATAATTGTAGTAAGGCAAGGCTAGATAGCTGAACATTATTATCATCAATAAGACTTAATCTGTAATGATTAATTTGATTACCTAATTGGTGAATGCCAGATGAAGTATTATGAGCTAACTCTCTAATATTTTCTTGTAAATCAGTTATCTGAACCATCCGATTTGCAACTTCATCAGCGGCAGCAGCTTGTTCTTCTGAGATAGCAGCCGTATTTGTTACATCCGTATTAATGTCTTCAATTGTTTCAACAATTTGAGTCAAAAGAGGTAAAGAGTTTTTTGCTTCTCCTGTTGCTTCTTTAATAATAGATGTTGTTTCTGTAATGGAAGTCGCAACGGTTTCAGAGTACTCTTTTAAATGTTGAACATTAGAAGAGACTTCACTTAAAGCTGAGACAGTATTTTCTGCAAGTTTTCGAACTTCATGTGCAACTACAGCAAATCCCTTACCATGTTCACCAGCTCTTGCAGCCTCTATAGAAGCATTAAGTGCAAGTAGATTTGTTTGATCAGCTATTCCTTTAATTAAAGTAACAACGTTTTCAATTTCATTAACTCTTTTTTGCAATTCATCAAATGAGTGCACAATAGAGGTAAATGTTTCACCTGTTTTAAAAATCTCATTAAGTGCAAAAGAAATTGTATTTTTAGAATTAGTTGCATTTTTTACAGATTCAGAAGTCTTTTCAGAGATTCGATTTGAATTTTTTGCAACTTCACTAATTGAAGCTGTAATTTGTTCTGTTGCAGCTGTGGAAGATTGTATTTCCTCCGATTGACGATCTAAGTTAAGGACTAAATCTTTCATAAACATAATTTGAGAAGCTGTGTCCATTAAAGAAGAAACTTCTGTTACTGAATGTTCCACCATACGTTCTGTAGCAACTTCAAAAAGTAATTCTTGATCAATATTAACAGCAGATTGGAAAGAACGCATAAAGTCAAAAGCTTTGGCAGGTTTAAAGCCAAAGTTATACAATATATGAGTAGTAATATAAAATGCGAATTGATTAAATAAGACAATTGTTTTACCAGGCTCATATTTATGATGTCTAAATAAATAAAAGAAATTAACAATTTCGTCCACATATTTTTCATTTCGTGCAGTATTGAAAAATGTATGTAAATATCTTTCTATATATTTTTCATCAATTGGGTTTTGTTTATTTGGAGAAATCTCTTTTAAATAGGAGATAAAAATCTCTTTCATTGAAGGTGTACAAGCTTCTAGTTTTTTGTATAATTCTTTTAAAGTTTGCTCGTCTTTCTGTGTAAAGTGATTAAATGCCAACGTTTCTTTAAAACGTCCTTCAATTGAAATATCAGTACCTCTTTCTAGAAGTTGATTCATTTCTAATTTAGGCCTAATTGATGTGAACATAGATTTCCTCCTGATACATTTGGATTGGTATATATAGTAATATTAGCATATAGATTAATTGTATTATAGATAGATTTAAGTTGATTTGTAAAACGTTTCACAAAAATAATTAGAAGGATTGACAAAGATGTTTAAGATTATTTATATAAAAGCAGATTATGAACCTTGGTGGCAATTTGAGGGTTGGGAAGAGAATATTGTAGAGGAAAAAGTTTTTGACAATAAAGAGGAAGCAAGAATTTTTTTAGATGCAACTTTAAAAAAGTTTGAAGAAAAATATATGTATCATGCACATAAAAAGGAACGTTTTTGGGCGTTTTGGTCTGATGATGAAATTCAATTTTGTGAAGCATGTGATGATGATATTCAGACCTATCATGGAATCATTTGGACAGAAAATAATTGACCCAAGTTTAAAGTAATAAACTTTTTGAAAAATCTTCAATTTTATTGACATTGATTTTTTACGTGGTATAATATGTTTAACAAATGAAATTGATTTACCGCAAACTTCCATTCACATATTACAAAAAGTGATCGGCTTGTCATCGGTACTTTATGTAATATGTGAATTTTTGTTTTTGGGTTGTTAATTTTTATTTGTTAACTTTTAATTTTTTTGGAGGTTTTCTCACATGAAACAAGGTACAGTAAAATGGTTTAACTCAGAAAAAGGCTTCGGTTTTATCGAAGTAGAAGGCGAAAACGATGTATTCGTACACTTCAGCGCAATCCAAGGCGAAGGCTTCAAAACTCTTGACGAAGGTCAAAAAGTAGAATTTGAAGTTGTTGAAGGTAACCGCGGACCACAAGCAGCAAACGTTACTAAACTTTAATTTACTGCTAATTAGGGGGGTAACTTGTTTACCCCTTTTACTTAAATACATAGTTTTGATCAAGTTAAATTTATGTATTACAAAGAGTAGCTGGCGAATAGATGCTTTTTGTAATATGTAAATCTTTCATCTCGGTTGAAAATTGCGTATTAAAAATTTTTTATTTATTTGGAGGTTTTCTCACATGAAACAAGGTACAGTAAAATGGTTTAACGCAGAAAAAGGCTTCGGTTTTATCGAAGTACAAGGTGAAGATGACGTATTCGTACACTTCAGCGCAATCCAAGGTGAAGGCTTCAAAACTCTTGAAGAAGGCCAAAAAGTTGAATTCGAAGTTGTTGAAGGTAACCGCGGACCACAAGCAGCAAACGTTACTAAATTCTAATAACGTTTAAAAAAGGGAGCATCCTATGATGGGATGCTCCTTTTTGTTTTGTAAATTTAATGATCTGCATTAATTTTGTCATTCATAGTAATTGTGAAAATGATAAACATTCAACATGAATTTCATTTTTATGTTTTTTCTAATTTAGAATACCTATCAATATTTCTATAATTCGATGATATATGAAATTTTTATGACATATATTTTAACGGAGGAGGGATATATTGAAAGTTTTGACAAGATGGTCTAATGCATTAATGGAAAAGTATTTACCAGATCCATATGTTTTTGTTGCTATTTTAACTGCACTTGTTTTAATACTTGGACTTATATTTACAGATTCTACTCCTATGAATATGGTTTCTTATTGGGGAGATGGTTTTTGGGGATTATTGGCATTCACTATGCAAATGGTAGTGGTTTTAGCTGCAGGGCATGTATTAGCAAATAGCCCATTCTTCAAAAAAATTCTTAGTAATATGGCATCTAAAGTTAAAACACCTGCTCGTGCTATTATTATTGTTAGCTTTATCTCTATAATAGCTTGTTGGATTAATTGGGGTTTTGGCCTCGTAATCGGAGCACTGTTTGCAAAGGAAATTGCTCGTAAAGTTCCTAAGATAGATTACAGATTATTAATTGCAAGTGCATATTCTGGTTTTATCGTTTGGCATGGAGGCCTTGCAGGTTCCATACCGCTATCAATTGCAACAGAAGGTCATCCATTTGCTGAAAAAATGGGGGTTATTCCTACTACCGAGACGATATTTTCACCTTATAACTTATTCATTGTTATTATGATCTTCCTTACATTACCATTCTTTAATCGTTGGATGATGCCGAAAGAAGAAGAGACCGTTGTTGTAAATCCTGAACTTTTAAACGATGACGTCGAAGTAGATGAATATACGATCCAACAGAAAAATAGTTTTTCGAATCGCTCTGAAACGAGTGTAATTCTAACTGTGTTTATAGGTGCTTTAGGATTAATTTACCTTATTTGGCACTTTGCAACGAGAGGCTTTGATCTCAATTTAAATGTAGTGAATATGATTTTTGTAGTTTTAGGAATTATCTTGCATAGAACACCTAGAAAATTTCTTGCGGCAGTAAATCAGGCGATTAAAACTACTGGTGGCATTGTTTTTCAATTTCCTTTTTATGCAGGTATTATGGGAATGATGACTGCATCAGGTTTGGCAGCCGTTATTTCAGAATGGTTTATTCGTATTTCAAATGAAACTACTTTTCCATTATTTACGTTTTTTGCAGCTGGTATTGTCAACATTTTTGTTCCATCGGGAGGGGGACAGTGGGCTGTTCAAGCACCGATTATGCTAGACGCAGCGCATGTACTTGGTGTTGATTATGCAAAAACAGCAATGGCTATTGCATGGGGAGATGCGTGGACAAATATGATTCAGCCGTTCTGGGCATTACCGGCACTTGCAATTGCAGGTTTGAAAGCAAAAGATATTATGGGCTTCTGTGTTTTTGTTCTGATCTTTACTGGTATTATTATAAGTTTAGGATTTCTGCTATTTTAAAATATGAGAAAAGAGCTGTAGTAATAACTACAGCTCTTTTTTATAAAGATTAATCCAAATTATTTGCTTCTTTCCATTCTAAGAACTCATCATAAGTAAGCTGTTTATCTAGAATAGATCCGTCATTACGAATTTCAATTACACGGTTTGCAATAGTTTGGATAAATTGATGGTCATGTGATGTGAAAATCATAGCACCCTTAAAGTTAATTAGACCTTCGTTTAACGCTTGAATAGATTCAAGGTCAAGGTGATTCGTCGGTTCGTCTAATAAAAGCACATTTGAGTGAGAAAGCATCATTTTAGATAACATGCAACGTACTTTTTCTCCACCAGAAAGAACAGAAGGTGATTTTTTTACTTCTTCACCACTAAATAACATACGCCCTAAAAAGCCACGTAGGAATGTTTCTGTTTCATCTTCTGGAGAGAATTGACGTAACCATTCCACAAGAGTTTTTTCATTTCCTTTGAAGAACTCTTCGTTATCAAGAGGGAAGTAGCTTTGAGATGTTGTCACACCCCATTTATATGAACCTTCAAAAGCTTCATCTTCGCCAGCAATGATTTTAAGAAACGCTGTTTTAGCAATTGGATTACCAAGTAAAACAATTTTATCTTCTTTATTCATAGAGAAGCGTAAATCTTTAAACTGAACTTCACCTTCGATTGATTTACTCAATCCATCAACTGTCAGAACATCATTACCAATTTCACGTTCCATTTGGAAGTTAATATAAGGATATTTGCGGCTTGATGGTTTAATGTCGTCAAGTTCAATTTTTTCAAGCATTTTCTTACGGGAAGTAGCTTGTTTTGATTTCGAAGCATTCGCAGAGAAACGAGCAACGAATTCTTGTAATTCTTTAATCTTTTCTTCTTTTTTCTTATTTTGATCGGCTAACATTTTTTGAGCTAATTGACTAGACTCATACCAGAAGTCATAGTTACCCACATAAATTTGAATTTTAGAGTAGTCAAGGTCTGCAATATGCGTACATACTTTGTTTAAAAAGTGACGGTCATGGGATACGACAATTACAGTGTTCTCAAAGTTAATAAGGAATTCTTCTAACCATTGGATTGCTTTTAAATCTAAGTGGTTAGTAGGCTCATCTAGTAAAAGAACATCTGGCTTGCCAAATAAAGCTTGAGCAAGCAATACTTTTACTTTCTCAGAACCAGTGAGTTCTGCCATTTTCATATAGTGCATTGCTTCCGGAATCCCTAAGCCTTGTAGTAGAATTGCTGCATCAGATTCTGCTTCCCAACCGTTCATATCAGCAAATTCACCCTCTAATTCAGCTGCACGGATACCGTCCTCATCAGTAAAAGGATCTTTCATGTAGATGGCATTCTTTTCTTGCATCACGTCATATAATCGTTTGTGCCCCATCATAACTGTTTCTAAAACGGAGAATTCTTCATATTCGAAGTGGTTTTGTTTTAAAACAGCTAGACGTTCACCAGGATTCATACTAACATGTCCATCTTGTGGTTCGATTTCTCCAGATAATATTTTCAAAAATGTAGATTTACCCGCACCATTGGCACCGATTAAACCGTAACAGTTACCAGGTGTAAATTTAATATTAACATCTTCAAATAGCTTACGGTCGCCATAGCGAAGACCTACGTTACTTACTTGAATCATGCAAGTACCTCCTTATTCACAATGCTACTATTATATCATGGATACCAGGAAAGCTCTATAGCATTATGTTTACATTAATAGTTCGTTTAAAAAATCTTATTTAAGATGAAGTACCAAGAAGAATTTACTATAGAGATTTATTTATTTTACATATTTTTTTCAGAAAGAACTAATCAGGAGAGGGATGAGGTATAGGCTAAAAACCCTTTTATCTAAAATTACATAATATACGATTAAAATTATAATAAAAGAGAGGAGGGCAGGCGTTCACTTTCTTACGGTTCCTACAGCTTTTTCGTAGCGATGTTCTTGAAGGTTCTAAAAGTTAACCACTTACTTTTTTGCTTTAAGTAATGAAACTAAAGAGTGTATGATAAAGATTTCAATAAAAGAGGGGCTGATCCATTTTTTGGACAGCCCCTAATTATGAGATGTATTATTTCTTCATTGAACCTGTTTTCACAAGTTGATCATACATTTCAAATGCACGGTTTAAAATATGTGGTGTTTGTGCATTGCCTGTAGCTTCTACAGCAGCATTATAATAATCCCAAAGTTGTTCTCTAAAATCAGGATGTGCACAGTTATTAATAATTAACGGTACACGTTCTTTTGGAGCTAAACCGCGAAGGTCGGCAACGCCTTGTTCTGTAACAATTACATCAACATCATGTTCTGTGTGGTCAACATGAGGCACCATAGGTACGATTGATGAGATTGAACCGCCTTTAGCGTAGGATTTAGTAACGAAGATACCTAAGCGAGCATTACGTGCGAAATCTCCAGATCCGCCGATACCATTCATCATCTTACTACCTGAAACATGAGTAGAGTTTACATTTCCATAAATGTCGGCTTCTAGAGCTGTATTAATGGAGATTAAACCTAAACGACGAATTACTTCAGGATGATTTGAAATTTCTTGAGGGCGTAAAACCAATTTATCTGCATATTGATCAAGATTTCCGTATACACGTTTGCCTAACTCTTCTGAAAGGGTAATAGATGTTGCTGAAGCAAAATCGACTTTACCAGCATCTATTAAATTGAAAACAGCATCTTGTAATACTTCTGAGAAAACTTGTAAATGCTCAAATTCAGAATCAGCGAAACCATCTAAAACAGCATTAGCAACAGAACCTACTCCAGATTGAAGTGGTGCTAATGTGTTTGTTAAACGGCCAGCTTTAATTTCTGAACGGAAGAAATCTAATAAGTGATTAGCCATAACTTGTGTTTCTTCATCTGGTGGCACGATTAGAGAAGGAGCATCAGGTTCTTCAGAAATTACAATTGCTTTAATTTTCGCAGGGTCAATTTTAATACCTTTTTCGCCGATACGATCAGCAGCGTTTGTTAAAGGTATTGCTTGTCGTTTACCTTGTTCTTCTGGAACATAGATATCATGGATTCCAATAAGAGATTCAGGATGTGAAATGTTTAGTTCTACAATGATGTTTTCAGCAACATCAGCAATAATTGGGTTATTACCTACAGAAGTTGTTGGAATTAAATAACCATCAGCTGTGATTGCAGCAGCTTCAAGAATAGCATATTTAATTGGTCCAAAGATTTCTTGACGATATTGTTCTGCACCATGAGATAAATGCATGTCTGCAAACAGAATTTCACCATTATTAATCAATGTACGAATGCCTTTATCAGCTTGGAAAGGTCCACGTTTACGAATAACCCCAGCTTGAGCTAAATAGTTGTCAACTTCTGGACCTAGAGATGCACCAGTGTACACATCAATTTTGAATTTTTCAGTTTTAGCACGTTCTACAAGCGCCATTGGTACGACTTTTGCATCGCCAGCACGAGTAAAGCCACTCATACCTACTACATCACCATCGGAAATAAGGGCAGCTGCTTGTTCAGCTGATACGACTTTGTCTGCTAATTCTTTTAATCCAATACGACTTTCAATTGTTGCTTCCATAAATAAATACCCCCTAATGAAATGTTTCCACAACTTCATCCTTCTGTAAATAACATGAAATTGTTCAATTAATACGAAAAGCAATAACATGATAATTTTTTCGGAAAATTACTAAGACGAATGTTAGTTGGGAGATTTCGAAACACTCTGAACAATTAAATGTAATCGGTTTCTAACTATATTTATACATAAAATTACTAGAATAATCTACTATTTTCTATAAAATAATTAATTTTTTTTTACTGATTAGAGGAAAAGTTAACTAAAAAATAAAGAAAATCACAGACATTTTAATATTAAAATAAAAGTACATAGCTTTACTAAATAAAAAAATACAACCCCAAAAAGGGGTTGTATACTTTACATTTTATGTTAAAAATTATTTATTTTTACTTGCTTCAATTACTGCAGTTAAAAACTCTGGTCCTAATTCGGAAAGATCACAACCAGAGGCATTTGGATGGCCACCCCCATTGTAAGCTTTTGCAATTTCAGATAAATTGATGGAGTCCCCAATGGAGCGGAGTGAAACTCGATTTTTGACAAGACTTATGATAAATACTACATCGATTTCTTCAGTGTATTTTTCAGCTAGATGGTTTCCTAATTCGCTATAATAGGAATCTGTTTCGACAACACCGATATTTAAAGGTGTTTCGTGTCCTTTTAATTGGAAATTAGGTACGATGACCATTTGTTTTGATTTTTTCTTTAATATTTTACGTAGTTCATCTTTAGAAAACTCAAGGTAGGCAGTATCTTCAGGCGTAAATAATTGACCATTTAAAATATAATCCATTCGTGCATCGATAAAATCATGTCTTCGTCTAGCGTAGAAAATAGTATTTAAATCAGCTGCTTCTTGAATGGAGAGTACGTTCCAGTCCCATGTATCATATAATCGAATATCTTCAACTAAATGAGCTAAACGATCAAAGAAAAGTTCTTTTTCAACTACAGAATAATCGGGTGTAGTTTCAATTTCATCGTTTTCTTCGTCTGTAACATGGATAATCGGAGATACTTCATATTCAGCATCTTTTAAAGCTTTAAAAATTAAAGTAGTTGCTGACATTTTAATATCATTTACTGAAGGAAGAACAGTAGCCCATTCATAATTATTTAATGCAATTGCTGATGCGTGGTGGTCGATTAAAATAACATAGCGACCATCAGGTTTACGATTGACCTTTTCAATCATTTCAGCCGTTTCATCATTAACAGATAAATCAGTAATCATTAATAATTCGTGATCATTTAATTCAGCTAAACGAGCTTGTACAGCTTCATCCACTTTACGTGTTTCAACATAGTAAGGTGAGTGTGTAATGCCATATGCACGTAACACAATTGATGGTCCAACACCATCTAAATCTGTATGTGTAATTAAATGGATATGCTCATAATTTTCTAATCTTTTGGGCAAATTTTTTAAAATCAAGTCTTTCAACGCCTTTCATATCAAACATAGATATACATTATAACATTATTTTTCGAAAAATAATCGTTAGGGAAAGAAACAAAGTTTTATAATGCTAAAAAGCAGTTCGACCAATATTTTTTGCAATAGTTTTTTAGTTGGTTACTCAAATTTAAAAGCAGTAAGATCCCTTTAATACATCTCAACTAAGAGAGAAAAGGGAATCTTACTGCTCGAAAAAACACAATCGATTTAATTAGCATTCAAAACAAAAAACACTTGTTTTGAACGGAATAATATATATGAAGGGGTATCAAAAAGGAATTTGGTAATACTCAATTTGATACGCCACGGAGCTATTTGATTGAAGTAAGTTCGTTAATTGTCCTGCCATTAAAAATTTGTTTGATTAAACCAATTTGAGGCGCATAGTACGAATAGTTTTTACCTTTACCTTCTTTCACAACAACTACATTTTTGTATATACCTGCCTTTGTTTTAACAACTTTATTTGTCTCAACAATTTTTAATATTTGACCATCAAGACCCTTCCAAGAATTGTTTCGTTTTACAGGATATTCGATGGCTAAAGTTGCAATACCTATATCCTTGTATCCTACATAAAGTCCCTTAGAAGTTTCAAATTCCATTCTTCCAATTGCATCAGGTTCAGAATTAAAATACCAAAAATTAGTTAATGTTTTATTGGCAGCATATAGATGTTTAAAAGTTGCCTTATAGTATGTCTTAAAACCTGAACCTTTATTTTCTGGGGAATAATATGAATATGTTTTTTGTGTATTCATTGCAAAATTAGTTTTTCTATTAGTTTTTACACTAGATAAATATTTTGTTTGTATAAATCCTGCGTTAAATTGTAATGAGATTTTAGACCATCCGTTGCTATATTTCTTTAAAACAACAACACCTTGACCATTTTTAATAGAATCCATCACGTTACTTTTGGTTGAAGCTTTTTGATATATTTTTAAAGGTTTATTAGTACGAATTATTTTGAATGATTTAATAGATGCTGTTTTATATGTAGGAGTATGTTCGCTACCTGTATTTTTTGTAACATTTGTAACATTAGATGAGACCGCTGAAGCCGTTGGTGATAGTAAAATAGAAAATGTTCCAAAAGCTAAAGTTGCGAGCGTTATAATTGAATAAATCGTTTTCTTTTTCATGGATAATTCCTCCTTGACTAAACTATATATTACAAATGTTACAAATGGCAAGTAAAAATTGTAACATTTGAAAAATGAATATTTAGACGTAGAGTAGTAGTATTGCATAATATCTATTTGGAAAATTATAACTAAGTTAAAAGTATTAACATTTGGGAGGGATTTTAGAAAATAAAGAGGGGATGTTCAAAAAGTCATATAAAATCACTTAGAGAAATTATTATGGTGCTAATCCGTTAATTTTTCGTAGTGGTGGCTCCCTCCTTATGAGAAGAGACTATTGAGAAAACTAAAGAACAATATAGAAAGGAAATCAAAACAATGACTTTGTTTATTTACCTCACTTTTTTTCAATGGGGGATCAATTAAAAAGTAGCTTTTGTTCAAATAAGATATTATAGAAAAGAAAAAAATCTGCTTATTTCTAAATTGAAAGTAAACAGATTTTTTATTTAGAACATACACCTGTTGATTGGAATGGAAAGCGTCTACCTGAAATGAAAATTAATATAGCAAAAAAAGTATTGTTTTGTTTAGGTTATACTTTCTAGACAACTTCTTCAACTTCTTTTGAAGACAAACTGTTATCTCTTTAAATCAATCATTAAGCTAGAAATATTAAGCAGTTTTGATGATTTTGCGACTTGTCCAATAGACACCTAAAACAACAAGGAGACCACCTATTAATTGCGAAGTAAGGAGCGTTTCACCTATGAAAAGAACAGCAAAAATTGATGCAAAAACTGGAATAAAGTTTAAGTAAATCCCTGCACGATTAGCTCCCCATCTAATAACCCCTGTATTCCAAGCGATAAAGGCAACTATTGATGCTAAAATACCTGTATAAAGTACAGCTGAAATTGAAGTCAGTGACCAATGAATAGCCATTGTAGTGGTCAAGGATTCATGTATATAAAATGGTAACAAAATAACGATTCCTACAACAATTGAAATGAGAAATGTTGATTGTCCAGGAAGTTCTTTTGCATACTGTTTCACTAATAATGAATAGATACTCCATAGTACTACAGCAATGATTACAATCAAGTCACCCTTATTGAATGTAAAATGCTGTAGTGTTTTTAGTGATCCATTTGAAATAATGGTCATAACACCAATGAGAGAAAACGCTGTACCAATAACTTGATTTCGATTTAATTTTTCTTTAAGGAAAATAAAAGACAAGATATAAATAATAACAGGTGTTAACATATTCATCAACGATGCATTGATGGATGTAGTGTAATGTAACGCAATATAAACTAGGGTATTAAAACTTGCTACTCCAGTAAAGCCTAATATGATAACAATAATCCAATGCTTTTTTATTTGAAGCCAATCACGTTTAAGTGCTGTATATGTAATTGGTAGAAAAACAATTAACGCCACACACCATCTTAGAAATGCTAAAGTAAACGGTGGCAAATCATTTGCAACAGCTCGCCCAATAACAAAGTTTCCACCCCAGAGTATGGTAGCTATTAATAATAACGCAACTGGAGGAATTTTATTCATCGTAAAACCTCGCTTTATATTTAAATTAAATTTTATTTTGAAGAAATCGTTTTTAAAACGGGATATCTCCTTGAATTTCTTCTAAATTCCTAAAAAATACATGACTACAGGGATACTGAAAATACTAATCATTGTTGTAACAAATGTTGTAAATGACACTAGATCTGGTTCTGTATCAAATTGTAACGCAAGCATTGTTGTATTAGCAGCTGCAGGCATTGCTGCTTGAATAATTAAAACGGACTTTATTAAATCACTTACTGGCATAAACCATAATATGACTGCCGCAATAAGTGGCGAAATAATAATTCGAATGAAGCTAACAGAAGAGACGAACCGATATTTTACGCGAGTTTTCTTAATAGTGGCAAGTTGCATTCCTAATACCAGCATGACCACAGGAATGGAAGCATCAGCAACTAAGTCCACTCCATTCATTATTGATGTTGGAACATGTACGTGCATCAGTTGAAGAATTATTCCAATAATACAGGCATATAAAACTGGCATTCTAAAAACATTACGTAATGCTTGTTTAACTGTTGCTTGTCCTTTTCCACCAATTGCTGCAAAGAATATGCCTAAAGAATTCATAAATAAGGAATGGAGAACCATAATGATGACTGCAATATGAAATCCAGGAGAACCTAATGCAAACAAAACGACTGGTGCACCATAATTACCGCTATTCATAAAGACAGCGCCAAGCATCATAGCTGATAGTTCAGATCGCTCAGCTCTTAGAAAGTGAGACCAAATCCAAGTAATGAGAAATAATGCGATCACCAAACAAATTGCAAACAAACATATGTATAAATAATCCATTGTCAATGCTGTTGTATAAAATGTACGAAAAGCTAAAAAAGGAGACATTAAATACAACGATACGGTAGAAATATTTTTGATATTAAAACCGATGACTCTTTGTCCGATATAACCAATTAGGAAGACGATTAATACCGGTAAGATCACTAAAAACAAATCCACTGATGTCACCTCTTCATAAATTTTTCTTCTCTTATTATTTCATTTTCCAAATAAATGGCAAGTATTTTTATAAGAAAAATGTATAATTATAAGTTTATTGGAGAAATTTTATAATAGAAATGTGAAAAAGGGTACACAACAAAAAGTGATGTACCCTATATGCATCCATTTTTAATCTTGAGCGTCCTTACATATGAATGTGACTACCAATTTTTTTGTAGAAACTCATCGCGACCAGATGCAGCGCGATCTTTTTTATAATGTTCAGGTTTCTTTTTATAAAAATCTTGATGGTAATCTTCAGCAGGATAGAAGGTTTCAGCAGCTCTAATTTGAGTTACAATTGGCTTTTTAAAGCGGCCACTATTGGCTAAATCTTGTTTTGATTTTTCTGCTTCTATCTTTTGTTGTTCGGTATGATAAAAAATAGCCGTGCAATAATTGCTTCCGCGGTCATGGAATTGTCCACCATCATCAGTTGGATCAATTTGCTGCCAAAAAATTTCTAGTAATTTTTCGTATGGGAAAATGTTTTCATCGAAGACAATTTGGACAACCTCTAGATGCCCGGAGTTTCCTTTTTTAACATCTTCATATGAAGGATTTTCTAAGTGTCCACCCATATAACCTGAAATTACGCTATGTATACCATCCCATTCGACAAATGGTTTAACCATACACCAAAAGCAGCCGCCAGCAAAAGTAGCAGTAGATAATGTGGTTGTTGGCATTCATACGACCTCCTTAAGTCAATTTTAGTTAATCATACTTGCGTAGAATAGCTTCTACATCTATTATGTAGTTTACATGATAACTTCCTAGAAAAAAAGGAGTAACGAAAGGGGAAAGTCATATGGACGAAAAGCGTCATACTCATGTCCGAAAGAAAAAACGAAAACTAAGAAAAGGTCGTGCCTTTTTTATTATAGTATTATTATTAGCGGTAATTGTTGGTGCTTATTCCTATACACAGTATAAAGCTGGTGAAAAACTAGCATCAAGTACAGGAATATCGAAAAAAACAGAACAATTTAACGGTGATCCACAATCCAAATCAAATATTGAAAATATCCTTTTACTAGGAATTGATACGCGAGGAGAGGCAAGATCACGAACAGATTCCATGATTTTAGTTTCTTGGAACAAAGATACGAATGATGTGAAAATGGTATCTTTTATGCGTGATATTTATGCCAATATACCAGGATACCAATCATATAAACTAAATACAGCTTATTATTTAGGTGGCGTTCAATTACTAAAAGATACTCTAAAAAATACTTTTGGGGTAGAAATTAATCATTATGCATTAATCGATTTTAAAAGCTTTGAGTCTTTAGTGGATATAGTCGCACCAAATGGTGTCAAAGTATATGTAGATCATGATATGTCTAAGAATATTGGCGTTAGTTTGAAAAAAGGTGAACAGCGTTTAAATGGTAAAGAACTTTTAGGATTCTCACGTTTTCGTCACGATAACTTAGGTGATTTTGGTCGCGTTGATCGTCAACAAAAAGCCTTAGAAGCATTAAAAAAAGAAGCTCTTTCACCTAAGAATTATAAAAATTACCCTAAACTATTAGGTGCCGTGAAAGGTTATGTAGAGACAGATATTACAAATCAAGAAGAATTATCATTCATTTTGCCACTTCTCAAAGGAAATATTAAAATGCAACGTCTAACGATTCCTGTAGAGCATAGTTATAATTTTGGTTATTATCCACAAGCTGGTTCTGTACTTGAAATAAACCTTCAGCAAAATAAGCAAGCTCTAGATAATTTTCTTGGTTCCAATAAGTAATATCGGAGTATAATGGAAATAGGAAGATAGATGTAATGATTTGAATGTGTAATAAAAGAGGGGGAAATTCATTGCAACCAGAAAAACGCTCATTCTTTTCAACGAGGTTTATCCAGTTTCTTGGTGGCAAAAATCTGTTATTTGGGTTAATCACTTTACTATTATTAGGATGCATTATTTTAATATATGATAAAATTTCCTTCATCTTTTATCCCATTATCGTTTTTATAAAAACAGTTGTATTACCAGTGATATTAGCAATGATTTTGTATTACTTACTAAGACCTGTTTTGCATCTAATGATGAAATGGAAAATACCGAAAATCTGGGCAATCTTGATGATTTATATAGTGGGTCTTAGTCTAATTTCGTTATTTGTTACACTTGTATTTCCATTTTTAAAAGGTCAATTTTTGAATTTAATACAAGAATTTCCGAATTACTTTATGCAAGTAGTCCATTCAGTTCAAGATATGATCGAGAAATCAAGTTTGAGTGAAACATTAACAAAATATAATTTTAATATAAATGAAGTATTAAATAATATTTCAAATCAATTAAATGTCACTGTGAAGGATGCTGCAAAAGAATTAGGAACAAGTCTAGCAACTGGTATTACAGGTTTTATTTCAACATTAACGGGAATTATCGTGGCAATCGTCACAGTTCCATTCATCTTGTTTTACTTGCTTAAAGATGGTGAAAAGCTACCAAAATATATACTAAAACTTCTACCACCAAGAATGCGAGAAGATGCTGCACATGTACTGCATGAAGCAGATCATCAAATAAGTAGCTATATACAAGGGCAAATTTTAGTCGCATTTTGTATAGGTGTTATGGTAACGATTGGTTTTTTAATTATCGGTTTAGACTATGCGGTTGTTTTAGGTGTGTTAGCAATGTTAACAAGTGTTGTACCGTATCTAGGGCCAATTATTGCAATTACTCCAGCAGCTATAATTGCTGTTGTAAATACACCAATTATGCTACTAAAATTAGCTGTTGTTTGGACGATTGTTCAATTAGTTGAAGGTAAATTTATATCACCACAAATCATGGGGAAATCACTACATGTACATCCTATAACAATTATTTTCGTATTATTAACAGCAGGTTCTCTATTTGGTGTCCCAGGGGTTGTTCTTGGGATCCCAGGATATGCAGTATTAAAAGTATTTGTTACACATCTATTTTATTTATTTAAAAAACGATACAACAAATATACAGATCATCCAGATTTAGAATATGAAATTAATGATTGGAAAAAAACAAATAATAACTAAAAAATTCTGTTGACACTTAATTGTCAACAGAATTTTTTTATGCTGAAATATTGAATCGATTTATTTTTGATAAAAAATTCAATAAATAATAAAAATACAATTGACTTTATAAATATCCAGAAATATAATAGTAACATCATAAACAAGAGGTGAGAGCAATGCAGGTTGGAATAATTGGAGCAACAGGGTATGGAGGTCTAGAATTATTAAGGTTATTGTATAATCATTCAGAAATTGAAAACATACATCTATTTTCATCTTCTGAAGAAGGAATCGTATTTTCGAATAAATATGCACACCTTCGAAAAATTATAGACCAACCATTACAAAAAATTGAACCTGAAGCATTGCAAAAATTAGAAGTTATTTTTACCAGTACGCCATCTGGGGTATCGAGCAAACTAATTCCCGAAATTTTAACGGAGAACGTTAAAGTAATTGATCTTTCAGGTGACTTTCGGATAAAAAATACAGAAGATTATGAAAAGTGGTATAAATTGTCCCCGGCACCTCAAAAATTAATTGAACAAAGTGTATACGGATTAACAGAATGGAATGGTAAAGAAATTCAAAAAGGAAAATTGATTGCAAATCCAGGATGTTATCCAACAGCTGTTTTGTTATCTCTCCTTCCACTGTTACGTGATGAACTAATAGATTCAGAGAATCTAATCATCGATGCGAAAAGTGGAATAAGTGGCGCTGGGAATAAACCAAATGCAAATAATCATTTTTGTGAAACAAATGATAATACATCAATTTATAAAATTAATAAGCATCAACACATTCCTGAAATTGAGCAGGCAATGTCAATGTTTGCCCACACAGATCAGCCAATTACTTTTTCAACGCATCTAGTTCCGATGAATCGAGGAATAATGGCAACTAGCTACGCAAAACTGCAAAAAGGAATAACAAAAGACGATCTTCTAAATAGTCTTCATGACAAGTACGATCAACATCCTTTTGTTCGAATTTTAGAAGATGCATCAAAAATTAGTACATCTCAAGTACGTGGAACAAATTATTGCGATATTCATATTAATATTGACGAAAGAACCGGACGTGCAACCATTATTTCAGTTATAGATAACTTAGTTAAAGGTGCTGCAGGGCAAGCCATTCAAAATATGAATTTAATGTTTGGGATTGAAGAAACAAGTGGATTAAAACAAATACCAATTTGGATATAAGGAGCGATAGACATGACGATAGTAACAGAAAACCTAAAGAGAAGTGCAAGCCATAATCTGATTTCGCCAAAGGGATTTAAAGCAGCAGGAATTCATTGTGGTGTAAAGCATAAAAAGAAAGACTTAGCTCTTTTAGTGAGTGATGTCCCTGCAAATGTTGCAGGAGTATTCACTACAAATGTAATTAAAGCAGCGCCGTTGCTAATATCAAAAGAAGTGGTACACCATACAGGGAAAATGCAAGCCATCGTTGTGAATTCCGGAAATGCAAATGCATGCACAGGGAAGCAAGGTTTAGAAGATGCCTATACAATGCAAAAATTAACTGCTGAAAAGTTAGGGATTTCACAAAACTTGGTAGGTGTTTGCTCAACCGGAGTTATTGGCGAATTAATGCCAATGGATACAATCAAAGTAGGAATTGAAAAGATTGAAGTAGGCTCGCAGTTAGAAGATGCCCTTGATTTTTCTCAAGCTATTCTTACAACAGATACAGCCACAAAACATACTGCCTATACAATTAAAATTGATGGCAAAGAAGTAATTATTGCGGGAGTGGCAAAAGGTTCTGGAATGATTAAGCCCAATATGGCAACGATGCTCGCTTACATTACAACTGACGCTAATATTAGCCATGAAACACTACAAGCATTACTTGCAGATACAACTGAAAAAACTTTTAATGCTATTACAGTTGATGGAGATACATCAACAAATGATACAGTTCTTGTTCTTGCTAATGGTTTGGCAGAAAACAATGAGTTAACACCATCTCATCCTGATTGGAATGCATTTACAGAAGCGTTTAATGCGACTTGTGAAGACTTATCTAAAATGATTGCAAAAGATGGTGAAGGAGCCACAAAACTTATAGAGGTTAACGTAACAGGAGGAAAAACAGATTTAGAAGCATTGCAAATTGCCAAAACAGTCGTAGGTTCATCACTAGTTAAAACGGCTGTATTTGGTTGTGATGCAAACTGGGGAAGAGTTATTTGTGCAGTAGGTTATAGTGGTATGACTGTGAATCCAGAAACAATCACTATTCAAATTGGTTCTACAACGGTAGTACAATTTGGTGAACCAATTCCTTTCTCAGAAGAAGTGTTAACGGACTATTTAAAACAAAATGAAGTGAAAATTGCTGTGGATCTTGGAATCGGTGAAGGAAAAGGAACAGCATGGGGGTGCGATTTAACATATGACTATGTCCAAATCAATGCCACATACAGATCCTAAGAAACTTGTCATTAAATTAGGTGGAAGTATGTTAGCTGGTCTGCACTCATCCTTTTTTGATTCACTTAAAAAGTATTTGTCAGAAGGCTATCAAATTGTCATTGTCCATGGTGGTGGACCAATGATCAATGAAGAATTAGAAAAGAATAACATAGCTTATAAAACGGTTAATGGTATCCGTTATACTTCAAAAGAAGCTGTTGGAATCGTTCAAAATGCACTAGTGGAAAAAGTTAATCCTTTCTTAACCAACCAACTTCTATCAGCAAATATTCAAACGGTTGGATTAAATGGGATGGATGGTAGTATTTTTGAAAGTGATTTTCTCGATGAACATGTTTACGGTTATGTAGGAAAAATTCAAAAAGTTCATGATGAAAAAATACAAAGTTATTTACATTCTGGTCAAATTCCTGTCATTGCTTGTTTTGGAGCAACGAGCGATGGCATCCCACTTAACATTAATGGGGATACAGTAGCAAGTGATATTGCACTAGCTATAAAAGCAGAAGCTTTAGTTCTTGTAACTGATACAAATGGTATTAAGATACAAGGTGAAGTGAAAGAAGAAGTCAATCCAGAAGAAATTAATGATTGGATTAATTCAGAAGATATCTTTGGTGGAATGATCCCAAAAGTAAAAGCAGCTGTTGAATGTTTAGAATCTGGCATTCCAGAAATTCATATCGTCAATCAGTATTTTGAAGGAACAAAAATTGCAAAAGAGGGTGTTCGTTTATGAGCGCATTATTTGGAAATTATACAAGAAGACCAATTCAACTTGTGAAAGGAAAAGGTACTAAAGTATGGGATGAAAATGGTAAGACATATTTGGATTTCACAAGTGGTATTGCCGTATTAAGTCTTGGCCATGCAAATCCAATTTTAGTTGAAACGATCAAACATCAAAGTGAGCTATTATGGCATACTTCTAACTTATTTCAAAATAAGTATCAAGAGCAATTAGCGGAAAAATTAGTTAAGGGTACTCACTTATCACATGCATTTTTCTGTAATAGTGGTACAGAAGCAAATGAAGCAGCCATAAAATTGGCAAGAAAACATACAGGCAAACATAAGATCATTACTTTTTTACATTCTTTCCATGGTCGAACTTTCGGTGCAATGTCAGCAACAGGTCAAGAGAAAGTACATAGTGGCTTTGGACCGATTGTTGAAAAATTTGAATATCTTCCTTATAACGATGTCGAAGCTTTACTTTCTGCAGTTGACGATGAAACAGCAGCGATCATGTTAGAAGTGGTCCAAGGCGAAGGTGGCGTTCATGTCATAGCACCTGAATTTGCCGAAGCTATTCAAAAAGTCTGCGAAGATAAAGGTATTTTATGTATTGTGGATGAAGTACAAACAGGTATTGGTCGTTCAGGTACTCCTTATGCATATATGCAAACTGCATTAAAACCACATATTGTGACGCTCGCAAAAGGTTTAGCTGGTGGATTCCCAATCGGTGCAATGCTTGGAACAGCAGAACTGTACGATAGTTTTGGACCAGGTACTCATGGCTCTACTTTTGGTGGAAATCCATTAGCCATGTCAGTTGCAACCGCTGTTATAAATGAAATTTTTGATAAAACTTTTTTAGAAAATGTGAAGAAAAAATCTCAATATTTGAAGGAGAAATTAGTTGACGCATTGCCTGAAACAGTCGAAGTTCGAGGAATGGGCTTTTTACAAGGTATAACTTGCGAAAATTCTTCTGTAATCGTTGATACTGCAGAAAAGAATGGATTATTGGTGGTGGCAGCTGGTGAAAATGTTGTACGTCTATTACCACCACTAACGGTAAGTTATGACGAAATTGATGAAGCAGTTGCAATTTTGCAAGCTATAATTCCAGCAACAACAACAGTGAGTTAACAACAGTGAATTAATGCGCTCAGAGAACCGCCATTCACTAGCAAATAACCTCTTTTTTAGTGCTAACAATAAGCGAAAAGGAAACGGGTACCTTTTCACTTATTGGGGAGCACTATTTTTTTATTTTAAATAAAAGACTAGTGAAGTATAGATAGGAGATAAAAGTTTAATATTAAGAGGTGATATATAATAGCAGAAGGGGGGAACTTTTAATGCGGTATCAATGTTTAGAGGGGCAAATTATTCATATAGAAGAGCAATATCTAGTTAAATGTAATCTTAAATTTTCAAATCATAACATCTTTTTGAAATTACAAAATACTCCTATTGTACATGGCCGAGGATTTGATCTTTTGCAACCGAACAATTTAAAAGCTGAACAATATTTTCAAGCCTATGTTCAGAATCAAAATTTTGAATCAGGAAAAGTGTCACTTGAATATCATCCCTCGCTTTTTGTAGTAAATGAAGAAGAAAAATTTTTTGCAGTCACTATTGGTCAATATAATGAGAAGACAAATTTGCTGGCCGATCAATTACTAACACGAATAGATGAGAATACTGTGATTCGTTCATCTACAGGATTATTAAAATACAAAGATGGTATTTTTAGGAATTGTGAGTGTGCTGCTTTTTACAAAATGTGTACACTCTCAATTCCACCCAAAGCAACTCCGCAGCTTTGGGTAATATTATAATAATGAGCAAACTCCTTAATGCCAGTATTTTCTATATTGGGGAGTTTGTTTTTTATGGACCTCGATAGTCTATATAATATAAAATAATTAGCTGTAAGGATAGAAAATATTGTAATAATTAGAATATTTATTTATAGTAAACGTAAGATTCAATCAGAGTATTTAATTTAGTGTCTAATTAAAATTCATAAAAGAAGTGATGCTTATTTTTTAGTAAGAAATTCCCCACTAGTACAATCTGCAATTGAAAGAATGCAAGTTAGACTTTCCCATAATCATTCAAAACAATATTTTATACTCGAAGAATTCAATAGATTTCAAGCAGGCTTACAAGGTGAATGCTGAGAAATATATATTAATAATTGAAGTGAAAAATATGAGGGGCGAATTATTTTTTTAATCTTCCCTGGCACAACTGAAAGAGAGCCAGAGTAAAGCAAAAAGGAGCTCAAATAGAGCAAAAAACCATGAGAAATCCAAAAGTATTCATAATTCAAACTAAAATATATGTAAAAAAACCGAGTCTACATCTAGTAAACTCGGTTTTCTCAATCAATCGTATTAAATTAAGCTTCAATCTTAGAAAGTTTTCCAAGACGTTCAATGGCTTCACTTAAAAGTGCTTGGTCTTGAACTAATGCGACACGTACGTAATTTTTTCCGGCTTCGCCGAAGATTGATCCAGGTACTAATACAACACCTGTTTCTTCAATTACTTTGAAAACAAATTCGATATCATTCAGTTCTTGCATAGGGTATTTTGCCCAAACGAACATACCCCCATTTGAAGGAGTAACCGTCCAGCCGATGTTTTTTAAACCTTCCATTAAAGTATGGTGGCGCTTAGTAAATACAGCACGTAAACGATCTGTAATTTCTTCAGCGTTATCTAAAGCTACACATGCTGCATCTTGAATAGGTTGGTAAGTACCAAAGTCAAGATTGGATTTAAGCTCTTGAATAATAGAAATCATTTCAGCATTACCTGCGATATAAGCGATGCGTGCACCAGCTAAACTAAAGCTTTTTGAAAGTGAATTAATTTCCATACCTACTTCTTTTGCACCAGGAGTAGATAAGAAACTCATTGGACTTCCACCATCAAAATAGAACTCTGAATAGGCAGCATCATGAAGTACAATAATATTATATTTTTTTGCAAAGGCAACTACTTTTGAAAAAAACTCTTCAGATGGCGTAGCTGGTACTGGATTACCTGGTAAATTTAAAATCATTAATTTAGCTTTCTCTGCAACTTCTATAGGAATTGCATCAAAGTCAGGTAAAAAAGAGTTTTCTTCTTTCAAAGGCATATAATAAGGAATCGCTTCGGCTAAGTGAATACCGGCATCATAGGCTACATAGGCGGGATTGGTTGATAAAACGTAATCCCCAGGGTTGCAAAAGGCCATTGGTACATGCACTAAACCTTCTTGTGAACCCATCGTTTGAATAATTTCTGTTTCGGGATCTAAATCAACATTGCTGCGGCGTTTATAATAATTCGCTACAGCTTGATAGAATTTTTTTGTTCCGCCTAAAGTATAACCATAAGAACTAGCCAAAGCTGCTTGTTTTGAAAGCTCTGTACGAACTTTCTCATCTGGTGGTAGATCAGGACTACCAAGACTTAAATCTATTATCTTAGTACCAGTAGCTGCTTTACGAGTGGCGGCGGCCTTTAAATCTCCGAATATTGCTTTTGGAAACATAGCCATTTTCTTTGATCGTTCGATTTTCACTAGTAAGCACTCCTTAGTTGAAATATAAATTTAACAAATATTCTATCATAATTATCTATTATATAACAGAGTAATACAAAAAATTTTAAATATCAATGTGATTTTATTGTTTAAATAATAGATTTTGTTCCTTAAAATGTTCATATTTCGAAAAAATCAAGTACTAGTATGAATTTTCATAAAAAAATAAATTATTTGTAAAAAATATTGTCGAAATTTGTTATACTTGTAAAGTGAAAAATTTGTGAGTCTATTTAACTAATTCGACTTTAAGTTGTTTTAGTATTTATTACTACAGGCTTGGAAGGGAAAAAGAAAGAAATGGGTAAAACAATCAAGTGGAAAATTATTAGTACAGTTATTGCCTTAGTATCTGTCGGCTTAGTTTTATTAAATGTTATCAGTACTTATACAGTGAATCAAAAGACTGATGCAAGTTTAATAGATCAAAGCCAAGTACTTGTAAATGGAATGTCTTCATCAATTGAAAATTATTTAGGAAACTATGAAAAAGGGCTTATTCAATTTTCTAAGTCAAATGAGGTACTTAACTATAAAGGAAAATCATCTATAAAAAACATAGATGCGAAATTTAATGATTTCTTATCGATATATAATTCAACTACTTCTGTATACTATGCACAAACGAATAGACATTTAGATATTTTACCAAAAGTAGATTTGGGTTCTGATTTTGATCCTACAACACGAGATTGGTATAAAAATGCTTATAATAATCCAAATAAGGTATATTGGACTGAACCATACATAGATCAGGCAACTAAAGAATATACAATTTCAGCTGCAAAAGCTGTTGTGAAAAATGGGGAAATTATTGGTGTAGTAGGTACGGATATCTTATTATCAAACTTATCAAAGGAAATTTCAAAAACAGAACTTGGTTTTAAAGGTTATCCTATTATTATTGGAAATAATGGTACAGCAATTGTACATCCAACTAAATCAGGTCAAGATTTATCAAAATATTCATATGTGAAAAAAATATTTGATAGCTCTAAACAAAAAGGGGTTGTATACGACGATGAAAATGGAAAATCGTATATAACTATTTACAATACTTTGCCAAACTTGAAGTGGAAAATTGGGGCTGTATATGATCAAACACAAATTCATCAAACAGCCTCAGACATTCGTAATATGTTTGTCATTGTTTCAATAATTCTGTTGGCGATCCTTTTTGGAGTACTTGTCTTAGTGATTGCTAAGATTACAAAACCCATTGCTGTTTTAAGAAGGTTAATGGATCAAGTAGCAAATGGGGATTTATCAGTTCATGCCCGTTACAGCGGAAAAGACGAAGTAGGGCAATTATCTCAAGACTTTAATAAAATGATAGACAATATGAATTCTATTATTCGGGTTGTCAAAGATTCATCTACAGAAGTAAATGAGAACTCACTTAAATTAAATGCTTTGGCTGAAGAAACAAGTGCATCGAGTGAAGAAGTTACTGCAGCTATTGGAGAAATTGCTGAAGGAGCAAGCAATTCAGCAAGTCGTGCGGAAACAGCTGGTGAACATACACAGTCATTAAGCATACAGATCAATGATATACATGATAAATCTGTAGATATGATGGGGATTGCAAAGGAAGCTCAACAAGCCAATAAAGGTGGACAAGAACAAATCAACCAATTACATAACACCTTTGACGAGTGGGAAAATAGTATGTCAGAAATGGCAACTGTAATTTTGACTTTAGAAACGAAAATTAAATCAATTAATAGTATTATGCAAACAATTATGGAAATATCGAGTCAAACAAATTTATTAGCATTAAATGCTAGTATTGAAGCAGCTAGAGCTGGTGAGCATGGTAAAGGTTTTGCTGTTGTTGCTGAAGAAGTTCGAAAATTAGCAGAGCAATCCGCAGAGGCAACTGAAGAAGTTCGAGAAATAGTACTAGCATTACAACAAGAATCGAGACAAGTAACAGAGAAAATGTTGGCAACAAAAGAAACGTTCGAAACACAAAATGAAGTAGTGAATAAAACAAGTAATACTTTTAATGATATTTCTAGTCATATCCATCGTCTTGAAAAGTCAATCTCTGAGATTTCAAATAGTGTGGTAGGTGTAACACGTTTTAAAGATGAAGTAGTTGAACTTACTCAACAAATGGCTGCAACTTCAGAAGAAACGGCAGCAGCGTGTGAAGAAGTAAGTGCTTCTTCTACAGAACAGCTTAATGCCATTGAATCTGTTTCGGCATCTGCTGAAAACTTAACTACATTAAGTGAAAAACTGTCAGAAGCTATAAAAAAATTTAAGATTGATTAAACAGCTTATAATAAAGCCCAAATGTCCGCATAAACATTTGGGCTTTATAACGTAAGTTTGTTAAGTAAAGAATTAGTTTTTTGCTAGGAGATGACTTTAGGGAATATTCATATACTAACTGAATGAAAAGCCTATAAGATTATGAAACAATTACAAAAACGAATACTTAAATTGTGTGGAATATTTAAAACCTACAATCTTTATAAGGTTAATAATCTTTATATATCAACGTTTAAGCTTGAATTTTAATTGTCAGAAAAGTTTGCATTAATGATATGAAAGTGTTAGGATTACATTAACTACATAATTCTTATCAAGAGAAGCTGAGGGAAATGGCCCAATGACGCTTCAGCAACCTCTGCATTGCAGAAAGGTGCTAAGTCCTACAAGACAATGTCTTGAAAGATAAGAAAAAGAAGAACTCAAATTACTTGAAACCTCTTTTCTTATCATAGAAAAGAGGTTTTATTTTTTATGAAAAGGAGCGTTTACGAATGCCAATTAATATTCCGAAAGATTTACCAGCAGCTGAGCTTTTAAAAAAAGAGAAAATATTTGTAATGGATGAGGTACGATCTAAAAGTCAAAATATTAGACCATTAAATATTGCAATTTTAAATTTAATGCCTCAAAAAGAAAAAACAGAGTTACAACTTCTTAGATTACTAGGAAATACACCGTTACAAACAAATGTAACATTTTTAAATACTGCAACACATGAATCAAAAAATGTCAGCAAATCACATTTAGAAACATTCTATTCAACCTATGAAGAAGTAAAACATCGACGTTTTGATGGCCTTATTATTACAGGGGCGCCAATCGAATTAATGGAATTTGAAGACGTAGATTTTTGGGATGAAATTCAAGCCATTATGGACTGGTCAAAGACAAATGTTACATCAGTACTCCATATTTGTTGGGGCGCACAAGCTGCACTTTATCACCACTTTGGTATTGGAAAGTTCCCATTACCAGAAAAATGTACAGGAGTTTTCCGACACACTGTAAATGATTCGACAGTTGAGTTGTTAAGAGGCTTTAATGATGTATTTACAGCACCTCACTCGCGAAATACATCTGTTTCACTGGAAGAGGTTGAGGCACATCCTGATTTAACCGTTTTATCTTCTTCAGATGAAGCTGGATTATTTATCGCTATCTCTAATGATGAAAAGTTAATTATGGTAACTGGTCATTTAGAATATGATGCTAATACATTGAAAGAAGAATATGAGCGGGATCTTGCAAAAGGTTTAGATGTTTCTGTTCCGAAACATTATTTCCCTAATAATGATCCAACAGAAGAACCATTAAATACATGGCGATCACATACCCATTTATTATTCTCTAATTGGTTAAACTATTATGTTTACCAAGAAACTCCATATGAATGGGAATAAATAGAGGCTAAATGAAAGAGCTGTCCAAAAAGTATGAATTGAATCATTCCATTTTAGAATGAATGATAATTTTTGCGGTACTAATCTATTGATTTCCGTTGCAGGTGGACGCTTTCCTCAATCTCTGAGGGGGCTCACCTGTCTCGCTTTTTTGGAGGATATTAAATGAACTTCACTGAAAAAACATCGCACGAAGAAAATGCGTATGCATTTTCGAGGAGTAGCCACCTGAAACGAAGATCAACATTCTAATTTATAAAATGAAAATAAGTCAGTTAAGAAAAGCAGATAATTAGAAGCATCATATTTTATTTAATATAGACTTGTCGGATGGCTCGGTTCTTTCGTTAATTTAAATTGCCGTATTACAAGTTGCTACATACCTTAGCTTTTCAAAGTCAAACCCTAAACATTCACATAGAACTTTATAAATGATAAATTCCACAAGTATAAGATATACTAGTTTCTAGTGTTGTAAGAAATGAGGAACTTATTATGTTTAAGACAATCGGGGTTTTAGCGCATGTTGACGCAGGAAAAACAACTTTTTCTGAACAACTGCTCTATCATACAAATAGTATAAAAGAGCTTGGGCGTGTCGATCACAAAGATGCATTTTTGGATAATCATATAATTGAGAGAGAACGTGGTATAACAGTTTTTGCCGAGCAAGGACGTATTATAGATGGTGAAGATATTTATACAATTATTGACACGCCAGGGCATGTAGACTTTTCTCCTGAAATGGAAAGAGCAATTCAAGTATTAGATTATGCAATTGTAATAGTCAGTGCAGCGGACGGTGTTGAGGGACATACAGAAACTGTTTGGCAACTGCTAAGAAAGTATCATGTTCCTACTTTTATCTTTATCAATAAAATAGATCGTGAAGGAGCAGATGTAGATAAGGTTATTGAAGAAATGCAGCAGGAACTTTCGCCCAACATTCTTTCAATAACACATCAATTATCTACACACTCTATATCCGAACAATTGCTTGATTTTATTGTTGAAAGAGATGATGAATTACTTGAAAAGTATATGGAACAAGATCTTAATAGACATCAAGTATTAAAAAAATTCCGCCAATTGATTCAGGACGGAGAGATCTTTCCGTGTGCTGAAGGTTCAGCTTTAAAAGGTATAGGAATCATGGAATTTTTTGAACAGATAACGATTTTAACTGAAACAAACTTTAATGATGAACAACCTTTTACTGCAAAAGTTTTTAAGATTCGGCATGATGATAAAAAACAACGAATCACATTCATGAAAGCTATAACAGGAAAGTTAAAAGTTAGAGAAGAACTTCATTTTGGTGAATTATCAGAAAAAGTGACGGAAATTCGCCTTTATAATGGTCATAAATATGGAGTGGTAAAAGAAATACAAGCAGGTGAAGTTTTTGCGGTAACGGGCATTACAAAAGCTACTATCGGTGATGTGATAGGAGAAATAGCGACTAATAACAAACAGGTATTTGAGCTTGTACCTACATTACAATCTAAAGTTGTAAATGAGGGAACAGAACATATTAAAGATGTATTGGCCAACTTCATGTTATTAGATGCAGAAGATCCATCACTGCATGTTATATGGAATGAAAAATTCCAGGAAATACATATTCATGTAATGGGGATTATCCAAATAGAAGTTTTGATGGAAGTGGTAAAAGAACGTTTTGGACTTCAAGTACATTTTGAAAATCCACAAATTCTATATATGGAAACAATTGATCATACAGTTATGGGATACGGCCATTTTGAACCTTTGAAGCATTATGCAGAAGTACATTTGAAAATGGAACCCACTAAAAGAGGTGTGGGTATCGTATTTGAAAATAAATGTCATGCAGATGATTTATCAATCGGTCATCAACGATTAATAGAACAACATATTTTTGAAAAAGAACATCATGGGGTATTAACGGGATTTCCTATCACAGATATCAAATTTACACTTGTTACTGGTAGAGCTCATATTAAACACACTGAAGGTGGCGATTTCCGAGAAGCGACATATCGTGCTATTCGTCAAGGCCTTGAACAAACTGAAAATAGTCTATTAGAGCCTTATTATTCTTTTAAGATGAAAGCTTCTAGTGAACTTGTTGGTCGAATGATGACAGATATTCAACAAGCATTTGGGGAATTTGAAACACCAATTCTACTAGAAAGTAAAGCAATTATTAAAGGGAGAGTGCCTGTTTCTACATTTATGAATTACAGCACTACCTTTGCAGCGTATACAAACGGAAAAGGTGCACTATCTTTAACGTATAGTGGCTACGATACTTGCCATAATTCAAAGGAAATAATCGAGAACATCAAATACAATAAAGATGCAGATTCAGAATATACTTCTTCGAGTATTTTTTGCGCAAAAGGAAAAGGCTATGTTGTACCTTGGGATGAAGCTGAAGCAGCAATGCACTGTGGTAAATAAAATAATGCGTAAGTTCGTTTAAAAGACAATTATGTATTCATAACTGTTGGATAGTAATAAAGAATGGTTACTAGATCGTTCAATTGTGAGTAATTTGGTTAATTCATAATTATACGCATAGGGTGTTGATTCGTTATTGAAGACTGATCAACACTTTTTAATTTTTAGTAGTTTATTTCTTTTATAATATTAAAATATTATTTAAATATCATAAAAAATAAAAAGAACATCATCAACAGATGATGTTCTTTTTTAAGTATGGGCGTAGTGGGGGTCGAACCCACAACCCCCTGATTAAGAGTCAGGTGCGCTAGCCAATTGCGCCATACGCCCGTTGCCTTATGACATAAATTATAATAACGCTATATTCTTATAATGTCAAGAGTGAATTATTAACTTTTTTTCTTTTTGTAGAACATTTTATTAGATAAGTATTGAACAAGAGTATTTTCTAAAATTCTGTAGAATCTATTTGTATTACTTAAAATATTACAGATAAGTAAAATATATTGAAAATGGTACTTGAAAGAGAATCTGTCGCATAGATATGAACATACTTACATAAGAGATGGACAGTCTTGAAAAGTGGTAAATAGTCTAATAATTAAAAGTTTATCTAGGAGGAAAATATGAAAAAACTATTAATATTACTGATTATACTCATTCTATTAACCGGTTGTGGAGCAGGAACTAATAGAAAACAGTTGGAAGATAATATCAACGAAAAATTCTTAGGTGAATGGGAAGGGAATATTGAAATACCTCTAACACCCTTAACAATTAATTTGAAGCTAGATAAAAGCGATGGTTCATTGTCGGTTCCAGAGCAAGGATTAAAGAATTATCCTTTAGAAAGTATCTATTCGGATGGGAACATGATCAATATTGTTATTAATTTCAAAGGTTCTAAAATCAAAATAGTAGGCGAATTAAAAAGAGATCGAATTGATGGTACTTTTATTCAGAATGGACAAACCTATTTAATTGAACTAAAACCATTTGAAGAACAGCCATTATTGTAAAAATAGGTTTATATACAATTTAAAAAAATAAAACTATTTGAAAAGAGCATCTCAAACGAGATGCTCTTTTCAAATGTTGATGTTAAATTGTTTATACCTTTTCTGAAGATTGCTGTTTAAACTTTTGATGTAAATTATTAAGTTTGTATGTTCCAGCTTCACTAAACTCGTATAGTTCTAAAGATAGTGCAAAATAACGCTCACTATAAATTGTGTTAAAATGATCTTTCATCATTTCAAATAATTCATCACAGGTTTCTTTTTTATCTTCATGACTTCTTCCAGCTCCGATTTTTAATGTAGCATGAACAAAAGCATAATCTTCTTTACCATCAGCAATAAAATAGTCATGTAATTGAATGGCACGTGATCGGATTCCGCCTACAGGAAATAAGGGACTTTTCGATATTAAAATTTCATTCACTTTTTTTAATAGTACCTGGATATTTGCTTGACTTGCAATATTATCGGTATATTCTAATATAAAATGCGGCATAAATTATTTCATCCTCCCTATACTTTTACCGAAACAGGGTTAGCAATAATAGTATTTTGTAGGGAACCGATCCCTTCAATTTCTGTAAGGACTTGATCACCTACTTTTGTATCTACAGAGCCTTTTGGTGTTCCTGTTAAAATAATGTCATTTTCATTTAAAGTCATAAAACTACTTAAATATTCGATTAGATCTTGGATGTTAAAAATCATGTCCTTCGTTGATCCATGCTGAACAAGCTCACCATTAATATAAGTTTTTAGTTCTAAGTTCATAGGATCTTTTATATCTTCCTTATCTACTAGCCAAGGACCAATTGGCGTTAAGGAATCGCGATTTTTAACACGTAAATTGGGGCGATAATAATTTTCTAAATAATCTCGTATTGCATAGTCATTACATACCGAATAACCTTTAATGTATTCATATGCATCTTCTTTTTTTATATTTTTTCCTGACTTTCCTAGGACAACTGCCAACTCACATTCATAATGCATATAGCTAACATCTTCAGGACGAACTGCTTCACTTTTGTGACCAGTTAATGTATTTGGTCCTTTCAGGAATACAAGAGGTTCTTTTGGAGCAGTAAATGATAGTTCAGCGGCATGATCTGCGTAATTTAAACCCAATGCAAAAATTGTATGTGGTTTAACTGGTGGTAGCCAGACAACATCATCTACAGAAACAAGTTGACCTGAATCTAAGCGCAACGAATCAAATTCTTCTATAGCATTATGGATTTTTCCTTTATATGCAACTATTGCATGCTTCATATGATTTCCTCCTTTTTCTGAATGACTCAAAATACTTTAATTTCATTTGTCAAAGTACCTATTTGATCGATTGTAATACTAACCAAATCACCATCATTTACAAGAGGTGGATTTGATGGAATGCCCGTTAGTAATACATCACCAGCAGATAATGTCATAAATTCTGTAACGTCTTCAAGAAGTTGACCAATTGAACGTATTAAACCACTAGTCGAGACTTGTTTTTTTAACTCTCCATTCACAAAAGTGGAGATTGTTAGATTATTCGGATCGTATATTGAATCAACACTTACAATATAAGGGCCGATTGGACAAAAGCCATCCCTTGATTTATGAAGAATTGCGGGACGATAGTAATTTTCATGTGGAATCGTAATATCATTAGCAATGGTATATCCTAAGATGAACTCCTTATATTGTTCTTTTTTTACTTTGTATGCATTTTTTTTAATAACAATTGCAAGAGTTCCGTTTGCTTGAACATTCTCAACGTCATTTGTTAAGGGAATAATTTTTTGATGTGCATTGAGAGTATTAGCAGGCTTAATATAGAGTATAGGTGCTTTCGGAAAATCATTATATGGCGCGGTAGTAAGAAGGGGTTTTAATTGATTAAATTCTTCTTGATAATTTAGTAGAGTACCATAGATCGTACCGCCAACAGGGTAGTCAATTGGAATCTGTTGGAGCATTTCTTTAGTCATTGTTTGCAATTGTGGTGTACCTTGATACTTTACATAAATTGTATTCATATGCTTCACTCCTTTGATTGTAATGGATAAATTATGGGAAAAATAGTTATTAAATTTAATATAAGTCAATTATTTAAATACTTAAAATATATTTTTTGTATATATAAGATACTTTTTTAGTATTATCATTAGCGTTTAAATTTTGGTACTATGACTGAAAAAGCTCAAAAGAAAGGGCTTACATATGGAAGGGAGTAGATGTTAGGAAAATCTTATTTACACAAAGGGGTCAAATTTGAAGACAATTGAATAATGAAAAGGGGATGATGTGATTGATTCAAACAGAACAACATGTTTCGCTAAAACAACCATCTCAAGAAATGACAGAAAATTTTGAAAACGAAAACAGTAAGATGGATTATGGCAAAATTGCAAAGTCAGATGTTTTTGTAAAAATGTGTAGGGAAAAAAAGAGATTTACGATCTATTACACTCTATTTTATTTGTTATATTCATTGATTTTGCCGTACTTAGCAATCTCAACTAACCTTTTAAACGGGAAAGTAATTGGTGAACTCTCGTGGGCATGGATTTACGGTATTTCTATGATTCCAATGGCGTTTATTGTGAGTAGTATTTATCTAAAAAAAGCAGACTACTTCGATAAAGAGGCAAAATCTATCTTAGAGAATCAGGAGGTGCTGTAGATGAGTATAAGCGTCATCATTATGTTTGCAGCGATTACGGTCATGACATTATTCATTACGTATTATGCATCCAAAAGAACAAAAACGGCTGGTTCTTTTTATACTGCTGGAGGGGCATTAACAGCAAGACAAAATGGTTTAGCTTTAGCTGGTGACTTTATGTCAGCATCTACATTTTTGGGGTTAATCGGGGCTTTCTCGTTAACTGGATATGATGGATTTTTTTTAATGTATCCAGCGTTAATTTCTTTTTTAGTGATATTATTTTTAGTTGCAGAGCCTTTACGGAATTTGGGGAAATATACCCTTGGTGACATGATTACAGCTCGTTATCGATATAAACAAGTACGAGGTGTAACAGCTATTAATACGATTGTGATTTCTGTTTTTTACATGTTAGGTCAACTAGTTGCTGCCGGTGCACTTTTCAAATTATTATTAGGCATTCCTTATAATGTTTCTGTTATTTTTGTAGGAATTGCAATGTTACTTTTTGTATTATTTGGGGGTATGACTGCTACAAGTTGGGTTCAAATTATAAAAGCGATCTTATTAATAGGTGGTACATTTATTTTATTCATACTTGCTATGATGAAGTTTAACTTTAATTTTATTGGCGTTTTTTCAGAAGTGAAAACAGCAACAACATTTGGTGCAGACTTTTTAAACCCTGGAATTAAATATAAGAGTAGTCTTGAGGGAATATCGTTAACATTAGGATTATTGTTAGGTACAGCTGGATTACCACATGTTTTAGTTCGCTTTTTAACGGTTCCGGATGGAAAAACAGCTAGAAAATCTGTTATTTGGCTAATGTGGCTTATGGGTTTATTCCACGTTATGGTAATCTTCTTAGGTCTTGCCGCAACAAAACTAGTGGGGACAGGTAAAATTATTGAAGCAAATCCTGCGGGGAATATGGCAGCTCCATTGTTAGCGCAATATCTTGGTGGAGGCTTTATGTTTGCATTTGTATCTGCAGTTTCTTTTGCAACAATCTTAGCCGTAGTTGCTGGTATAGTTATTACAGGTGCAACAGCATTCTCACATGATTTGTATAATGAAATATTCAAAAATGGTAAAGCGACTGAAAAACAACAAATGACGATGGTGAGAATTGCTTCTATTGTTATTACAATCATTGCTCTTGTTTTTTCATTGTTTTTACAACAATTCAATGTTGCATTTTTATCAACCCTTGCCATGACTTTAGCAGCAAGTTCAAATCTACCTGTTATCTTATTGACAATCTATTGGCGTAAATTCAATAAAACCGGTGCAATTACAGGAATGCTTGTTGGTTTAATAGGTACCATCTTATTAGTTGTAATAGGTCCTAACTTCTGGAGTCCTGTTCAAGGGCAAGCAATTTTCGTAGGGAATCCTATTTTTCCATTAGCATCTCCAGGGATTGTTTCGATACCACTTGGATTTATAGCATGCTATGTTGGAACGTTGATTGGAAATAGACAAGCTATTAAAGAGCCATCTAATTTTGATGAAATTTTAGTAAAGACTCAAACAGGTAGTGATATTGGTAAAGTTTTAAATCATTAATTAATACTATTTTCACAGTTAAAAGATTTCTTTAATTGCAGATTTGCTTAAAAACATACACAACAATAAAAGGTATCGAGAGGACATCTCTCTGATACCTTTTGTTATTTGCTAAATGTTTTTTCTGAAGAAACTAATAATATGAATCAAAAGATTCAATGAATAATTGTGTGCATTTGGATAAGTGACGATCTTTTAGCCAAATGATACCTGACTCAGAATGAATGTTTGCATCTGTAATTTCAACTACATGAAGATTATCGTGTGAGATATTCTCAATTGCCCCTAGTGGAACGATCGTCGCGCCAATTTCTGAATTTGCTAGTAAAAACAATATACTAACGTCTGGACATTCAAGAATAATATGGGGGTTAAGGTGCTGGTCTTTGAATGCTTTTGTGATGATTTCATATTGACCCGTTCCATGAATCCGGTGTAATAGCATTAGTGGAAACTGTTGCACATCTTCTAATGTGATTTTATGTTCATTTGATAATAAGTGTTTCCATGTCTTAGGGATAATTAAAACGTAAGGTTCATTTTTAAACGCTTTCATTGCAAAATGTTCATGATCAATTGGAAAACGCGTAATGGCTACTTCAATACTTCTGTCCATCAATAAATCGCAAATTTGAGCAGTATCACCTTCAATTATATGGAATAGGACTTCTGGGTATTCAGCACGGAAAAACTGGATTCGTTCTGGTAAGTAAGAAAAGCATGTCTTACTGACGCCTATTGACAATTTCCCCCGAATCCCTTCATTAATTTCTTTTACTTTCATTTTAATGTCTTCAAGATCAGAGAGAAGCTTTTGAGAATTCTCATAAAGTGCTTTACCTGAGTCTGTTAATAATAATTTCCGACCTTTTCTTTCAAATAATACAACCCCTAACTCGCTTTCTAATTGCTTTAATTGTTGGCTTAAGGGTGGCTGAGCCATATGTAATTTAGCTGCAGCTTTTGTAATTTGTCCCTCTGAAACAATTGTACAAAAGTAATAGAGTTGTTTGATGTCCATACAAATCCCCCTTCGTCTTTGAGTGGATGCAAAAAATGAAGACCTATATTTTTTTTGTATTAATTAGGAATGAAATTGGTATTTTTATTCTAATTTACCACATGATACGATATTTTTGTAAGTAAATTCAAAAAATTTAGAAAAGGAGAGATTCCATGACAAACTTTGCAGAAGCTAAAAAACGTTTACGTGGATCGATATCACCAGTCATCACACCATTTAATGAGGATGGATCAATAGACTTTGAATCATTTGAAAATCTAGTAAATTGGCATATAGAAAGTGGTAGCCATGGTATTTCTGTTACAGGAACATCTGGTGAACCAAGTTCCTTAACAATTGATGAGCGTATACAAGTTATGGAGACAGCTATAAAAGTAATTGACGGACGTGTCCCATTTGTCCCTGGTACTGGATCCACAAATCATCAAGAAGCTCTTCTTTTAACAAAGAAAGCAGAAGAACTAGGAGCTGATGCAGTACTAGTGATTGTTCCTTATTATAATCGTCCTTCACAACATGCTTTGTTCAAGCATTTTAAAACAATTGCTGATGAAGTTCCTAACTTACCAATCATCTTATACAACATTCCTGGACGAACAGCAGTCAATTTGGAAATCGATACAATGGTTAAATTAAAAGAAGCATGTCCCAATATTATAGGTGTTAAAGAATCCAACAAAGATTTTGAACACATTAACCGTGTACTTAATCGATGTGGACGTGATTTCAATGTATATTCAGGTATTGAATTATTATGTTACCCATTACTAGCAATAGGGGGAGCGGGACATATCAGTGCAACTGCCAATATTGTACCTGATAAAGTAGCAGAAGTTTATAACGCTTGGGTTGAAGGTGATGTAAAGCGTTCACAAGATTTACATTATGCGTTGATGGATTTAAATGATGTATTGTTTAAAGATACAAATCCAGCACCAGTGAAAGCAGCTCTTGGAATGATGGGGAAAATTAAGCCAGTACTTCGTTTACCAATGGACTTACCAACCCAACAATTACAAGATGAAATTCGCAAAATTGTTTCTCAGCATGTTGAACTTCCGGAAGCAATTACTACAAAATAAAAATTTCTGTAACAAAGTATCTTCACTTAACTTAATTGAACAGAATATTCACTATTCTAAATATGTAAACGTTATCATTTTGAAGATACTTTGATACATACTGAAGGGATGAGTTAAATGACAAATTCAATCACTGAGCAATCCATTAGACAAGTAATTGTAAAAGACATTTCTTTGTATATTAATGGTCAATTTGTGCCTGCAAAATCAGGCAAAACTTTTGGAAATATAAATCCTTTTTCAAATGAGCAGATCAATAATATTGCAGCTGGGGATTTAGACGATGTAAATGAGGCAGTTGCTTCAGCAAAAATAGCATTTGACACACAATGGAAAGATTTAAAAATTTCAGAGCGTATGAAATACATTCTTAAAATTGCAGATCTGATTGAAGAAGAAGCAGAAGAAATTGCTTATTTAGAAGCAATTGATACAGGGCTGCCAATTAGTCAAACGCGAAACCAAGCAGAAAGAGCTGCTTCAAATTTCCGTTTTTACGCCAAGATGGTAGAAGCGCATTTGCATGGTCAGGCTTATCCAGTAGAAAATGATTTTATTAACTACACTTTACATCGTCCATTAGGAGTCGTTGGGCTGATTACACCATGGAATGCACCTTTTATGTTAGAAACTTGGAAAGTTGCACCAGCTTTAGCAACGGGTAATACTGTTATTTTAAAACCAGCAGAATTATCACCGTTAACAGCAAACAAATTAGCAGAAATTATTGATAAGGCAGGATTACCAAAAGGTGTATTTAATGTTGTTCATGGTTTTGGCGAAACTGCCGGTGATGCGCTAGTAAAACATCCAGATGTAAAAGCCATCTCTTTTACAGGTGAGACAGTAACAGGTTCGATTATTATCAAAAATGCAGCAGAGTCATTAAAAAAGACATCGATGGAGCTTGGTGGTAAATCACCGTTAATACTATTTGATGATGCAGATTTAGATCGTGCGTTGGATGCTGCAATATGGGGCATTTTCTCTTTTAACGGTGAACGGTGCACATCAAATTCACGTGTCTTTGTCCATAAAAACATTAAGAAAGAATTTATAGAAAAGTTAAAAGAACGAGTTTTAAATATTCGTATTGGTGATCCACTTGATGCAACTACTGAACTAGGGCCACTAATTGAAAAAGAACATTTTAATAAAGTGAAAAGCTATATTGAATTAGCAAAAGAAGAAGGCTGTGAAGTATTCCAAGGTATAGTGCCAGAGCAATTTAAAGCTGGAAACTATGTACCGCCAACATTGCTTCTAAATGCGAACAATGATATGAGGGTTTGCCAAGAGGAAATCTTCGGACCAGTTATGGCAGTTATTGAATTCGAAGAGGAAGAAGAAGTAATACAAGTTGCTAACAATGTGAAATATGGTTTGGCAGGTTTTGTTTGGACGCAAGATTTAACTCGTGGCCATCGTGTAGCGCAAGCAATTGAAGCTGGAATGATTTGGATTAATTCTCAAAATACCCGTGATTTGCGAATTCCATTTGGTGGAACAAAAGCGAGTGGAATTGGTCGTGAAGGTGGACATTATGCAATTTTTGAATTTTATACAGAGCCAACTGTAATTCATGTTGCAATTGGAAATCACCATATCCCACAATTCGGTAAAAAATCATAAAATGCGAAAGGATGATTCTTTTGGGAGCTAAAACAGGTGCGCAATATATTGAACGATTAAAAAAAGCAGGGAATAATATCTACTTACATGGAGAACGAGTAGAAGATGTAACGACTCATCCAGGTCTACAAGGTGTCATCAAATCAATGGCAAATTTATACGATTTACAATTCCAAAAACCGGAGAAAATGCTTTATACTTCACCCACGACAGGTGAAAAAGTAGGAACAACATTTTTACAACCAAAAACGATCGAAGATATTATTGTACGTCGTGAAGCAATCCAAGAATGGGCGCTAACTTCTGGAGGAATGATGGGACGCTCACCAGATTATTTAAATGCTGAAGTAATGGCAATGGGCGTTTCAAACGAACTATTTGCTGAAGCAGATCCAATGTTTGCTGAAAACGCTCGAAAATATTATGAGTATGCAAGAGAAAATGATATTAGTTTAACACATACATTGATCCATCCACAGGTAAATAGAGCAAAAGCACAACATGAACAAAAGGATGCTAATGTAGCACTTCATCTTGTTGAAAAAACGAAAGACGGTATTATCGTAGATGGTATTCGATTATTAGCAACTCAAGGTGGTATTACAGATGAAATTTTAGTATTCCCATCAACAGTGAAAAAAGCTGGTGAGCTTGATGATCCATATTCACTTGCATTTGCAATTCCAAACAATACAAAAGGCTTAAAATTCATTAGCCGTGAATCATTTGATTACAACAAAAATGATTACGATCATCCACTTGGTTCTCGTTTTGAAGAAGGAGATGCAATTGTATCTTTTGAAAACGTTTTCGTACCATGGGAACGAGTATTTGTTTGTGGAAACTCTTCGATTTGTAATAGAACATTCCGAGAAACAAATGCAGTTGTGCATATGAGTCACCAAGTAGTATCAAAAAATATTATTAAAACTGAATTTGTACTTGGAGTTGCATTGTCGATGATGGACGCGATTGGTATTGATGGGTTTCAACATGTCAAAGACAAAGGCACGGAGATTATGCTAACGCTGGAAGGGCTAAAATCTCATTTATATCGAGCAGAACATAATGCCAAATTAGATAAATGGGGTACGATGACACCTGATTTCGAAGCATTGGATGCAGCACGTACATGGTTCCCACGTATCTATCCAAAATTAACAGAAATTATTCGTATTCTTGGTGCATCAGGTTTAATGGGAATACCAACTCAAGCGGATTTTGATCATCCAGAAATTGGTCAAATTATTCACCGTGGCTTACAAGGTAAAAACCTTGAAGGATACGAACGAGTTCAATTATTCCGTTTAGCTTGGGATATGACAATGAGTGCATTCGGAAGTCGTCAATCACATTATGAATACTATTTCTTCGGTGACCCGATTCGAATGGGAATGTCTTATTTTGATAACTATCAAGCAAAAGAATGTTTAAAAAATCGTGTGACAGATTTTTTAGGGAAAACCGCTAGTTCAGCTACTAACAACTTTATCAAAATCTAAAACATTTTTTAAATAGAGATAGGGGGATATTTTAATGGCTACAAATTTTGATATTATTCGTACAGCACGTGCTATTTTACATGTTACAGATTTAGATAGATCAGAAGCGTTTTATACAAAAGGATTAGGTTTAATTGTTACTGAAAGAACGGAAGACGCTCTATACCTTAGAGGTCTAGAAGAACATGTACATCATAGTTTAGTATTAAAAAAATCAGAAAAACCTGTTGTTGAAGCAATCAGTTATAAAGTGAGATCTGAAGATGACTTAGAGAAATTAGCTACACTTTTTGAGAAGCATCATTTGAAGATTAAATGGTTAGAGGAAGGGTCACAACATGCAGTCGGTCGTGCATTACGAGTACAAGATATCTCAGGTTTACCAGTTGAATTTTTTGCCAAAATGGATGGGGCTGAACGTTTATTACAACGTTATGACTTATACCAAGGAGCAAAAGCACAACGTATTGATCATTTCAACTGTATGGTTTCAAATGTTGAAAAAGCGTATAACTTCTATTTAAATGAACTTGATTTCTCGTGTTCTGAATATACAACTGATGATGAAGATCGCATATGGGCAGCATGGATACACCGTAAGCCATCAGTTCATGATGTTGCATTTATGAATGGTGAGGGACCAAGACTACATCATGTTGCATTTTGGTTAAGTGATCCGATGAGTCTTATTCAAGGTTGCGATGTATTAGCAGCCTTAGGATATTCGGAAAACATTGAACGTGGCCCAGCTCGCCATGGTTTATCCAATGCATTCTTCTTATATTTACGTGATCCAGATGGACATCGAATCGAACTATATAATGGTGATTATTTAACAAGTGATCCAGATTTTAATCCAGTTCGCTGGGATTTAAATGATAAACGTCGCCAAACATTCTGGGGAGCAGAAGCACCAGACTCTTGGTTTGAAGAGGCATCAACAGTTATTGATATTGAAACAAGTGAAGTAATTTCAACTTCTCCAGGTGAATTAAAGCAAGCAAAACCAATATTTGCGATTTAGAAAGAAGATCTCGTATCTTCTTTCTAGATCTTACTCTAGATTCGAAAGATTTAAATATATACCAAAAATCTTCATATCAAAGATAATGTTCATTAATGGTCGTGGTGAAAAATGAAAGCTAGTGAGTATTCTTCATTAGCATCGAAAATGATTAAACCTAAATATAGGGGGGACTCGTATGGACGATCGTTTATTTAGAAATACAATGGGAAAATTCGCAACAGGAGTAACAGTTATTACTACAGCAGTAGATGGTGAGCCATATGGTATGACAGCAAATGCCTTTATGTCTGTATCACTTTCACCAAAGCTAATTGTTGTGTCTATTGGAGAAAATGCTCAGATGAATGCAAGAATTGCTGAAACAGGAGAATTTGGAGTAAGTTTCTTAGCAGAAAATCAAAAAGATTTATCAATGATTTTTGCCGGACAAATTAAGGAAAATCTGAATGTACAATTTAAATGGCAAAATAATCTTCCGGTTATCGAAAATGCACTTGCAAATTTGACTTGTAAAGTTTTTAACACACATGTAGAAGGGGACCACACGCTTTATGTCGGAGAGGTAACAAGTTTAGATGTAGTAGAAGGAAATAATCCACTCATATTTTTTGAGGGGAAATATCAAGAAATACATTAATAGAAGGGAGAGGGGATTATGGAAGTTATTCAGTTCGATTCAGAATTAGACGTAAAAGATTTTTTTGCAGAAAAACCATGTGTATTAGCGTTAGGTTTTTTTGATGGAGTGCATAAAGGTCATCAGGCGTTGATTGAAGTTGCACGATCCATTGCAAAAGAAAAGTCGCTTGAACTTGCAATAATGACTTTTTTCCCTCATCCAAATAACATCATTCCAAATAAGAAAAAAATTGAACAATACTTAACACCCTTAAAGGATAAATGTGATATATTTGAAAAATTAAACATTGAAAAGGTATATATTGTAAACTTTAATCCTAATTTTTCAAAAGTTCACTATAAGCAATTTATAGAAGATTATATAGTAGGTTTACAATGTAAACATGTTGTAGCTGGGTATGATTTTACCTTTGGTTATTTAGGAGAAGGGAATATGAATAAGTTACAAACAGAGAGTAAACATCGTTTTGATGTAAGTGTGATCGATAGAGTCGATTATAAAAAGAAGAAAATCAGTTCAACAGCAATTCGAGAATTGTTAAATTTAGGTCTTGTTCATAAAATCCCTGACTATTTAGGTGCAAATTATTTTGTAAAAGGCACCTTAAAACGTCAAAATAACCGATTGTATATAGAAGTTGATGATCAATATCAACTACCTGCTGCAGGTTTATATATAGTGGAAATAGAACTAAAAGAACTTAGTTATATTGAAAACTGTATGATCTCAAATAGTCAATTTGTACGTTTATTAGATGACTTTACAACGAACAGTAAATTCACTCATCAGGTATCTGTTACGCTACATCTATTAGAAAAGCAAGCGAATACAATTTATGTAGTACCAATTCAATCATCAAAATTTAGGGAGGACGGCAATGAAAAAGTACCACTTATTTATTGATGGAATGTGGAAAGATGCAGTTTTAGGTAAAACATTTTATTCGTATAATCCATCTACTGGAGAAGCATATGCTGAAATTGCAGAAGCAGGTGCAGAGGATGTTGATATAGCAGTTAATGCTGCTCGGAATGCTTTTGAAAACAGTGAATGGTCAAATATGACGCCAAGTGATCGAGGACGTTTGTTGATGAAAGTAGCTAACATATTAAGAGAAAATATAGATCGATTAGCGACGATTGAATCAACAGATAATGGGTTGCCAATCAATGAAACAAAATATATTGCTATTCCGAGTATGATAGATGTATTAGAGTTTTATGCTGGTTTGGCTAATAAAATTCAAGGTAGCACTTTATCATCTCCAAGTAATCGTTTTAATTACACATTAAAAGAACCTTTAGGAGTTGTTGGTGCAATCGTACCTTGGAATTTTCCTCTTATGTTGACGATGTGGAAACTTGCACCAGCATTAGCTGCAGGAAATACGATTGTGATTAAACCTTCAGAACATACCCCTATAAGTATTTTAGAAATGGTAAAGTTGTTTCAAGAAGCTGGGATTCCAGATGGTGTGATCAACGTTGTACCTGGATTTGGGAAGGACGCAGGAAATGCCTTAGTTTCACATCCAGGTATTGATAAAATTGCATTTACAGGTTCTACAAAAACAGGTCAGCTTATTATGCAAACGGCTAGCAAAAATATCACAGAAGTTAGTTTAGAGTTAGGCGGAAAATCTCCAAATATCGTATTTGAGGATGCCAATATAGAGCATGCTGTGAACGGTGCAATGTTTGGTATTTTCTTTGCACAAGGACAAGTTTGTGCTTCTGGAACTCGCCTTTTTGTCCAAGAAACAATTTACGATGAATTTGTAAACCGCTTTATCGAAAAGGCTCAACAAATTCGAGTAGGAAATCCGTTAGATGAAGGAACCCAAATGGGACCACAAACTAGTTTAGATCAATTAGAAAAAATTGAATATTATGTAAACAAGGGTATTGATGAAGGGGCTACATTATTACTGGGTGGTGAGCGTCATAAGAACATTCAAAATGGCTATTACTTTACACCAACAGTATTTGGTGACGTTACCAACGATATGACCATAGCACGTGAAGAAATATTTGGTCCAGTATTATCTATTATTCGTTTTAAAAATGAAGAAGAAGTGATTCAACAAGCAAATGATACCTTATATGGGTTAGCAGCAGGCGTTTGGACATCCAATTTACAACGCGCACATCGAATGACTCAAAAATTAAAAGCAGGAACTGTTTATGTCAATACATTTAGCATGTTAGATACTGTAGCACCTTTTGGCGGTATGAAACAAAGTGGTATCGGACGGGAATTAGGTATAGAGGCATTACAAATGTACACTACAACAAAACATGTTTGGATTGATTTAAACGAAGATGGTTTTAATTGGTATGGTGTTTAAAATCAATATTGTACAACGTTTGTTTTAGTTATTTCTTACAAAAAAGCGAATTCGAAATTTTCGAATTCGCTTTTTTGAGGGATGAATGATCAATAATTGTCCTGTTTTATCCTATAGAGCTTTTAAAAAATCCGTTATGGCAAAATGCTCTGACAACGGTATTTTTCTGCCAGCTTCATGCCACTCATTATAGTGTTTAAAAACTTTATGTACATCGCCACTATAGCGTTCTTCAACTAAATGTTTGATAGCTTGTGAACTGCGCCAATAATCGATCATTATTGCTGTTAAACTCTTTGCTTCATAACTTCCAGCACCAAAATCATCTAATGAATGTTGAGCATATGTATTTTTGAATATTCGAATCATCTCACGTTCAATATTCATCTTGACACAAAATTTATCCTCTGATAGCGTCAATTTTTGTGACAAATATTCACACATTCCCTCTTCAAACCAAATGCTATCATGTCTTTCATCATCAAATTCATCAACAAATAAATCAATATGATGTGTTAATTCATGTGCTAATATACAAAAAACATGATCAATCGTAATCGTCTTGTAATAGTTTTCAACCATTGTATTATTTTGTTCCTCTAATTGCGCTAAATAAAAATCGCTCCATTCTTTGACATTTGGAGTCATATAAATAACATCTTTATTTGTAAAAGCAGGAATGGGAACATTGGAAAATATACAAGTGGCAATCTCATTTGAAGTCCATACAATCGCTTTAGGAAAATCATTTAACTCAAAATGTTCTTCTAATTTTCTTAGATATTGCTGTAATTTTAGATTTAGTTGATTGATATATGATTTATTTATTTCTAAATCTTCAATTGTTTCAAAAGCAAATAGTTGTTTAATCATAATATGCTCCTTCTTTATTTAGCTAGGGGTGTATTTTATTATCTTAAAAATATTCTATAAATATTTTCAAATACCTTGTTAAACTGTTGTATTTTAATTTTAAAATGTGTAATATTATGGGAATATTAGCGGTTTTTGAAAGGGGGGGATTAAAACTTGTTTTACTTTTTGGACCACAAGCAGTTGGGAAAATGACTGTTGGACAAGAGCTTGAGAAAATTACTGGGTTAAAGCTATTTCATAACCATATGACAATTGATTTACTGGAACCTTTTTTTGGATTTTCACCAGATATGTGGAGATTGACAACTCTTTTTAGAGAAGAAATTTTTAAATTGTTTTCACAAACAGATCAATACGGCATAATCTTTACATTTGTTTGGGCATTTGATTTAAAAGAGGATTGGGACTTTGTTGAAAAAGTGTGTGAAATTTTTCAACAGAACGGATCAGATATTTATTTTATAGAATTAGAAGCTGATATTACAGAACGACTTAAAAGAAATAGCACAGAAAATAGACTTATACATAAACCAACAAAACGTAAGATCAATCAATCTGAATCAGATTTACTAAATAGTTTCGAAAAACATAGATTAAACTCTACTAAAGGTGAAATCAAACAAGAAAACTATTTAAAAATTAATAATACGAAGATCGCTGCAGAAGAAGTGGCACAGATGATAAAAAAACATTTTCAAATCTAAATATAAGTTGAAAAGAGGGATTGAAATTGAGAATTCGAGAAATTGAAGAACGCGATGCAGAAGCATTTTTGAGATTATTATGTGAAATAGACGATTCAAACAATATGTTATATAACCCTGGTGAGCGAAAAACAACAGTTGAAATACAAAGAAAAATCATTCAAGCATTCAATAAGAAACAACGTTCAACTTTTTTTGTTGCGGAGGAAAAAGAAAGATTGATTGGCTATATCGGAATTATGGCAGGAGATTTACAAAGAACTAAACATATAGGCCGTTTAGTTATAGGGGTTTCACAGCAATCGAGGGGGTTGGGTATAGGAACAAAATTATTCCAAGAAGTCTTTGAATGGATAAGAGAAAAGCATTTTTCGAGATTAGAATTGACTGTTCTTGTTTCGAACGATGTAGCCATTAAATTATATGAAAAAATGGGATTTGTGAAAGAAGGAAAGCGCATTGACTCGTTATTAATTGATGGTCAATTTGTGGATGAATGGTGCATGTTTAAAAGGGTGTAAATGTTAAATTGATCTCGATATACGTATAAAGCGTGTATCGAGATTTTTTATATTATTTACTATTCATATTAATTTAATATGAATTTACCATTGCAAAAATTCAAACTTATGAATATAATTAATACCAATAAGTTTACTAAGGATAAAAATGAGGTGAGAAAATGACTTTAATGATTTTTACCGGTTTACTTTGCGGGGCAGCATTAGGATTCGTTTTACAGAGGGGAAGATTCTGTTTAACGGGTGGTTTTCGTGATATGTATCTAGCAAAAGATAACCGAATGTTTTATGCACTTTTATTAGCAATTGCCATTCAAAGTGTTGGTGTATTTTCACTGATTCATTTTGGATTTGTACAATATGATGCAGGCACTTTTTCATGGGTTGCCATTGTGATTGGAGCATTCATCTTCGGAGTGGGAATTGTACTAGCTGGAGGATGTGCAACAGGAACTTGGTATCGAGCAGCAGAAGGATTGATTGGTAGTTGGATTGCACTAATTTTCTATATGATTACTAGTGCTATGATGAAGTCGGGTGTTCTTTTACCGATTAATCAAAAAATATCTTCCATTGAAGTTCACAATAACTCAATTTCAACATCATTGGGTTTGAATGTTTGGGTGTTGATTGCTATTTTAGTAGTGATTGTAGCATTGATCATGATTAAAGAATCAAGAAAGTCTAAAATTGTTATTCCATCATTAAAACCGAAAAAAACGGGGATTTCCCATCTATTATTTGAAAAACGCTGGCATCCATATTTCACAGCATCACTTATAGGGATCATTGCAATTATTGCATGGCCTTTAAGTGAAGCAACAGGACGAAATTTTGGATTAGGGATTACTACTCCATCTGCAAATATTGTTCAATATTTAGTAATTGCCGATAAATCTTTTCTGAACTGGGGCGTATTCTTAGTATTAGGGATCTTTATAGGTTCATTTATTGCAGCGAAAGGTAGCAACGAATTCCGATTACGTGTACCAGATGTAAAAACCATTGTATCAAGCCTATTTGGTGGCATCTTCATGGGAATTGGAGCAAGTCTAGCGGGTGGATGTACGATTGGAAATGGTCTTGTAAGTACAGCCATGATGACTTGGCAAGGCTGGATTTCACTAGCATTTATGATTTTAGGTGTATGGACAGCTTCTTACTTTGTCTATGTAAGACCTAGAGTGAAAAAACAAGCAGTCGCAAAACAAGCAGTTAGTCCAGCATCATCACATTAGGAGGAGTAAAGTATGACAAAAGTATTAGAAACTATGGGGCAAGTGTGTCCGTTTCCTTTAATTGAAGCAAAAAATGCAATGGAAGAAATAAAATCAGGTGAAGACTTGATCATTAACTTTGATTGTACACAAGCAACAGAAAGTATTCCAAGATGGGCTGCAGAAGAAGGCCATAAAGTGACAAACTATGAACAACTAAGCGAGGCATCTTGGACAATTACAGTTCAAAAGAAATAGAAATCTATTATTGAACGAGCAAAAGACAATGCGACTAAGATTAGTAGGCATTGTCTTTTTTTATTGGGAATTACAAAGTTAAAGAAAGGAATATCGCCTAATTAAGTTCACATGCTAAAAAGGTTGTATCCATTCGAAGTAGTTTAACAAGATCAATATAGAAAAACAACATAATGCGGATGAAATGACAAATTGATTTTTCATGAGAATTGGTTTTACTCGTTTCCACATAATGGTTACTAATTGAATTAGAATGAAATAGAAGAAAAGTTCAGGAAATGCTATAAAGATCGTAAAGTCCCCAATACCCATAATGATTTCTACTAAAAGTAATAATCCAAAAGTAGATAAATGTAAAGTATAATAACGTAAATTTAAATGAATATTATAAAATAGTAATTTTAATCTCTCCATATGAATGCTCCTTTTAAAAATTTTTACTAGTATATACGTACAAGAATGGATTTAGTTTCAAAAAATGGATATCTGTATTTAGACAAAATAAAAAGAACATCATTAAATGATGTTCTTTTTGTATGGGCGTAGTGGGGGTCGAACCCACAACCCCCTGATTAAGAGTCAGGTGCGCTAGCCAATTGCGCCATACGCCCATTGCCTTATGACATAAATTATAATAACGCTATATTCTTATAATGTCAAGAGGGGAACTCGGAAATTATTAAAGTTCTTTTTGATGTTTATTTTATTAGAATATAGTCTTTAATGTTTTTATTTTGATATTGTGAGTATTTTCCATTTCGAATATGTGATTTTCTAAAAAAGTCTTTGCCATCGCTCTTTGAAAATGTTGAATTAGTTTGAAAGTAATAAATTTTTTTACTGCATTAATTCAAAATAACAAAATTGCTCACCCAGATTAAAGGTGAGCTTTACTGAAAATAGATATAGAAATGCAACAGGGAGTATTATAAGGGAAGATTCATTTCTTTATGAGCTAGTGCCTCAATAGTTGCCGGAGTTGTTTGTAGTGCAACTGCCATTTCTGCAAATAGTGTATGTTGAATAAATTCAAGAAACTTATTGTCTTGATTGGAAAGTTTTCTTTCTAAAAGTGCAAATTCAGATTTCTTTCGTAAAAGTGTAATCAATAAACTGACAATGTCATTACGATTACCATTATTGATCGTATTTTCAAACATTCGTACTCGATTTGAGTTGTTATCGATCCAATCTACACCTTTACTTGAAAATTGTTTAATCAATGCTTTCGATTCTTGGGCGTTAACTAAAGGCATGAAGCAACTTTCTGCACTATCTACCGGAATTCGTATAATTAATCCTTCTTTGTCAATCGGATGAAGAACATAATATAATTTTGTATGATCATTGAAAGTACTTTCACTTACCTCATCAATATGACAAATTCCATGTGTCGAATAAATAATCAAATCACCATCAGCATACATTTTAACGACCCCTTTAGTGTATTGTCAACTCAGTTGACAATATTAAGTATAGCCTTTCTAGTAGTATAATGTCAATCAAGTTGACGATTTAGGCATGCTGTTATAAAGTGTATTCATTAGAAATGATAGGAGTGAACTACCTTGTGTAGTCAATTAGAAGAACTTGATGTACTAGATTTATTGAGTAAACGACACATGATCTTAAGAAAGAAAGTAGAGCGTATGTGGAATGCTGCAAACAAAATTAAGATTTCAAATTCTGAATGGTATGTTATTTCGCATACATACAAAAAACAACCAACGATTGCTACTGTTACGAAACAGGTAGATATTACACGGCAAGCAACTCACAAATTAATTAAAGGACTAGAGCAAAAAGGTATAATGGAAGTCCATAATGCTTTGCATAATAAGAAAGATAAGTGTATCACTTTAACAATCTTTGGTGAATCCATATACGAAGAATATACAAAAATAAAAAACGAGTTAGAATCAGATATTTGTCACCATATCGGAAGAGAACAATTACAGCTTCTTAAATCGATAATAAGTAGTGATTGGGGAATAGAAGACTAATAAAATGAATTTTCAAGTCGTAGGTAACTTTTTCTAGTTAAAAAAGGACATCTTATAAAAACAATAAGGACGCCGAAGTTAATTTAATAATTACTAAATAATATTGGATCAGTTTGGTAATTAATTGCCAAAAAAATATTCAATAGAGGATTTTTGAAACTCTCTATTGGATATATTGATATTTTTGTATTTTATGTTTTGTATTTCCCTTAATTGAAAATAATTGATATATTTTACTTATAAAATCACTCTTTAAAATAAGAGAAAAAAGGAGAAATTTATGTCGATTTTTGAAGTAAAAGTGCTACAAATAAGAGACAGTTCTTTTAATATTGGTTTTAGAACTGGAAAGATAATACAGAATAATCCGATTATTAGAGCCTTAGAGATGATAACGAAACCAGAGATAGAATACGAAAATATGAAATCTATTTATTTAAGTTTTGCACCTCATTTACTAGATGAGTTACAAGGTTTATCTGAAGGATTAGGCATTTCATTAAATAAAGCAGCTTCATTATTTAGTGGATATGATGTACAAAAAACAGAAGCAATGGGATGCTCTACAATTTTAACCAAGGATTATTATGTAAGAAATTATGATTTTGGTCCTTCTTTATATGACGGTAATTTTAGTTTAGTACAACCTGATCATGCTTTTGCATCAGCAGGCTACAATTTGCAAGCTATCGGTAGACACGATGGGGTAAATGAGCAAGGGGTAGTTTTAGGTTTACATTTTGTTAGTAATAAAGATTATTCAGTAGGTTTATCGCCATGGACATCAATCCGAATGATACTTGACACTTGTTCAACAACAGATGATGCAATTCAAATGCTTAAGGAAATCCCTCATTCAGCCTGTTACAATTTTTCAATTGGAGATCGAAATGGTGATATCGCAGTAGTTGAAGCGACGCCAACTAAAATCTCAGTCAGAAGAGAACCAGATTTCCTATCATGTGTAAATCATTTTCAGGTGAAAGAACTACAACCGAACAATAGAATGTTAAATGATAATTCTATAAAGCGAAATGACTATTTGCAAAGCTTACGAAAAAGCAATTTAACATATAGAGAAATGTTCAATCAATTTTCAACGAGCGAATCCCCATTATTTTTAACAGATTATGATCAATTATTTGGAACACTTCATACGTTTTCATATTCTTTTAAAGATGAAAAAATCTTAACTTCTATTGCAAAAGGAGAACAAATAATAGATATAAATCTTCAAGAGTGGATTCAGGGAAATAATTTAAAAGAAACTAAATTAACTGGAAAAATAGAAAATTAAAATTGGTTTAACAAAATTTAAAAATATAATTTTATGTACTAAGATTCAAAGCAAAATATTTTTTCTTTTTATAAGTACACTTTATAATAAGGATATGAATTGGAGGTTTTATGATTTGGAAAATTTTACTTTTTGGAATCCAACAAAACTTATTTTTGGTAAAGGGCAACTAGAAGCTTTAAAGACTGAATTGCCAAGATACGGTAAAAAAGTATTGCTAGTATATGGTGGCGGAAGCATAAAAAGAAATGGACTATATGAACAAGTTACAAACATATTAACCGAAATAGGTGCAGAGGTTTTTGAATTAGCGGGAGTTGAACCAAATCCCCGTCTTTCAACAGCCAAAAAAGGAATTGAAATTTGCAAAAAAGAAAACATTGATTTCTTATTAGCTGTTGGTGGCGGTAGTGTAATTGACTGCACTAAACTCATTGCAGCTGGAGCAAAATATGACGGAGATGCATGGGATTTAGTCGTGAAAAAAGCGTTTGCTACTGAAGCATTACCATTCGGAACTATTTTAACAATTGCAGCAACTGGATCCGAAATGAACTCAGGATCTGTTATTACGAATTGGGAAACACAAGAAAAACATGGCTGGGGTAGTAGTGTTACATTTCCTAAATTTTCTATTTTAGATCCCGTTAATACATTTTCACTTCCTAAAAACCAAACTATTAATGGAATTGTTGATATGATGTCTCATGTATTCGAACATTACTTCCATCTTACAGAAAATACCCCTTTCCAAGATCGTATGTGCGAATCATTACTCACTACAATCATGGAGACTGCACCTAAACTTTTAGATGATTTAGAAAACTATGAATATCGTTCAATTATTATGTATAGTGGTACAATGGCACTGAATGGAATTTTAAATATGGGTTATGCAGGTGACTGGGCTACACATAATCTTGAACATGCAGTATCTGCAGTTTATGATATTCCTCATGGTGGTGGACTAGCAATTCTATTCCCACATTGGATGGAACATAATCTAAAAGTAAAACCATCTCGTTTCAAGCAACTAGCTATAAGAGTATTTAAGGTTGATCCAGAAGGTAAGAGTGATGAAGAAATTGGATTAGAAGGTATTCAAAAATTACGTGAGTTTTGGAATAGCATTGGTGCTCCATCAAGATTAGCTGATTATGATATTGATGACAGCAAACTAGAATTGATGGCTGATAAAGCGATGATTAATGGTGAATTTGGCAGATTTGCAAAACTTAACAAACAAGATGTATTGGATATTTATCGTGCTTCTTTATAATATTTAACGTAGATTTATAATGCCGTTGAGAAAAATCTCAACGGTTTTTTTAACTCTTCCATCAAATAAGTAGTCTTTCTATTGGTAAAACTAATACATCTATCATAAAATACTGAATAATCAATTATTATAGAACGATGGAGAGATTAGAGGCGATAGGAATGAAGCAAAAAAATTGTTTACAATTAGAAAAGGTGGTTTTACCTATTCCGTATGATTTGCTGAGCGTGAATAGTTATCTTATTGAAGAACCAACAGGACTAACAATAATTGATACGGGTGATTCTTCAGTTGAAGCAATTGATTTATGGAAAGAAGTTATAGGAAATCGTAAAGTTTGGCGAGTAATTATTACACATTTGCATAATGATCATTTCGGTTTAGCACGCTGGTTCAAAGAATTTTATGGAGCAGAAATTTGGATGTCTGTGCAAAGTCATGAACAACTAAAGAAAAGAAAACAATTACTTGAAAAAGGGATTTTCTATGATGAAAATCTATCGTTTTTAAGTGATTACGGCATGAAGCATAATTCCAATGTACCTACAAACTTTAGTCCGTATGAGTCTTTTCAATTTTCTCCAGATTATTTGTTTACTGAGCTATTGTGTATAAAAGGAGATTCTTACGTATTGCGACCAATTTGGACTCCAGGACATTCTTTTGATCACTATTGTCTGTATGAGGAAAATACAGGTACTATTTTTTTAGGTGATCATTTGTTAGAGAACATTAATCCAATTGTATTACCGTCAACTGATTTTCAAAACCCACTTGCACCTTATTTAAAATCATTTGATCAATTAGTACAATTAAATATTTCCAAAGCGTTACCAGGACACGGTGATAATATAACCCATTTCATTGAACGAGTTGAACAGTTGAGAAATCATTACTATAAAAAGTGTGTACAAATAATTGATTCAATTCCAGAAGTAGGTACGACACCTAAAATTATTACAGAGAAAGTATATGGGCACAAACCACCTGAATTAAAAGAAGCAGCATTTATTCAAGTGATTACATATTTACATTATTTAGTTGGTAAAGGTTATTTGCAACGCGATGTTACTGAAGATGGTTTTCTATTTTTGAAAAGGAAAGATCAAGTTTAGCACATTAAAAAATAAGCTTCATTATTTGTAATTTAATAACTAATAATGAAGCTTATATTAATATTTGTTTACAAGGAGAGTGATTTTAATTGCTTTCAAACTCTTCTTGATTAAATATTTCTACATCAACTAGTCGAGCACCGACTTTATGAAGATTACTTTCAATTTCTTTTACAGTTTGCTTTTTTGCACCTTTGTCTAGTGTTATGATCACTCTTCGTAAATACCAGTCATCGTCATCAATTGAAAACACAGAGTGAACGGGCCATATTTTTCGGATGAGTAAAAGAGTTTTAACAAGAATTCCTTCAGCAACCGGAACAGCAATTGTTAGCGCACAACTTCCAGTTTTATAACCCCAAGCTTCTTCTAGAAGATCAAATACTTTCGAATGGGTTAGAATTCCACAGAATTTTCCCTGTTCATCTGTAACGGCAAGATATGGGAGCCATTTAATCTTTAAGAAAACTTTATAAAATGAACTATTTAGATCGATGATTCCATCTTTATCGATAGCTAGCTCAGAAATTTGAATGTCTTGATGATCATGTTTCTTCTGATATTCAAGAATCTCAACTTTATAGGCATTCCCAATAAACTTTTCTTTGTTTTTATCTAAAATGGGTATACATCTATAACCAGATTTGTGGAGTTTCTCTAAAACAGATGATGCAAGATCTGTCTCAGTACAAAACACAACGTCATTTTTTTTAACATATCTCTGCTTGACGATCATGTAAATCCCTCCTAGAGAATTCAAAACAAAAGTCATACAGGCTAAAGTATGTATCGAGTGATGGAAATATTCGAGAAGATATGAATTTTTGTGTTTTGTAAAAAAAGTAGTTAAAAGTAAAGATAAAGTAGAAAGAGCTTATTTTAAAAATAAAGTTTTATAGTACTTTAAATAATCTTATTAAATAGGCTAAATATACAGAAGATATTGAGGTAATACACAAAATAAAAAGAACATAAACCCGAAATTTTGTTTGCTCTTGATCCATATCAATCTTCCTCTCCATACTTAAACATTAAACCACCATAAGAATTTTTAATTGAAATCATTATACCAACTAACATCATATTTGAAAGTAATGAGCTACCACCATAACTTAGAAAAGGAAGAGTAACGCCCGTTACGGGTAATAATCCCATTGTCATGCCAACATTTTGAAATATTTGAAAAGTAAAAAGACTCACAATTCCTGATGTTAAAAGAATAGTAAATTGTGTATTGGCAGTTAATGATATTTGCACAAATCTAAGTATTAATAAGAATAATATTATTAGCACAAATGAAGCTCCTATAAATCCTGTTTCTTCTGCAATGTTTGCGAAGATAAAATCTGTATGTTTTTCGGGTATGTAAACATTATTGTGCATGAAACCTTTTCCGGAGATTTGTCCAGAACCGATTGCTAGAATTCCTTTTTTAGTTTGATATGCAGAATCGCCATAATTAAAGGGATCAAGCCATCCATTAATACGAGAAATTTGGTGAGGGGATAAGCTTCCTAAAATTATTTTTTGATAATATTCATTGAAGAAAAAATAACAAACCAAAATAAAAGAAATTATGATAGTAGGAACACTAAGTATGAGCAATAAAAATCTTTTTTTAATCCCAGAAAAAAACAACATAGGTAATAACATAGCGATATATAGCATAATCATCCCAGTATCAGGTTGAATGTAAACTAAAAGCATTGGGGGTATAGTAAGTAGTGCGATTTTAATTAGCAAAATCAAATCAGATTTGAAAGTATGGACTCTATATTTTTTATTATGTTTAATAATGCTCCAACTTGTAAGTATTAAAAAACAAAATTTTAGAAATTCTGAAGGCTGAAAACTCCCTATAAAAGGTATTTGATACCAGGCTTTTGCGTCATTTATTGGTCTGGCAATACTTTCAGGTGCAAAAATTAAACCTACTAATAAAATAAATATTAGAACGTACAAAGCTAAAGAAACATTTCTTAACTGCTGATTATCTAATTTTGAAATCATAATCATTGCAACAAATCCTATGATGTAATATGCAATTTGTTTATAAATAAAATTAATAGAACCAGCGTATTGCCCACTAACAGAACTACTTGAGTAGATAAAAGAATAGCTAATAATACTTAATATAGTAATATACAAAACAATTTGATGATCAATCTTGATTTTCTTTTCCATAAAATAATTTAAACTCCTTTAAAATTTCATTAATACAATATTATACATTAAAAATAAAGAAAGGCTTTAATCTTCTCTACAAATTATTGAAAGATGATTTAGGGTTAGTTAGTAAATATTTAGTAATAATGACGATGATTTTAATGAGAATATAAAATCTCTTAATATTTGAGATGCGAATTTTTTGCGTTTACTGTACAAAAAATTCTATTTTAAGTAAAATTATTATAGATTTACCTTTTGAAAGGATGGGATGAAATGGTGAAAAAAAATGTGAAAGAACAATTAAAAGCATTAGAATTACCTGTAATTGCAGCACCAATGTTTTTAGTGTCTGGGATTGAACTTGTTGTAGAAGGTTGTAAATCAGGGGTGGCTACAACTTTTCCATTATTAAATGCAAGAACTTCAGAAGCATTAGAAGAATGGATGCAAACGATTACTACACAATTAGAAGAAGCGGAACAAACAAATCAAACTGTTGCACCATGGGGAGTTAATCTTGTCGTGCACAAGTCTAATGATCGATATGATGCGGATGTAGAATTAATCAAAAAATATCAACCACCAATTGTCATCACATCATTAGGAAAGCCAACAGATATTGCGAAAATTGTACATGAATATGGTGGACTTGTATTCTCGGACGTAATCAGTGTTAAACATGCAAAAAAAGCAATGGAAGCAAATATAGATGGATTAGTTCTTGTATGTAATGGGGCAGGAGGACATGGTGGTATGCTACATCCTATGGCATTTGTTCATGAAGTGAAACAATTCTTTGATGGATTGATAATTTTATCAGGTGCTATTTCACACGGACAGGACATATTAGCTGCCGAGGTAATGGGGGCAGACTTGGCTTATATGGGTACACGATTTATAGCTACAGAAGAATCAATGGCAAGTGATGCTTACAAGAAAATGCTGTTAGAAGCAGAAGCAAAAGATATAATTTATACAGATAAATTAAGTGGTGTTCATGCTAACTTTATTCTGCAAAGTATCTTAAATGCAGGAATTGATCCACAAAATCTGCAAAAACCAGAACAACTTGAAATTGTCCATAAAGCTGATGATGAAGCAAAAGCATGGAAAGATATCTGGAGTGCAGGTCACGGAGTCGGTGGTATTCACGAAATATTGCCAGTAGCGGAACTCGTAAAAAAATTACGAGAAGAATACGAAGAAACTATTGATAGAGTGATAGATAAGAAACAAAAGAAAATAAGTCTCAAATAAATCAATTTCATCATGCAAAGTTATAAAAAATATATCTTCTTTTAAGATAGGTAATTGTGTTGTATGCAACGCTTTCGACGAGAATCCTCATAAAAGTTATTTTCTTTATTGTCATTCAGCGAAGATGAAAAATAGCATGAACAGAACGCGCAGTCTAAAAATAATATATATAAAAAAGGACTTCATGAAAATGAAGTCCTTTTTCTTTTATTTTGTCACTTATGTTTTATTCATTGAAGATTTTCTTTTTTTCTTGAGTAACATTCTTTGATTCATCATGTTTTGAAATGTTTTAAACGAATCTTTTTTATTCAATAATTACCTTAAGTTGTTATCTTCATTTGAATGAACGATTCTTTAGATAAAAGCTTTTATAGAAACCTCGATAACGATAAAATACATACTCATATGCAATTAAAGAAGTTGCAACTGAGTTTAGAAAAGATAGTTAAAATTACAGATTTTACCCTTATTTGTTTGGATTGAAACAGGAGAAGGTATGGCTCCTTTTGTGGAAAATAACCACCGTCTACCAATTGGCCCTAATAATATAAATGCACCGTCATCATAATCACCAAGAAAATTAAGACCCTTTTCATTTAAATGATCATTATCTCGAATCGATATTCCAAGGCCATTCAGTTCTTCAGAGACTTCTTTTATTTTTGAGGTTGTAAAACTTATCTCACTTATAGAGAGAATATTATCAGTTGTAAACTCGTTATGTTTTGACTGTGGTGAGGTAACTTCCCTTGCAATGAATTCAACGATATTCCCTGATGGATCTTCAAAATAACAAGCATATCCTTGTGTTTTTCCATCAAAATATATTTCTTCTAGATTGTCTTCTTTTAAAAGTGGCACTCTTTTTTTGAGCCATGCTTTCGCTTCTGAAAATAAATTTGAATGGATGTTGAACGCGAAGTGATAATAGTAACTATTTTCATCAAAATCCTTTTTTAGTTCAAGAATGCTTTCACCTATAAGAAATAATGCTTGTTGATCATCAAACGATAATAGGTTCAATTGAAGTGTATCTCGATAAAATCTTACGGTCTGTTCAAAATTAGAAATCAGTATTGAAACCTTTTCAATTTTCATTTCAAACGCCTCCACGAATTGTTATTGATATCATTATAATTAAAAGAAGGAGATAATTTCCTCAGACTCAAGATTGAGTTGGCATACTTCTTTGGTTGGAATGGATTTGGGGTAAGAAGTAATTTTACGTATGAAAGCGGAGACATATGGAAAGTACTTAAACTATATTGGGTAAACAGAGCAAAATTATTTTTACTATAATTTATAATTTTAGGGAGAACATACTTGGAAAATGAAGAGTTTCAATAATCATATATTCATTACATGGTTTATCATATTGATTTTTACTCTTGTAGTGATATTAAGTATTACTTTCATTTCAAAACCACAGGAAGAAGAAAAAAAGTATATCTATTTAGGGAAAAATGCACCTATCCCTACAAAACTAGAACCAGTGGTTGAGGAGATGAAAAATACGCTAATTACTAGTTCGGCAAAACAAAAAATTGATGTCGTCATTACTGAGGGTATTCGTTCTTTTACAAAACAGGATAAATTATATCAGCAAGGAAGAACAACACCAGGGAAGATTGTTACAAATACAAGAGCAGGGGAATCGTATCATAATTACGGATTAGCATTTGATTATGCATTATTAGATAAAAATGGTGTAATTATTTGGGACACAAATTATGATGGTAATGGCAATGGAGAATCTGATTGGTTTGAGGTTGCTGATTTAGCAAAAAAAATGGGTTTTGATTGGGGTGGGGATTGGGTTGGATTCAAAGATTATCCCCATCTTCAAATGACATTTGGATTAACGATAGATATGCTAAAAAATGGATATAGATTAAATGATATAGAAATTAGAAAAGAATTAAAGCAAAACATAGCTGTAAATACTCTTGAACTATTGAAGTAGATTTTATTTAGCAAAAGAAATACTGGGTAAATATAATTAAACTGAAAATAATAATCCTATGAATGAAATGACAAAAGCTGCCTATAAGCAATGTTTAATCATCGTTTATAGACAGCTTTATTTTTGCCATTTATTTATGGAAGCTCTAGTTGGTTGCGTAACTCCTTAGATACTTCCTTCAATTCATGATCATCCATCTTATAATACCAAATTCCATTAATCATTTCGCCTCTACCTTTTTCAAATCTTAATTGGGTGATATTCGAAATAGAATCTTTATAATTTTGTGATAGCTTCATTATTTCCGAGAAGGTTAAGTTTGTTTGCACATTTTTACCTAATGAATTAAAAATATTTTTATAGTTAAAAAGACTATTGACAGACGCAGCTTCTTTTATTAATCCTGAAATTACTTGTCTTTGTCGGTTTTGACGACCAAAGTCACCTTCTGGATCATCATGGCGGTTACGGATAAAAGCAAGAGCAGCTTTACCATCTAATCTATTTGTTCCAACTTTGAAATGGTAACCATTTTGTTCAAAGGCCCGATTACTTGTTACAGTAATTCCTCCTACTGCATCAATCATATCGGAAAATCCATCCATATTTATTTCTGCAACATAATCGATTGGAATATTTAAGAGATGTTCTACAGAATCCATTGACATTTGAATGCCGCCAAAAGCATAAGCATGGTTCAATTTATCAGTTGTATTATGCCCAACAATTTCTGTGTAAGTGTCTCTTGGGATACTGAGCATTTTTGTTGTTTTTGTATTTGGATTAACTGTTAAAACGATAATAGTATCAGATCGACCAGATTCACCTGTTCGACCATCAACACCTAATAATAATATAGATAATGGATCCTTTTGTTCAAAACTAATTGGTTTCACACGTTGTTTAGATTGATCGCGATGAATCGTAACATGAGTTTCCCTCAAATTTGCAGAAAAGCTATTATACATACTGAATGCCATTCCGCTGATCCCAATTATAAGTAACATCACGATGCTTACAACCCATTTTAAAATTCTTCGCTTTTTCATTTCATGTATTCTTTTTTTTTGCTCTCTAGTCATATTAATCCTCCGTTAATATTTTGCAAAATCATGTAGTTGTAATTTTCATAAGTCAGCTATATCAATAATATGAGCTTCTTTAAAAATAGACTAATTTTGTAAAAAAGGAAGAGTTTATTAATAAAATTAATAATAATTTACAAATAGTTAATAAAAGTGAATCAGTGGCTTAACAAATAATGTAAATATCTATGCTACAATTAACCCGTAACAGAGAACATGGAATATAAATATTCCTAATAATTCGAATCTTTATGACTAAAGGTACTTTAGGAGGTCGCTTAATTGTCTAGTTCCAAGATATTGATCATTACACAAAATTTTTATCCTGAAATAGGTAGTCATGCAAATCGAATGAATAATCTTTTTCAGTTATTACAAGAAGAAGGTTATGATGTATCAGTTTTGACAACTGAACCATCGTATCCAAATAAGCATCTTTATGAAGATAAAAAATTTTGGAATGACAATACACTAGATCATGAAAGCAAAATCCATCGAATTAAAGTTAAAAACAGAAAATACGCCTTGAATATGCTAAACAGACTTGTCCATTACTTGGAGATATCTATTAAAATGCTATTCTTTGTCCTGTTTAGCAAACAAAAATTTGATGTGGTTTTTGTAACAACACCAGCTATATTTATTGCATTTGTTGGTATTATAGCGAAATTTAGGTATAGGGCGAGGTTATTTTTAGATGTCAGAGATTTATGGCCAGAATCATTGAAAGGGGTAGGGGTTTTTAATCGAAAAATAATTATTAACTTCTTTTCACTCCTAGAAATTTACTTATATAAGAAAGCAAATTATATCATTATTAATAGTATTGGATTCAAAGATTATATCGTAGATAAAGCAAAAATAACACCTTCTAAAATTACTTATATCCCGAATGCTGGTAGACAACATGAATTGTGTCCAACCTATAGATACCATAAGAAATTTAGAGTGATCTACACGGGGAATATCGGACTTGCACAAGATGTTGAATTCTTAAAAGGATTGGTTCAAAAGTTAGATAAAAATCATATATTAATCACGATTGTAGGATACGGTCAAAAGAAATATGAACTACAAAATTTTATTAGAGATCATAAATTGAACAATGTATTATTTGTTAATCCTACAACGAGAGCGGAGTGTATAAAGTTAAACTCTGAACATGATGTCGGAGTTCTTTCATTGAACAATAGTGATGTTTTTGACACAGTACTACCTGGTAAATTAATTGATTATATGATATCAGGATTACCAGTTGTAGCTGCTGTTTCAGGATATTCTAAAGATATTATACAAAAATATCAGACGGGTTTTGTATCTGAAAAAAGGGATGCATATGAAATAGTGAAATATATATTGTTGTTAAAAAATAGTCCTGAACTACGAGAAAAAACAGCAAATAATGCAATTGATTTAATCAAAGAGCATTTTATTTGGGAAAAGAATATCAACAAATTATTCACGTTACTTAAAGAGAATCATGTAGCAGAACCTGTATCATTACTAAATCAAATAGATAAGGACATCAGACTATGAGAAAAAAAGTGTGTATGTTTGTATGGAACCATTTTACAAATGATGCTAGAGTACTTCGAGAATGTACAACTTTATCAGAAAAAGGATATAAAGTAGACCTTATATGTATTCACGATCCAAATGATAAAAACATGAACTATAAAGAAAAAAGAAATGAAAATTTTAATGTTTATAGAGTTAGAAGATATCCACTAATATTGTCAGCATTTCAATTTTGTATGAAGAATAAATTGGCTGGTGGAGTTGCATTCTTACTTTGGCTTATTATAGCACTCTACTTTCCTATAATAACTCTACCTCTAACTTTTATAGGAGTATTAATACTTAAAACAAAATTAAAAACCGCATTTTTAAGAGGAAGTATCATCATGAGAATGATATTAAGAGGTAGATTGAAAAATTATGATATCTATCATTCGAATGATTTAAATACATTACCACAAGGGTATATATGCGCAAAATGGCGATTAATTAAAAAACCTTTAATTTATGATTCTCATGAAGTACAAACAAGTAGAACAGGATACGATAGTTCAATTTATAGCAAAATGGAGAAATTCTTCATTAGAAGAATGGATTCTATGATTGTGGAAAACCATACAAGAGCAAAATACAATGAAGTGCTATATGGTTTTTATCCGAATGTCATACACAATTATCCATTTACTCAAAAAGAAAATAAGAGTGAAAAAGTAAATCTTCATGAAATACTTCAACTTCCTGAAGAAGAGAAAATACTACTTTATCAAGGTGGTATCCAAGCGGGACGAGGACTAGATAAATTAATAAAAGCAGTACCTAAATTTAAAGAAGGAACTCTAGTACTGATTGGTGATGGTCGGATTAAACCAGACTTAGAAAAAATGGTGTATGACATGAACCTTCAGAGTAAAGTTAAGTTTTTACCAAAAGTACCACTCAGTGAATTACCAAAATATACAAGAAATGCTTATATTGGATTTCAAGTATTAAACAACACCAATTATAATCATTACTCAGCTTCATCCAATAAATTATTTGAGTACATGATGGCAGGAGTACCAGTTGTTGCATGTGACTTCCCGGAAATCAAAAGAGTTGTTGAAGGAGAAGAGACAGGAATTTGTATTGATTCACATAAACCAGATGAAATCGCTGCTGCTGTTAATAAATTGTTGGATAATAATGCATTACGTAAACGATTAAGTGAGAATAGCATTAAAGCAAGTAGGCTATTCAATTGGGAAAATGAAAAAGAGTCATTCATCAATGTCTATGCAAAAGTATCTTAAAACCATTTGATTTACTATTAGGAGTGCTTATTTTGGAATTGAAAACAGAAGAAACAGAAGATTTATCAAAAAAATTGGAATCTCTAAAAGAATCTTTAGTAAGCGAAAAAAAGGCTAAAGTAATGATCCAAGAAGAGCTTTTAAGAATGTATATTCAAGAAGAAGATCTGTTAAATTCTCATCAAAAATTACATTCAAAATTTCGTGCAATTAGTAACTCGAAGCTTGGAAAACTAACCTATGTATATTGGAGATTCTTAAAAAGAATTAAGCGAGGCAAAAGAAATGAAAACAACAAACATTGAAGAACAGCTTAAAGAGATCCAATCAAAAAGACTAAATCTCGAACATAATATCAAGAAAGAAAAATACGAAATTGATTACCTTGAGGAAAATGGAGAGTTACCTTTAATGATTCCTGAAGAATCATTGCTACTTTATGAAATAAAAACTGCACCAAAAATAATGACAAAAGATGAATATTTGAGCTATCGAGAAGAAGTTGCTGATCTACATTATTTTGATCGTATTAAACGATTAATAGATCTTATTCCTGATAGTAATGGTAGCAGATATTATACGAAAAATTCGATTCAAGTCGGAATTATTGCCGATGAATTTTTATACCAATCCTACAAAGATGTCGCAAATTTCATACCCATCACATTACAAAATTATCAAGAATTAAAAGGTCAAATAGATTTTTTATTCGTTGTAAGTGCTTGGAAAGGCTTGGATGGTAGCTGGGGTGGAGTAGCAAATCCTACATCTTCGAAAAGAAAAGATTTATATAAAATTATTAATTTCTATAAAAAAAATAACATAAAAACGGTATTTTATTCAAAAGAAGATCCAGTAAATTATGAAAAATTTATAGGAATCGCAAAGAAATGTGACTATGTTTTTACAACAGCAAAAGAAAAAATTGAGAGTTATAAAAAAGAATGTAAACACGATAGAGTTTTCGTATTGGAGTTTGGTATTAATCCACTTTATCATAATCCTATTGGAATCAGAAAAAACAAAAAGAGTAGGGGAGTTTTCTTTGCAGGATCTTGGTTAACTAAATATCCCGAAAGACAAAAGGAAACCATTGAGATTTTCGAAGGTGTCATTAACGCAAACAGAAATTTAAAAATCATTGACCGAAATTTCCATTTGGATAAAGTGAATTATTTCTTTCCACAGAAATATTTGGAGTTCGTCTCACCTTCAATCGAACATGAGTATCTACAAAAAGTTCATAAATTATATGATTGGGCAATTAATTTAAATTCTGTAAAATTCAGTGAAACGATGTTTGCTAACAGAATTTATGAATTGCAAGCAATAGGGAATATTATTATTTCGAATTATAGCGTAGGAGTAAATGACAAGTTTCCAAATGTCTTTATCGTAAATAATCGTAAAGAAGTTCAAGATATTTTGAACGGATTTACAGAGGAAGAAATTTATAAACATCAGATACTAGGAATTCGAACTGCAATGACTTCACATACAACGTTTCAAAGATTTGATGAATTATTAGAAAGAATTGAATTAGGCTCACAACTTAAATCAAAAAAAGTACTAGTAGTCGCAAATCAATTAAATTCAAATATTATTAGAGATTTTGAAAATCAAACATATGCAGAGAAGTATCTAATTTCTGAAGATGAATTTAATGATCAGATTAAGTCACAATATGATATCATCGCATTTTTCAATTCAAAATATCACTATCAAGAATATTATTTAGAAGATATGATTAATGGTTTTAAGTATACGAATTCAGATTATATCGCTAAAAATAGTTTTTATAATGGTAGTACATTGATAAAAGGTTTAGAACACAATTATATTAATGAAATTCAGGATAAATATAAAACAGTTTTTTGGGCAAATACTTTTCTCGCAGATGAATTGCTTGATATGCAAATAAATCACAAGAGAAAATATGGATATTGTATAGATCATTTTGAGTTAAATACAGCTATAGAACAAGAAGATCAAGAATTAACAGATTCTGAATATGAATTATCTGTAATAGTCCCAATTTTTAATAACGGTAAATACTTGTTAAACAAGTGTTTTAATAGCCTAAAAAGAAGTAGTATTTTCGAAAAAATGCAAATTATATTGGTGGATGATGGGTCTTCAGAAAAAGATACATTGATTACCATTAACAGAATTGCAAAAGAGCATGCTAATGTTATTACCTATTTCTTTCCTGAAGGTGGTAGTGGCAGTGCCTCAAGAGCAAGAAACATGGGCGTAAACCTTGCAAATTGTAAATACGTAACCTATTTAGATCCAGATAACGAAGCAGTTAATGATGGATATGTTCAATTGTTGCAACTTTTGAAAAGTGATCAAGAATTAGATATTGCCATAGGCAATATGCTTAAATTTGATAATACGAAAATCAGTAATTTTAAATATTATCAAACTGTATTAGATACACTTCATAGCCCGATCATTAACAATCCAAAACAATTATTAATCGATACGGATTTAAGGACACAAAGCATTCAAGCATTGATCGTAAAAAGAGAAATTATTACTAGAAATGAATTGAAGATGGTCGAAAATGCTGGTGGTCAAGATACTTTATTCTTCCAAGAGCTATTGTTGCATTCTAAAAAAGGAATGGTAATTGATCTGGATATACATATTTATTATGCAGCTGTATCAGGTTCAGTCACGAATACTGTGACAAAAAAATTCTTTGAAAAATATTTCACATTGGAGAAAGAGAGACTTCCATTTTTGACTAAAAATGATTTACTCACTTTGTATATGGAAAAGCGCTTTAACTTCTATTTCAAAAATTGGTATTTGATTAGAATCAAACGAATAAAAGAGGAAGATCAAAAGGAAGCTATCGATACACTTTATAAAATTTATTCCTTATACAAAGATCTTATAGTTGAACGTTCTATTGAGATTGATAAATTCGAAGGTTTTTATAAAAAAAGGAAATACAAAAAAATCGCTAAATACTTCTCTAAAGTTTGATGTTTGAAAATTCAGAAATCAAATAGAAGGGAGGTGATGCGAAACTATTCGTACAAGGTCCAAGATTTTAAATCTTACTCATTTTCTCATATAGTTTCAGGGTTAACTTGAATCAAATATATTGATCGAAAACCTTACAAAAATGTGTATATTGGAGGAAAAAATGATGAAATTATGTACGATCGGCTTAGGATACATTGGATTACCAACTTCAATTATGTTTGCAAAACATGATGTAAATGTTGTAGGCGTAGATATAAAGAAGGAAGTTGTAGATTCATTGAATCATGGAAGAATTCATCTAGAAGAGCCTGGATTACAAGAAGCCTTAGAAGAAGTTATCTCAATGGGGACATTTAGAGCATCCTATACACCAGAAAAGGCTGATACATTTATTATTTCTGTACCAACACCAAATCATTATGATCAATATAAATCTTGTGACTTAACATATGTGTTAAGTGCTGTAAAATCAGTTATACCTTATATAGAGAGAGGGAATACAATTATTGTTGAATCGACAATGGCACCTCGTAGTATGGATGATTTCGTAAGACCATTAGTAGAAGAAGCTGGCTTTATCATTGGTAAAGATATTTTCCTAGTACACTGCCCAGAAAGAGTATTGCCAGGACAAATTCTTCAAGAATTAGTGTTTAATAATCGTATTGTGGGAGGAATTACTCCTGCTTGTACAGAAGCTGGCGTAAATGTATATAGTACATTTGTGCAAGGAGAAATTATTCGAACTGATGCGAAGACAGCAGAAATGTCTAAGTTAATGGAAAATACATTTAGAGATGTTAATATTGCACTTGCGAACGAACTCGCAAAAGTATGTAATGAGCTAGAAATTAATGCACTCGATGTTATTAAAATGGCCAATAAACACCCTCGAGTAAATTTGCATACTCCTGGTCCTGGCGTAGGTGGTCATTGTTTAGCTGTTGATCCATATTTCATCGTAGCGAGAGCTCCTGAAACAGCACAATTAATTAATTTATCTCGCACTATTAATACATCTATGCCACAATTCGTGGTAGACAATGTGAATAAGTTAATGGAAATCGTAAATGGCAGAGTACTTACAGTCTTTGGTCTTACGTACAAAGGGAATGTGGATGATATTAGAGAAAGTCCAGCTTTAGAAATTTATGAAATGTTAAAATCAGAGGGAAACTATGATGTGCGAGCATATGATCCACATGTGAAATTAGATTGGATCCAACAAGATATTGCTCAAGCTGTTAATGATTCTGACTTAGTTATAATACTTACAGATCATGATGAGTTTAAGGAATTTGGCGAAAGTGATTTTATGAAAATGTCTAACAAAAGAATTTTTGATACCAAAAATATTGTGCAAAAATTATCGAGTGATGTTGAATATATGAACTACGGAAATCTCTTTAAATATACTAAAAAGGAAGCAACCCTTGTATGAACTTCACTGGGCAAGTTTTGAAAGAACAATTTCTTCATTTGAATTTGATTTTTCGTTTAAGTTTATATGAAGAAAAAGGAAAATACACGATGCACTATTTTGGTGCATTATGGCAAATATTAAACCCTTTTATTCAAATAGGTGTCTATTGGCTTATTTTTGGTCTTGGAATTAGAAAAGGTACTCCAGTAGATGGTACTCCATTTTTCCTTTGGTTAATAATCGGTCTTGTACCATGGTTATATATTAGCCGAACGATCATACAAGGATCTAATAGTATTTTTGCAAAGGTAAATTTAGTATCTAAAATGCACTTCCCAGTAAGTGTATTACCAACTATTAGAATCATAGGAAATTCCATTTCCTTAATTCCGATGATTATGATTACGATCGGAATTTCAATATATTATGGTATTTTTTCAGGTGCATATTTGTTTCAATTAATCTATTATCTTATTTGCTTATATTTCTTTCTGTTTGCAATAACCTTACTTTTGGCAACACTGACAACAATTATTCGAGATGTGCAAATGATGGTGCAATCCATTGTAAGATTAATTATGTTTTTCTTACCAATAGTATGGAATGTTCATAATTTTCCTGAGGTTTTTGTTAATATTTTAAAATTAAATCCTTTATTTTATATTATTGAAGGTTTTAGATATTCCATTTTAGGGGGACGTTGGTTTTTTGAAGACCTTCCTTATACGATTTATTTCTGGAGTATGAGCATATTAATACTTACCGTTGGCTCCTTTTTGCATATTAAATTCCGTAACAAATTTGTTGATTACTTATAATCGGAGGAAGAAATATGAATCCGAAAATACAATGTGTAGATGTTTCAAAAAGTTTCAGATTATATAGTAAACAATCTGATAAATTAAAAGATATTATTTCTTTAAAAAAAGATCGAGATCAGTTTAACGCATTAAGAAATATTAGTTTTGAGATTAATGCTGGTGAGGCTATAGGGATTATTGGATTAAATGGATCGGGTAAATCGACTTTATCAAATTTACTAGCGCAAGTAATTCCTCCTAGTTCAGGTACAATTGAAATTAATGGTGAAACATCTTTAATAGCAATTTCAGTTGGTTTAAATGCATCATTAACTGGTTTAGAAAATATTAAAATGAAATGCTTGATGCATGGTTTAAGCAATGCTCAAATAAACGATTTAACTGCAGACATTATCGAGTTTGCAGACATCGGTAATTTTATTAATCAACCCGTCAAAAATTATTCAAGTGGTATGAAATCACGATTAGGGTTTGCTATTTCAATTCACACAAATCCAGATATTTTAATAGTCGATGAAGCATTATCTGTGGGGGATCAAACTTTTTATCAAAAATGCCTAAATAAGATTAATGAATTTAAAAGTCAAGGAAAAACTATCATCTTTGTCAGTCACTCCTTATCCCAAATTGAAGCGTTTTGTGACCGAGTGATGTGGATTCATTTTGGGCAAATTAAGATGTATGATTCAACCAAAAAAGTTATTGGAGAATATAAAAAATTTATTAAATGGTTTAATAGTTTAAGTGAAGAAGAAAAGAAATTAAATCGTGGTAAATTGTTAGATGAACAGTACAAAGAAGAAAAAAACAATACAATTAGTCAATATCAAGAAAAAAATAAATTGAATTTTTCGTTCCTTCTACAAACGATTCTTTTACTATTTGTAGTAATCATAAGTGTTGCTTATATGTTTGCCTAATATTTAAATTAGAGGAGTATGTTCTAGATGACTATTCAGAGTAAATTGAAAATAATGACGATTTTTGGTACTCGACCAGAAGCTATAAAATTAGCACCGTTAGTACTGGAATTAGAAAAACATCAGGATGAAATTGAATCGATAGTAACGGTAACTGCTCAACATCGCGAAATGCTTGATCAGGTGTTGGATGTATTCAATATACACCCACAATATGATTTAAATATCATGACTACACGACAAACGTTAGTTAATGTGACTACGCGTGCATTGGAAGGATTAAATGAAGTTTTGCAAAATGAAAAACCAGATTTAGTATTAGTTCATGGCGATACATCAACAACTTTTGTTGCAAGTCTTGCAGCCTTTTACAATAAAATTCCAGTTGGTCATGTTGAAGCAGGCTTACGTACATGGAACAAATACTCACCATTTCCAGAAGAGATGAATCGTCAATTAACAGGGGTTATCGCAGATTATCATTTTGCACCGACTAAAATGGCACAATTAAATTTGTTGAATGAAAACAAAAAAAGCGATTCTATTTTCGTCACTGGAAATACAGCAATTGATGCCTTATCGACAACTGTTTCTAAAAACTATACTCATCCGATATTAGAGAAAATCGGTAAAGATAAAATGATCCTTTTGACAGCGCATCGTAGGGAAAATCTAGGTGAACCCATGAGACATATGTTTAAAGCAATTAAACAAATTGTCGATGAACATGAGGATCTACAGATAGTCTATCCTGTACATTTAAACCCTGCTGTACGAGAAATTGCTACTGAAATATTAGGAGAGAATTCGAGGATTCATTTAATTGAACCGTTAGAAGTAATTGATTTTCATAATTTTTTATCAAGAGCACACATTATCCTAACGGATTCCGGTGGTATTCAAGAAGAAGCTCCCTCATTAGGTGTTCCGGTTCTAGTATTACGTGATACAACAGAAAGACCAGAAGGAATTGAAGCTGGTACATTAAAACTTGCAGGTACAGATCAGTCTACAATTTATACTTTAACAAAGGAATTGTTAACGGATTTAAATGAATATGAAAAGATGGCGAAGGCTTCCAATCCATATGGTGATGGACATGCCTCAAAAAGAATTGTAGAGTCTATACTATATCATTTTGGAAAAAGAGATAGTCTACCAAAACCGTTTGAATTCAGTAAAGAATTAATTTACATATAGATAGTACGAAAAATAATCGAATATGGCCAAATACTCTTATTGTCCGTAGTTCAAAATGAAACAGATCTGAACTCGTATAGTTAGGAGTATTTTTTTATTGGTTCTTTTTAAAATTAGATTCAACTTGCCGATGAAGAAATACTCTCAAGAGATAGTAGAAATTTTTATAAATATTCTCTTAAAAGGGCATGAAATAAATATTCACGGAATACTATTTACTAATAGTAAGTAATAATTTCCTCGATATTTTCAAAAAGGTGGGCTGCTAGTGAAACTCTTACTAATTTTTATTTCAAGTGCGTTATTCTTCATCTTTACATTTATCGTATCCACACTTGAAGCCAAACTATTTTGTCTATTTGTTTCGTTTTTGTTGTATAAATGGGGTTCTCATAAGATAAAAATAATCGAGATGAAAAGAGAAGAGGTAATAAAAAAAGAAACAGAAGAAATGTTGGAAGAGTACCCTCATAGTCAATGTACAATCTCTTCGAATTATCTGCATGCATTACTTATTGATGAGGCTTCTCAAACATTTTTTATTGCAAAAAGAGAAGATATAGATTCTGACTTTGAAGTAAAGGAATACTTATTCAATGAAATTTATGAAACTGCAATTGAAGAAGATGGCATTCAAATAGCGTTAATTTCAAGAGGAGGGTTACTTGGAGGATCCTTACTTGATGGTGGTGGAAATTCTTTGATTTATTTAATGGAGCCAGAAAAAAGTTCAAAAGAAGATTCGGATAATGCAACTGAACAGAAAGTAGAAAATTCTCCAGAACAAGGAGTATCTAAATTAAGTTTAAAAGTAGTAGTAGATGATTTGTCTACCCCAATTATTGAGTATGTATTTTTGGAACCGGAAGAACCTATTTCAAAAGAAGCAGAGGAATACAAAGAAGCATATAAACAATGTAAAAAATGGCATCAAATGATTAGTGTCTTGATTAAGCGTCATGATAATTTAAATAAAGTAATCATTAGACGCTATGAAAATTCTAATAAAGTAGTATAAGGTCTATGAATTAGTCATAGAATTAGCTGGCTCACAGATTGCTTAGCATGAAGCGTCATCTTGAGCACTCTATTAAGCAAATAACAATAAAAAATTATATGAATTATAGGATTGTATATTTAAAAAGCATTCGTGTTTTTTTGCTTATAAAAATTTATGAATGATTTGTATGAATAAATATTAAAAAATTAATGATTTTTTTAGGAAAGAGTGTTATACTATGCGCATAGATGAATAATCCTTCGGGGTCGGGTGAAATTCCCAATCGACGGTGATGAAGCAATTCTAAGCCCGTGAGCCTTAATAGGCAGGATTTGGTGCGAATCCAAAGCCGACAGTATAGTCTGGATGGAGAAGGATGTATGGAACTTTAAATTTCTTATGATTTACAACTGTACTTCATAGGTTTATTTGTTGATGACATAAATTTACTTCCTATCCCCGTAGAGATTAATCTATGGGGTTTTCTTATTTATGAAAAGAATGCTTTGTACATTCTAATTTCTTTTTGAAAGCCATTAAAAATTTCATATTTGCAGTCCTTCGGGGTCGGGTGAAATTCCCAATCGACGGTGATGAAGCAATTCTAAGCCCGTGAGCCTTTTATAGGCAGGATTTGGTGTGAATCCAAAGCCGACAGTATAGTCTGGATGGGAGAAGGACAATGAGCAGTGGTTGTGGCTGTTGAAATGCAATTTCAATAGGCTTATTTAGTCATACCATTTACTACATATTCTCCCGCAAACTCCTAAGGTAAAATTTCCTTTAGGGGTTTTCTTTTTGGTGAAATAATCCAAAAAAGAATGATTATTTTGACAGATGACGATTAATGATGGAATTGTCCAATTCTAAAAACCTACTATACTTATTGAATAAGTGTAAAATAGCAGATAGGTTTAAATAAAGGCAAAAATACTAAAAGTCAATCTGTTCTGAAGTGAGGTGATTCTTTTGTTTACAGGGATTGTAGAAGATTTAGGAAGTGTAAAAGCAATTAAGAATGCACCAAATAGTATGCAATTAACGATTGAATCCCCAAAAATTGTTGAAGATGTCCATCTTGGTGACAGTATTGCAGTCAATGGTGTTTGTCTAACAGTTATTTCATTTTCCGCCAACCAATTCACAGTAGAGGTCATGCCTGAAACTGTAAAAGCAACAAATATTCAATCTCTTCAAATTGGTGAATATGTCAACTTAGAAAGAGCAATGCCTGCAAACGGTCGGTTCGGAGGACATTTTGTATCTGGTCATGTTGATGGTACAGGGGTTATTTTGAGAAAAAGAAAATTTGCAAATGCTGTTTATGTAGATATCGGAATAAGCACGGAACTAAGTAAATTTTGTATGTTGAAAGGGTCAGTTGCAATTGATGGCATCAGCCTGACAATATTCGATGTGAAGCCAAAACAACTAACTGTTTCACTTATTCCACATACATTTGATCAAACAATTTTAGGAATCAAAAAAGAACGTGATATTGTCAACATTGAAAATGATTTACTTGGAAAGTATGTTATCAATCATTTAGATCGTAAGCAGGAAAATTCAACAATTACGATGGATTTTCTAAAAGAAAATGGATTTTAACTTCTCAAAAGTGTTATAGATGCTGTTAATTTCTAACTGTATTTTTGATCAAGTAATCATTTGCTAAAAAAGAACTAGCCTCTAGAATGATTTACAAACTTAATTTTAAAAAATTATACCGAGTATAATTGATATAAGGTGGTGTATTCAATTGTTTAATACAATCGAAGAAGCAATTGAAGATTTAAAAAAAGGTAAAATGATCATTGTTGTTGATGATGAAAACCGTGAAAATGAAGGAGATTTTCTCGTTTTAGCGGAATTTGCAACACCTGAAAATATTAATTTTATGGCAAAATACGGACGTGGATTAATCTGTACGCCGATGTCCAAATCTTTAGCCAAACATCTTGAACTGAATCCGATGGTAGAAAATAATACGGATAATCATCAAACTGCATTTACAGTAAGTGTTGATTATAAAACAACAGAAACTGGCATCAGTGCATATGAACGCTCTGAAACCATTCTACAATTGATTAGTGCAACTGCAAAAGGTTCTGATTTCCGTCGTCCTGGTCATGTATTTCCTTTAATCGCAAAAGATAACGGCGTATTGGAAAGACAAGGTCATACAGAAGCAGCAGTTGATTTTGCAAAACTCTGTGGTTCAGAACCAGCAGGGGTAATTTGTGAAATTATGCTTGATAACGGAAAAATGGCAAGAGTACCACAATTACACGAAATTGCTGAAGAGCATAACTTAAAATTTGTAACTATAGCAGATTTAATTAGCTACCGTTATGAAAATGAACAATTAATTGAACGCGTTGCATCTGTAAAATTACCTACTTCATTTGGAGAATTTCAAATGATTGGTTATACAAATCAATTAAATGATAAAGAACATCTTGCTATTGTTAAGGGAAATCTACAAAAGGAAGAAGCACCGCTTGTACGGATTCATTCAGAATGTTTAACAGGTGATATTTTCCACTCAAAACGCTGTGATTGTGGCCCGCAACTTCATAAATCATTAGAAATGATTGAAGAGGAAGGTACTGGAATTATCTTATACATGCGTCAAGAGGGAAGAGGAATTGGTCTTCTTAACAAACTAAAAGCATACGAGTTACAAGAACATGGATATGACACAGTAGAAGCGAATATTCATTTAGGTTTTCCAGCAGAAATGCGTGACTATGGTTTAAGTGCACAAATGTTAAGAGATCTTGGTATTACGAAAATACGTTTAATGACGAATAATCCAGCTAAAATTGAAGGTTTGGAAAAATACGGAATCGAAATAGTAGAACGTGTACCGGTTGAAATTTCACCAGAACCAGAAAACCAAAAATATTTAGAAACAAAAAAAATTAAAATGAGACATATTTTAGCATAGGAGTGGTTGGAAATGGCAAAAACATTTGAAGCACAATTAATTGGAACAGGTTTAAAAATCGGGATTGTTGTAGGAAGATTTAATGAATTCTTGACAGCAAAATTATTAAGTGGTGCTATGGACGGTTTAAAACGTCATGGAGTATCTGAAGATGATGTCGATATCGCTTGGGTACCAGGTGCTTTTGAAGTACCGTTTATTGCGAAAAAAATGGCGGAAACGAAAAAATATGATGCCATTATTGGGTTAGGAACTGTTATTAGAGGAGCAACTTCTCACTATGATTATGTTTGTAATGAAGCAGCCAAAGGAATTGCTAACGTTGGATTGAAAACTGGTATACCAGTAATGTTTGGAATTGTTACAACAGAAAATATTGAACAAGCAATCGAACGATCTGGCACAAAAGCAGGAAACAAGGGTTACGATTCAGCTGTATCAGCAATTGAAATGGCTAATTTAAGCCGCATGTTTGATTAAATTTAAAAAGTTTTTGACTTTGTGTATAAAAGTCGTTGTACGAGCTATACTATAAAAGATTTCACTTAAGAAATCCTTTCATGACGGGGAGGGGTTAACCGATGGGGGAACCAAGTCCAGTAGAGCACTATAGCTCATAGTAGATTAAATCGTTAAACATTCTCAAGCTTAAGAAACGGAGTGAAGTCCCGTGGATCAGGTCTGAGTATAAAGCAAATGCAAAAAATTTAAACAACATGAAGGATTCGTAAATCTAACATGATTTGGGAGGGAGAATTCAATGGGTGATCCGCCGAAAAAGCGTAATTACTCAGAGAGTTCATCTACTCTGAGCCAGATTAAAAAGTTGTTTTCTCGAGCTTAGGAAACGGAGTGAAGTCCCGTGGATCAGGTCTGAGTAAGAAGCGAAAGCTTAACATTTTAATCATCATAAAAGGATAAAATCTTTTATGATCAGGATGTTGAATAGCCAGTGAGTAAACTGAACAAAAAGTTCATATTTCTCATGAAAATTCATCTACTGTGAGCTGTGTTATAAATTTTATATCTCAGGTGATCAGTACTTTGTACAGGAGTCTGAGATGAATTGCAAAGCTAAACAATTTAATCGCATGAAGGATAAAGTGAAATCAGACCCGGAATTATTTTCCGGGTTTTTTGCTTTTTTCTTGTTTTAGCCAGAAATAAGTATACTACAATTGTGATTTAACATAGCTTCACTTCAGGATTATTTTGATCTCTGATTAACTGAATAAGCAGGACAATTGAAACCTTTGATGAATATTATAGTATATTGTGTTCAAATATTTTGGGTAAAAATATTTATTATCCTATAAATCAGTAAATTATTGAATGGGGGATCGGGATGAAACGCTTCGTCATTTATTTAGTATGGGTGATCATAATTGGATTTGCCATTTACTGTGGTTTAAGATTCATGAATTATTTAGCAAATGAAGCGGAAATGTCGTTTGAAACGTATCCTCTAATGATTTTTACATATACATTTCCTATTTTAACGGGAATTTTACTGCGACTTCCTAAATTTTTTGCAGAGAAAAAAGGGAAGAAAAAATGGAGTTTTGATTGGGTAAAGCTAATTACAATTGGGTTTCCTGCACTTTATTTAACAGTTTTACCTATTTTGAATTATTCTTCTTATGGGGATCAATTATTATTTGCACACGAAGTTGTTTTGCTAGGTGATACTACAATATTAACAACAATTACAGGAGTAATCTTCGGATATGTTTTATTAGACAGTGTAAAAATGTAATGTTATTGAATAAATTTGAAGATTCTAGCCATACTAAATTAGATTTCACTAATGAAATCCAACATGATCAGGAGGGTGGAAAATAATGGGTAAACCGGACCATTTAGATCCAAAATCTCAGAAAATTCATCAGCTCTGGACTAGGTTAAAACATTCAAAATCTCAGGTGAAAGGGCAGTCTGAACTGACGCTCCATAACCGAATTTTGAAAAGTGAAGCAAAAGCTCGACAATTTTAATCATCGTGTAGGATAAAGTGTAATCAAACGAAGAAATCACATAAGTGTTGTTGTGACACTTATGTGATTTTTTATATTTGTAAGAAATCCTTTTAAAAATTTGTTGCCGCTTTAACCATTTCGGTATTTTGAGGTTTAGGGAGAAATATTTTAGCGTCTTCAGACAGTGCGTTATAAATTTTAGGATTCGATAATAATTCTTTTTGTAAAAAAGCATACGATTTAAGTTCCGCAAATTTACAGTCATTAGCAAGGGCATTAATATGTCTGATAATCAGTTGTGTCTCTCTAGAAAACAGGACATGATTATCTTCTTTATTTAATTCAATGACGCAATTTAAGAATGTTAAAGCTTCCATACTTAAATTTGAGCGAATACGAGGATTCGATAGTTTCTCTAAATTGTTTTCAATAATAACGCGTGCAGATGCAAAATCACTTTTGGCAATACTTTTTTCTAAAAATACAATATCTCTATCTAATTTCATTCTTTTTACCTCTATGCAATTAGTTTTTATAATAACAAAGTCTTATAACAATAGTATTATACAATTACAAAAGAACTATGTAAATAACATGTAACAAAAATATACATTTTATTTATAATTCATGGATAGATTAAAAAAGAAAAATTAAGTAGTTTATTTTACTCATTCGTAGGCAATCGACACACTTTAAGGGGAAGATACATATTCTTTATTGAAGAGGTGGTGAAGAATGAGAGACGAAGAAAAAGCTATAAATCATGATCCTGTCGAAATTGAGCAACAGGAATGGAAAAAAAGACGGTTAAATGAACGAATGAAGCAATTGCTTACAATCGCTTCACCTATTTTTCTCTTACTTTTATGGGAGTTGTTATCACGAACAGATTTAATTGATGCACGTTTCTTCCCGCCGCCAACAGAAATTCTACACACCTTCTTTAGTATGGCAATGAGTGGAGAATTATTTCATCATATTTGGATTTCTTTATACCGGATATTTGCTGGCTTTTTGCTAGGGGTTATACCTGGTGTGATTATTGGACTATTGATGGGATTATATTCTCCAATTAGGCATTTCATTTCGCCAATCGTTATGGCATTGATGCCCATTCCAACATTGGCCCTTTTACCAATCATCATCATTTTATTTGGTATTGGTGACGTATCAAAGGTAGTAACAATCGCAGGAAGTGTATTTTTCCCTGTTGTGATCAATACTACTGCTGGAGTTATTAACATTGATTCCATTTACTTAGATGTAGCAAAAAACTATGGGGCTAATTCAAAGGATTTCTTTTTTAAAATTGCATTTCCAGGTGCTTTACCGGTAATGATGGAAGGGATTCAAATGGGTCAGGCAATAGCGCTTTTAACGATTGTTGCAGCAGAAATGATGGGGGCAACTTCTGGAATTGGTTATTTAATCTGGACCTCCTATAAAGCCTTTTTACTTAAAGAAATGTTTGTTGGCCTAATACTCATCTCATTTTTTGGCTATCTATTTTCACTAATTCTTCGATATTTACAGAAGAAAATTCTCCCTTGGAGGTGAGATGATGGAAGATCAAACAAAAATATCAATCAAAAATATAACAAAAGTATTCTATAAGAAAAATAGTAGTGTTACAGCATTAGACCAAGTATCCTTAGATATTTTAGAAGGTGAATTTGTTTGTCTTGTAGGTCCAAGTGGTTGCGGGAAAACAACATTACTGAGAATTTTGGCTGGACTAGAAACAACAAGTATTGGTGAATTTGAAATTATGCATGGCAAGGAAGATCGGCCACTTCAATCAATGGTCTTTCAAGAAAGAGGGATTATTCCATGGTTAACGGTTGAGGAGAACGTGGCTTTTGGTTTGAAGATGAGACATCTACCTAACAAGTTGATCAAAGAAAGATCAGATTACTATTTAAAGAAGGTTGGTCTTGAGAGGTTTTCTAAATTGTACCCGAAAGAATTATCTGGGGGTATGAAACAACGAGTTAGTATTGCACGTGCATTTGCTAATGATCCAGAAATATTATTAATGGATGAACCTTTTGCTGCTCTTGATGAGCAAAATAAATTTATCCTACAAGAAGAACTTCTCTCTATTTGGGAAGAAACAAAAAAAACAGTCCTTTTTATCACACATAGTATTGATGAAGCGTTATTACTTAGCGATCGGATACTATTAATGAGTGCTCAACCAGGAAAAATCATAAAAGAAATAAAAAATGATTTACCAAGACCACGTAATATTGAACAAATTCGTGCAAACAAACAGACAGCAAATCAATTTATAGAGATATTAAAGCATTTGCATGAAGAAGTACAAAAATCTAGAAAGTATTAGGTTTATAAAGGGGGATTGGAATGGGGAAATGGGTGAAACGATTACTTGTAATTCCACTTGTACTAATTGCAATGGTTATTACAGGATGTACTGAAAAAAGTACATCACCAACAAATAATGCTAAAGTAGATAATAAGGTAAGTAAGGAAAATAAATCAGGGGATTTAGCACCGTTAAAAAAGAAAACGAAAGTAGTCATTGCTGAAGATGGTGCAGCATCTGGTGCAGGTTTTTATATAGCAAATGAAAAAGGCTATTTTGCGGATTATAATATTGAAGTAGAATTTGCACAATTCGCAAATAGTGATGATATGTTACCGGCACTTGCTGCAGGTGAAGTAGATATTGCTGGGGGAATATCTACTGCGTCATTCTTTAATGCGATTGCACAAGGAATTGACGTGAAAATTGTAGGGGATAAAGGTCATAATATGCCGGGAAAATCTTATTTTACTTTTGTCATTGGCAACAAAATGAAAAATGTGATAAAAGATTATCCGGATTTTAAAGGAAAGAAAATAGCCATTTCTTCAAGAAACTCTATTGATGGCTATATCTATCAACTTATGTTAAAACATGCTGGATTAACTGAGAAAGATGTTAAAACAGTGATTATGAACGATTTTGGCAGTATGCTAGGTGCCTTGGAAAATGGTTCAATTGATGCCGCACTTAGTATTGAGCCTTTAATTGCTCAAGGTGTTAGCAAAGGAATTCTTACACGTTTTGGTGATGCAACTGACTTTGCACCAGATTCACAAATTGCATTAGTTTTAGCATCCCCTAAGTTTATGAAAGATGAAAAAGATGTATCATTACGATTTATGCTTGCCTATTTAAAAGGAGTACGTGACTATAATGATGCTTTCACTAAAGGAGAAGGAAAAGCGGAAATTGTTAACATTATGACAAAATATACTGCATTAAAAGATCCAGCATTATGGGATAAGGTATATGTAACTGGATTGGACCCAGATGGTAAAATGCGTATAGATGATATTAAAAAGCAATATGAAATGTATAAAGCGAACGGAGCAACTCAAGGAAAATTTGACTTTAATAAGGCAATTGATACGTCTGTTACAGAAGAAGCAGTGAAGATTTTAGGTAACTATAAATAGAAATATCAAAAAGGAGTAAGCAATTAGCTTACTCCTTTTTCATATGAAAAAGTTTAGTTTATATCTTTTATATCAGATATCTGGAAGAAACTTTGTGCATCATTGCCTTCAACATAATTGTAGAAGACTTTATACTTGCGAAGGAATTGCTTTGTATTCGTCTTCCCATTTTGAGTTTCATCGATAATTTCTTTTGTATCAACAGTAATATCTGTGTCTGAATTACGTTTAATGGATGTAACTTCCACTTTATTAATTTGCAGTTTTATCCCTTGTTTATGTTTTTTAGGAATTGCTGCTAAAAGATCTTCGTATAATTTTGTGTCGTGCATAATGTATTCATTAGCCAAAGGTGTAAAGTCACCCGAATCAATTGCTTTTACATATTCAACAGGATATTTTTCTATGAAATTGATAAGCTTTTGTTTTTCAATTTTCGTCATTTTTTGTCCAGAAACAGCAGTCTTCTTTGAAACATTCTCGGATTGTTGAGTTGAAGAAGATGAACTTTGATTAGTTTGATCTGATTGAGTAGTCTTATGCGAGTCAGTAGTAAATGCCTCTGTTTTAGCTGGTTCTTTTGAAGTTTTTTCTGAATCATTGCTACAAGCGGCAATTAGTGCAGTCGCTAAACAAATTGAAGAAATGACCTTCCATTTTTTCATATCAGTACCTTCTTTCACAAACTTTTTCTATAATCATAACGTATTTAAAACAAAGTTGATAGTATGGAAGACATTTGTATTTTTTAAATAATGTAAAATGATATGGAATTAATGAAGAATTTAAAATTTTTTAGATAAAAAACCTTTCGATTTATTAAAATAAGTAGTATTATTTATATAAATCTTATATGAAAGGTTGGTTTTATATGAAAAAGCCATTATCGATTCCAAGACCATTAGTTCGTGTTAATCAATGGACTATTTTGTTAAGTACAGTAGCTACGTGGATATTTCATCAACCACTAATCTTATTACTTCCACTTATTGCAAATTTATTAGGTTTATTATTTAACTTTAATCCTGTTATGAAAATTGCGAGATTGTTTTTAAAGAAAAAACCATCTGAATATATTCCTGAAGATATTGTTCAACAAAAATTTAATTCGTGCATTGCCATTAGTTGCTTAGTACTTGGTTTTATAGGCTTTGAAGTAGATAAACCAGTAATGGGTTATATTTTTACAATTATGGTTGCAGCTGCATCAGGTATTGCAATTCTAGGATTTTGCATTGGCTGCTTTATCTTTTTCCAGTTGAATCAATTCCGTTACAAATTAAAAAAAGCTACTCATTTATAAAAATCTGATGAAGCAATAGGGAAATTAATATATTGCAAAAATTTTTATCTAAAACCCTAGAAAGTTTCCCTGAAAAGTGCTACAATAATTCCTGTAGTTGATAAGCAATAAATTCTCCAAATGCCGATTTAGTTTAATGGTAGAACGGTGGTCTCGTAATCCATTGATAAGAGTTCGATTCTCTTAGTCGGCATAATAAAGCTTTTTTAGTAAAATTAATAATCTTTTTAAATCCTTATGAATGTAGGTATATAAACGTTCATAAGGATTTTTGTTTTGCTGAATTTAGCATTAAAAACCTCAACTTTTTAATCATGTTACACAGATTGTTACACATTACACTTAACGTTACACATAAATGTTACACATTATAAATGCTAATAGCAACACTGTCATCACGGGTTTTAAGCTCTTTTATAACATGACTATATGTGTTAAGAGTAGTTTGTACGTCTTTGTGACCTAAGCGTTCAGCAATGTACTGTGTGGAAGCTCCATTAAATAACAATACACTTGCATGAGTGTGACGTAACCCATGTACAGTAATTATTTTTAATCCTAATTCTTTTAAAATTTTTTCGAGAGCTGAATTTGCACCATTGTTTGTTAATGATTTTGATGGGCTGTGTGGACTTTTGAAAATTCGATCATCTAAATTAGTATCAGGACATATTAGTTTAAATTCTTTCATAACAGCAGGATCAACTGCAATTTTACGTATAGACTGTTCATTCTTCGTAGGAGTAAATCCACTTTGTTTCTGATGATCCCACGCTTTGTTAATATCAAATATATTATTTTCAAAGTCTAAATCTTTCCAAGTTAATCCAACTAATTCTTGAAATCGAGCTCCACTTACTAAGGCTAAAATAAACAAATAATTAAACTGAGTAGTCTCTAGGTGATTAAGTAGATAATTGTATAATATTTGCGATTCGTCAAAGTCTAAATATTTATCATGTGCTTTTTTACCTTCGTTAGTTGCGTTAATTTTTCTGTTGAAAGTAATGTTGTATTTAATATCTCCAACATTATGTGCGTGACGTATAGGTGATTGGAATGTAAGTTTATCTATTTTAGCAGTATTTATGATACTTGATATTGTTACAGGAGTAACTAAAGGCTGGGTAACAGGTAAGATGTCAAGTCGAGTAGGTTATAAAGGAATGTTACGGAAAAGTATGTACTTTGTAGCTCTAATTGTAGCTAATATGCTTGATTTACTAATAGGTGGAGTACCTGTATTCCGTACAATGGTAGCTTACTATTTGCTATCAATTGAAGCCATATCAATACTGGAAAACTTAGAAGCGATGAAAGTACCTTTGCCACAACAAATTAAAGAGAAGTTTATCAATATTAAAGATGATAGCGAAAAGAAATAAAACTATACATATTGAATTCAAAAGGGGTGGACGAAATATCGCCCCCTTGTATATTAAAGAAAGGAAATGATACATATGAAATTAGGAGAAAACGGTAAAAAATTAATTAAATCATTTGAAGGTTGCCGATTAACAGCGTATAAACCTGTGCCAACTGAAAAGTATTGGACAATTGGATGGGGACATTATGGTGCTAATATTCATAAAGGACAAGTTATTACTCAAAAACAAGCTGATGCATTATTTGATAAGGATATTCAAGTCTATGTGAATCATGTGAATGCTCTGGGTATGAAACTAAATCAAAATCAATTTGATGCTCTAGTTAGCTTTTGTTATAACTGTGGTGTAGGTAATCTAAATCGTTTATGTAGCGATAGAAGCATTGTATCAATTAATAAATGGATCACAGCCTATAACAAAGGTGGAGGTAATGTATTACAAGGTCTAGTGCGTAGACGTAATGCTGAGAAAGAATTATTTAACACTCCTGTTAAAAAAGCAACTAAACAAACAACTAAAGATTGCCCACAAGTGGGCAAAGAACAATACTACACAAATAATCCTAAGAAGGTTAAATTGCTTAAAAGTTGTAACCTATGCACTTCAGTAGAGTTTAATGATCATACTAAATCAGGAATAGCATATCCAGAAGGTACTGCATTCACTATTGTAAAAATTGGTAAATCAAAAGCTGGTACAACTAGATTGAAAACTGCATCAGGTTATTGGATTAGTGCTAATAAGGATATTGTTAAGAAAGTGTAAAGTAAAGACTAGGTACTCACATTTAATAAGTACCTAGTCATATGCTTTCTTAATATTATAAGTCCTTTATTCTTTCAATAAAAGGCTTTCCATCAATTATCCCCTGTTTAAAGAGTTCTTCTGCAGTTTTAAAAGCCTGAGTGTAGGAATCTCTTGAACGTGTGAGTAGAAAGCTTTTTTCTTCAGGTACTCTACTAATCCACCATTCTTCATCTTTATAATCGAATGCCAATTCTTGCCCTTCTTCTATAGCTTCTTTAAATTCTTTCCAAACCTTTTCATCCATATTATCCCTCCTAATACCATTCCGTTTTCTTTCTCCAAATCCCTTTAGAAGAATAGCCCCAGTCATGACGATGTGGAACTTTTGGATGTTTTTTTGCATTCCCATGATTTGTATAATGTATATCTACTTCAGCTTTACCATCCTTTTTATAATATCTTCTAGTATTTAGTTTACCATCTTTATATAGATCTCTTGAAGAATAGCCCTTATTAACTTTACTAGGAAGATTTCTTAGTTTTTTTGAATATTTATATGTAGAATTTCTACCTTTAACTTTAACACCTTTCTTTTTTGCTCCATTATAAATTTGAGCTGTTGTTTTTTTCTTTTTCTGTGGTTTTGGTTTAGGTTTTGGCTTAGGTTTTGGCTTGAAAATTGGGAATAACCCTTTCGCTTCTGCAGTTTGTTTATTAAAAGATACAGTGCTTGTTTTTTTGGGTATTTTAGTAAAAATAAGTAAAATGATATATGATGAATAAGATAAAAGTCTTATATTTAAGGTGAAATTAGTATTTGAATTAATTAAGTGCTACAAAGTTTTAATATATATATAATAGCCTTGTTATCCAAAGTGAAGTGAGTTATTTTACGTTGTTGCAATTTATAATGAACAAAATTATCCAATATTTCTTTAACATTTTCTTCTGTGATTTCACTTGTTTCGTATATTTCTACTAATTCTTTATTCACTCTTGACGATAAATAAATCTATCAGATATGGAGTGCTTTGCTAGATATAAATAACATATATATGGATTATATGGATAGATTATAAAATAAATAAAAACTAATAAACTACTTGTTTTAACAATATTATGAAATTATGAGGGATATATCTGAATATCAATAAATTAATGTTAAAATGAGTACAATGGTCTATTGAAAATCAGAAATATATTATATTTACATGAAATTTATTATAATATATAATTCCTTTTGAATAGTTATGATAGGTTGCAACCAGATAGAAATATTTCCATAACTTTCAACATAAATAAAAGAAGTGGAGATTAATATGGAATACAAATCTGGATTTAATATGAGTGATTTTATTAAAGTATTTGCCAAATGTAATACGTCTAAAGAGTTTTTTGCTACTCATAAACAATTACAAAATCAAGGAATAGAATTAACTTATCAAATGTATGAAATATTATTTGATTTAGTATCAACTTATTCTGATGCTAAAAAAATAATTAGATATATGAAAAAATCAAACTTTGATATTGATGAATTGATTTATTATCGAATGTTTTGGAAGGTAATTTATGAAGATGAATTAGAAAAAGCAATTAGACACTATGAAAGAATTTTTAAAAGACCAGCAACGTTTGACGGATTCGATGCTCCAACAATGAGAGAATATGAAATTGATACTTGGTTTGAAACAAAAGATAAGCTTGAATATAACTACGATTTATTATTTGGAGATGATAAATTAAATGAAGAAGATTTTCAAAAACAAATACAAGATAAAAAAATTATTTTTGATAAAACTATAGATAAGCCAATACTAGTAGAAAAGAATATCAAAATTTTAAATCGAAATCCATTTGTCTCTTCAAATGCTATAAATGATGCTAATTTTCAATGTGAAATTAACTCTAAACATGAGACGTTTTTAAATAGTGGAACTAAAAGACAGTATGTAGAAGGACATCATTTAATTCCATTAAAATACCAATCTCAATTTGAATATAGTTTGGATGTAGGAGCTAATGTTATATCTTTATGTCCTAACTGTCACAGAAGATTACATCATGGACGTAAGAAAGATATTCGTGAGGATGTTGAAATATTATTTAATATTAGAAAAGAAAGATTAATAAAGTGTGGGTTAAAGATAAATTTAGATCAATTAAAGGATATGTATTAAATTAATAGGATGTTTATTTGTTTGGAGTAGCCGTCATGGTTACTCTCTTTTTTATTGAATCAATAACGCAACCTATAAAATTATTTATTATAAAATAATTTATATAGACTAGCAATCAGAAAAAATTACCAATTAGAATATAAATTTCTTCTATTATACTAAATTATAGAATTATACTAAATTTTAAGTAGAAGGAATATAAATATGGAAAACCTATCAAAGGTTGCAGAAATTGAATTAATAAAAACAGAAATAGACAAACAAACGACAAGCTACAGTCAACAAATGGAATTATTAACAAGGAAACTAAAAATTGCAAAAAGAGAAATTAAAGATACGGAAAGTGAGTATTATTCTTATCTAACTTTGTCACTAATACCTCAAATAGAACAAGAAATAGACGAATTGAACAGAAAAGCAAAATCTTTAGCTTACGAATATATGGTTTTTGAGTATATAAAAAGAGAGTTGAAAGAAAAGAAATAACGCGTTTGAACAAAAATGTGAAAGATGGTTCAAATTTTTGGATGAAATTTAGAGTTTGAACCATCTTTCATATAGATTTATGTTACACAAATATTACACATTGGAATATAGAAATACAGTAAAACCAGCTCCATTGATAAGAGTTCGATTCTCTTAGTCGGCATAATAAAGCTTTTTTAGTAAAATTAATAATCTTTTTAAATCCTTATGAATGTAGGTATATAAACGTTCATAAGGATTTTTGTTTTGCTGAATTTATCTTATGTTAATAGTGACATACACATTTCTATTAGATATTCATCACCATCAAATTTAATAGTGATTTGGATGCCCATTAATAGACCTTATAAAAATTACATTTTTTAATTATGATTGATGATCAACAGAATCTTTATTGAAAGCCAGTATGAAAATCATCGTAATAATACAAATTGTACCAACCCATTGGAAAATCCCAAAGTATTCTTTTAACCAAAAGACGGTTGTTAGAACTGCCGCTAGCGGCTCAATACTTCCTAGAATGCTTGATTCTTTAGGTAAAAGACTTTGTAAACTTTCGATATAGAACCAAAATGCAATCATAGTCCCAAAAATTATAACAAAGAGTAAATATAAATAAACTTCTAGTGTTAAGCTCTTATAGTCTATTTGCCAAGGGGGATGGATAAAACTCAATGCAAAACCACCGATAATCATAGCCCAACCAACAATAACGAGTGAATCGAATTGTTTCAGCAAAGGAACAGCATATAAAGTATAAAATGCTAAGGATACACCAGATAAAACACCCCAAACGATGGCAAGTGGTGGTACAGATAATTGAGAAAGTGAGCCGTTAGTTAATAAGAAAAAGCTCCCTACTAAAGTTAACAAAATCGTTAACATGTCTTTTCGTGTAAATACAGTTTGTTTGCGTAAAAGTAAGAAAATGATAATCATTACAGGAGCTAAATATTGCAAAAGAGTTGCAATAGCAGCATTACCATGTTTTATGGCAGCCATATATGTATATTGAACCGCAAGCATTCCAAATAACCCGAATAGTATCAATCGAATAGCTATGTTCTTTGTTTTCCAAACACCAAGGATTTGAGAACGATCTTTTCCAAAAAATTGAATTGTTAAGAGTAGAATTCCTGCTATTAGCAATCGTGTACTTACAAGCCAATCTACATCAATTCCATATTGTTGAAATAGCTTCTTCGCAACTGTTCCACCAATTCCCCAAAAAGCTGCTCCTGTTAACACAAGAATAATCCCTTTTCTTCTAGTCATAATGATTTCTCCCTTAAATTATAAAAATCGTGTTATTATGTTTCATATAATAAGTTGAATGTCTCTAAATTAATACCTAAATCTAACGGGGAAATATAAGTATATTGAGGTGATTATATGCTACTAAAAGATTTTAAGGTGGATCAAAGCTTCAAAGAATTAACGGAACACCGTACAGTGGTGTTACCAATCGCATGTTATGAAACAATGATTAATCAAAATATAAATGGATATATACCACTTCACTGGCATGATGAATTTCAATTTGTTCTTGTTGTTAAAGGAGAAGCAATTTTTCAAATAAACGAAGAGAAAATTGCCGTTCGAGAAGGGGATGGACTATTTATAAATAGTGGCTGTCTGCACATGGCAAAAGATAAAAATCATTCGGGCTGTGCTTATATTTGCTTAAATGTATCTCCGAGTTTCGTTTTATCACAAGAACTTTATACATCTTTTGTAAATCCATATGTACAAGCGACAAACTTGCCATATTTACACCTGAAAGTAAAGGAACTTTGGGCGAAAAACATTTTAGATGCTATTGTCAATATCAATCAATTAATACAACAATCGCCTCCTTATTATGAAATTGATATTTCTGTCCAGTTAACATTAATTTGGAAAAACTTAATTGTAAATGGTTTTCAATTAGAGTATGAACAGATGGAAATGTTAAAAAGTAAGCGAATGAAGAAAATGTTAGAGTGGATACATACTCATTATTCGGAGAAAATTCTTTTAGAAGATATTGCAAATGCAGGTCAATTAAGCCGATCCGAATGTTGTAGATATTTCAAACGAATTTTAAAGAAAACACCATTAAATTATGTAACCGATTATCGAATTCAAAAAAGCCTCATCCTATTACAACAACCAGAATTCAATGTCACTGATGTTGCTTATCAAGTAGGTTTTAATAGTACAAGTTATTTTATTGATAAGTTTCGAAAGACTATGAAGATGACACCACTAACATATAAAAAATATAAAAATAACTGATTCACGAAATCCTCATGACCAATTGTGGAAAGGGGAATGTTTTTTAGCATGGAGTTACTCTTGAAAATATAAGGTCAGAATTTAAAATTGTACTATTTTCAATCGCTTATTGCTATTCGTTAGAGTATTAGATTATTTGAACAAAGTTAAATGGTATTGCTTATTTTCAAAGACAGTACTAACAGAAAAAATTACCAATAAGAAATTTAAATTTTTCCATTATACTAAATTATAGAATTACATTAAATAATAATATAAATTTTGAGTAGAAGAAAAATACATATGGATAATTTATCAAAAGCTGCTGAAATCGACTTCATAAAAACAGAAATAGAGAAACAAACAACAAGCTATAGTCAACAAATGGAATTATTAAGCAAAAAACTAAAAATTGCAAAAAGAGAAATTAAAAATACCGAAAGTGAGTATTATTCTTATCTCAATTTGGTACTTATACCACAGATAGAAAAGGAACTAGACGAATTGAACAATAAAGTTAGATCATTAGCTTATGAATATATAGTTTTTGATTATATAAGAAAAAAGTTGGGCGATCAGAAATAAGTGATCTAAAGTTTTAAAACATCTTTTTTAGAATGAATACACAAAAATTGTACAATTTGAATTTTGAAGTATAGTAAGCTTAACATTAGTAAGAAGTTCGATTCTCTTAGTCAACATACATAATCTCAAATTTAAAAGCTTTTAAACGATAATAATACCGTTTAAAGGCTTTTATGGTTTATGTCAATAAAATAAATTTAGTGTTGTCTGAACATTTTATCCTTTAAGAAATCTACAAAAACAGAATTCGATTTCCTTGCTTCTGGATAGGATTGTAGGATTTTTTTGGCATGTGGATAAATTTCACCTTTTTCCGTTAAAGATATTTTATTTCCTTTTCCATTAAAAAGTTTTATTTGAATTTTGCGTTCAAGAGATTGAATTCGTGCATAGTTACAGATGGCTGTGTTAGATATAAGGCTTCAGCTGCCTTATTGAAACTCCCTGGTTGAAAACATAAAAGAAAGCCTCAATAAATTTCATTCATGGATAAAAAATATACACAAGAAACATGCACAAATTACACGAATAATGGAATAGGATGAAAATGAGGGTGTAATGATAAAAATAATGAGAAGGAGAGAAAACTTGAGTTTTAAATATAAGGATGAAATATTTAACAGTTTGAGCTTAATCAGAGAACTTGTGAAAGACTATAATGCCTGTCCTGAATGCGGAAGTAAGGGGATAGGAAGTAATACAAAACTTGGTTCAATGGATTACAATGGAAAATTGGGAACATTTGAACGCACATGTAGGTGTGGTTGGAAAGTGAAAATTAAAGTTGAAAAAATTTGATCCATTTTAAGAGTTAAAAGCTACTGTTACGGGTGGTCTTTTGTTTAGGGATATAGTTGCGACAACTATTGGATGCCTAATCAAGATGTAGATTGTAGGTGAGGGAATTGGTTTTCCAAGAAAAGACCACCTCGATAACGTAGGGACTATTTTTTTACATCGATTTTCCATTTTATTTCTTTATGATCGAAACTAAAAGCAGGCGAATAAATTAATTGATAAGTACCTGCTTTAGATACATCATATTTGATGATTCCTGAAAGTTTTTTTCCTTTGTCTATATCTCCAGAAATAGGTGCTTTACCCCCATAGTATTCTTCTTGAGATTTACCCCCTTTGTATAAATTAAAATGGCTAGAATCTACATATACTTTTTGTTTGCTTTTGTTTTTAACGGTTATGTTCAGCTGAAGTACTTTTCCATTATGCGGATGGATGTGTTTGGCGGATTTTACAAATTTCGCTTTTGTAATCGTAATTTCAACACCATTCACTTTTACTGTTTCACCAACTTTGTGAATTTTCGCTTTTTTCTTTTCTTTTTTGTGTGCTTTTTGTTCGGTCTTTGTAGATGATTCACCTGCCCCTTTTTTAATTTGCTGGTCTCCACATGCTGTTAGGAATAGTGCTAAAATCATAGGAGTAATATACATTAATTTCTTTTTCAAATTTTCTTCCTCCCTTTAAAAAACAGAAAAATCATTGTTAGAAAATCATTAATAATAATAATGTTAAGTACATATTAAAGTTAGTCTTTGCGAGTTTTATTTAAGTTATTCGTTGACCATTGTTAACTTATTTTGTCTCAAAATTAAGATTAATTGTAAGAGGTTATAGAACAGTATCTTTAAGAAAATTTTGTCTACTTGATGATCACAGCTTAATAGTTGAAAAATAACATTTGTGTTATTGTGAATTTATAACAAAGTAGGAGGAGAAAGTTAATGGAAACGAGGAACATTACAGAAGTAGATTATTTTAAAGTAATAGATGTTTTAAATGATTGGTGGGGTGGCAGAGAAATGAAACATTTATTGCCACGACTTTTTTTTGAACATTTTCAATCAACAAGTTTCATAATAGAAGAAAACAATAATAATCTAGCTGCCTTTTTAATTGGATTTGTGTCGCAAACACATACCAATGAAGCCTACATTCATTTTGTGGGGGTTAATCCTAAATTTAGGAATAAAGGTTTAGCGAAAGAATTGTATAAATTATTTTTTACGACAGTGCAAGAATTAGGCTGTAATACTGTTCGGTGCATTACTTCTCCAGAAAATAAGATGTCTATCTCATTTCATAAATCGATGGGTTTTTCCATATCCAATGGAACTAATTACGCTGGTTTAGGACAGGACCGAATCTTATTCATAAAAGACATCGCACCTAAAAAATAATTTTTACAGATAGAGTAAATAAGACATTCCAGCAATGGGTTAGATACGAAGTATAAGAGCAACACCCTGTGGCAACAATTCCTTGACCAGCATCCTTTTTTCACAAATCGACGCTCATCATCAGGAAACAAGGAATTCGTAGCTATTACAGGTTCATCATCCGATTTTGAATGGAGAAGAGTTAGTAATTAACACACATGTTAGTTTTATTTGGATGTATATCATCTTCTACATCATTTGGAGAAAAAGAAGTAAGTGTGCTTGTATCACCTTATACACTAGTTTACATGTATGAAGAGAAACTCTAGTGGCTACACTAGTTCTGTTGAAAGTTGACTTTCAAAATTTGGAGGCGATAAAGATGCAAATGACAGAACAAGCTGCAGCATTTTTTAAAAAGGAAATGGCTGAAAAGAATGAAGATACGTTGCGTTTTTATAATTTGGCAGGATGTTGTCAACCGGTTTTGACTGCTGAATTTGAACCAGCTCAGGCTGAAGACAAAATTGAAATCGTCGACAATGTGAAAATTGCAATTGAACCGGCTGTAGTGGATGATTTAAAAGATGTCACAATTGGAATTGATGAAACAGGTGAAGAAGTTGAACTTGTTTTAGATGGCTACATTATTCCTGAACCATGTGGTTGTAATCATGAAGATCACGAGCATAACCATGATTTTAAATAAAACAAAATGATTAGATTGTGTATATGCCTATGTTTCTTACTCAATATAAGATATGGAGTCAATTTATGTAAAACTTCGTATCTTTTTTCTATTTAAACAGCATAAGAAAAACTTATAGAAATAATTATAATAACATTAATTTTCATAATGAGAATTGTTATATAAAATGATTATATAATTGAATAAATTTCATTATTTGAATATTGAAAGCTCATACATTGCAACGTTCGTATTAAAAAAACAAAATTTATGAAATGAATTTAGATAAATTAGTTATTTAAAACAAAGAAAGGGGATATTTATGCAATTTACAATAAGTCCAATAGCATTTGTACATAATTCTCGAATCAACATTGAAGATGATGATTGGGGATCAATCATATCCACTATTCAACTTGAAGCAAGTATTAGTCCAACAGCTATCAAGGGATTAGATGAATTTTCTCATATAGAAATCATATTCTACTTCGATCAAGTTTCTGATGATAAAATCCAATATGAAGCTAGGCATCCTCGAAATAATAAAAAATTTCCTGAAGTTGGTATCTTTGCGCAGAGGGGAAAGAACAGACCCAATAAATTAGGTATAACAATTGTTGAGCTTTTACAAGTTAAGGACAATCAAATCTTCGTAAAAGGTTTGGATGCTATTGATGGTACGCCAATTATTGATATAAAACCAGTAATGAAAGAATTTTTGCCAAAGGGTGAAGTTATTCAACCGAATTGGTCTATTGACATGATGGAAAAGTATTGGGGAGACTCATAAAGTAAAACTAATCTATAAGTCTCCCCATCATTACAGTATTATAATAGTTATGATCAGAAAGAATCCTATCATTTTTTAATATACCTTCTATTTCAAAACCAAGTTTTTTATAGAGGTTTATAGCTTTTTCATTTGTTTCCAAAACGTTTAAGGTGATTTTCGTTATACCATTAGAGTCAGCCCATTGAATGGTTTCTTTTAAAAGGTTCTTTCCAATTCCATATCCCCAAAATTCTTTTAAGACGCATACGCCAAATTCGACTTTATGAGAAAATCTGTGTAAATAAGTGCCTTCACATCTTGAAAATCCAACTATATTTCCTTGTACAACAGAAACCAAAAATAAGTTTCTAGGCATATCCGTATCTGTTTTGATTATTTGTTCAAATCCAGGAATATCGATGAATGCCTCACCTTTTTCTCTATCTAGATTTTCAGTCTCTCCGTCAATCATTAATCTCAATTTAGACAATATTTCAGCATCTTTAACTTCCGCAGAACGAATTGTGTAAGATAAACCGTATAAAGAAAATGCTTTATTGTTAATTTTCATAGAAAAGCTCCTGTCGTAAAAAATGATGTTTTTTAGATTTATTCCATATGTTTCCTTTTTAATATCTGAAGTATTGAGAGTAAGATTTAGTTAATCGCACCATTTGGATTACAGTAGAATTCTATATTTATACCTCTAGATAAAGTAACACCATTGTATGTGAATGTGCCTCCTAAATCGATAGAATATGTTCTACCCAAATCTATTAAAAACGGGGTAAATCCTGTTTGTATCCATATCCCCTTATCAGATGAAGTCGATAGCGAAAGAACGTTACCAAATGCTTGTCTACTAGCGGCCTCATTCAATATTGTTTGAAAAGAACCATTAATACTGATAGTAACAGCAGTACCATTTATAGTAGTAGTAACTTTCTTAATTGTATTGGCACTAATACTATTGTTGTTTGGCGTTGGAACAAATTTCAAATTTGCCATATCAATTACTATTCTTTTAAATTCTTCAGGTTTTACCCATTCTTCAGCTTTAAAATTTTCGAATGGATCTAGTTTTAATTCTACTTCTGGATACTCTAAATTTACTTCCTTTACGATAGTAGTATATTGTTTGTAATAAGACTCTTTTTGATCTTGTGTCAACGATAAAGAATCCGCAGATACAGGTGTCGTATTGTGCATTCCAAAAATAATTGAGGTTGTGATAAGTGTAGTTATAATAATTTTTGTGATTTTTTTCATATTATTCCTCCCTTATATTTTTAATGTAAAATAAAGTAGATTAAAAACAAAGCTATTCGACAAAGAAAGACAAAATTAAGTTACTCTTATGTATTCCCTTTTACTTCAAGGAAACTATGATCCTTACGATTAGTCAGAAGTTTTTTACAACAATTATGGAAATTAATGATAATATATAGTAATAATGGTTATTGAGAGGCGGTTAGAAATAATGATTAGATTGAAGTATAAATTAGAACCCATGGATTTACCCCTTTTAAAGAATATTTATCAATCTGTAGGTTGGATGAAACATGATGAAGCAATCATTAAAAAGGTTTTTGATGCAAGTACCCATAAAGTATTTGTGATGGAGGATGAAAAAATTATTGGGTTTGCTAGAGCTCTTTCAGATGGGGTATTCAATGCCACAATCTATGATGTTGTCGTACATAAAGATTTTCAAAATAAAGGTGTTGCAAGAATTGCATTAACAGATTTACTTAAACAATTGGATCCTGTTTCGTGTATACAGCTAATTGCGACAACTGGCAATGATACATTTTACAAGAAGTTTGGCTTTAAAAAGCTGAAGACTGGAATGGCAATCTATCAGAATGTGGAACTAGCAAATGAATATCTAGAATAGTAAAGTAAACATTAAAATTTACAAATGGAGTGCATGAATATATATAAAATTGAACATAACCAAAAAAAAGTTATCGTATTATTACACGAAATTTACGGAATTAATGATCATATGAAGTACTATGCCGATCTTTTTTGTGATTTAGGATACGATGTAGTTTGTCCGAATCTTATCAACAAGGAAAGACCGTTTAGTTATGAACGTGAACATCAAGCCTATCAGCATTTTACAGAAAAAATTGTTTTTGAAGTAGCTGCTTCAGATACTAAGAAAATAATAGAAGAATTGAGTTCTATTTATGAAGAAATATATATTATGGGTTTTAGTATCGGAGCGACAGTTGCTTGGATATGTAGTGAGATAAAGAAAGTGAATGGAGTTGTCTGTTTTTATGGATCTCGTATTCGCAATTATTTAGAAATAGTGCCGGCATGTCCGGTGCTATGTATTTATGCAGAATCTGAGAAATCATTTGAAATTCTAGGACTTGTAAAAAAATTAGTAGAAAAGCAAGTTGGTTCACATGTTTTAAAAGGTGCTCACGGATTTGCTGATCCTTATTCCAGTAAGTTTAATAAGGATTCATATGAAAAAGCAATTGCAATCGTAAAGAAGTTCTTATTAAAAAAAACCAGGAATAAGTGGATATGATGAAGTTATACGCAAATGCATATAAATCGATCTTGAAAACAAACTTTATGTTGCTTATTATTGCAATTGTTTTACTATTTTTTACTTTTGGTTATTGGTTAGGTATACCTGTTTTTATAGTAAGTATGTGGTTATTCGAATTAAATACTCCATGGTATGTGCAGGTAATCGGTGTATCGCTAAGTGTTGGTATCCTAATTTCTTTATTTTTTATCCCAATCAATTTAAAAGTTGCGAGAAGAGTGGCAGAGATTAAAGATCAAAGTGCCCTTAGCCAATTGATTCGGATACAATTAACCTTTGTATTATTGTTTGCTGTTAGTTTTGTATTAGTTTGTGTAGGATTGTTGTTTGTGAATAAAAGCTGAATATTATAGGTTCGAACCACACTCTAAATGGTTGATGAGAGGTGAAAATTGATATGGTAATCGGATTTTTCGTATCTTTGTTGATATTAATTATTTACATAGCGCCAATTGTTTTTGTAATTTGGTTTATGCTAAATTTGTTGAAAATACAAAAAAGAATAATCAACTATTACAAGCAATACATGATAAATTAAACCGTATTAGTTAATCAGAACTAGGTGTATGGAGGATTTAAAATGAAAGTATATAAAGATTTCTTGGGATTTTTAATCAACGCAAAAAAAGCAACATATGCTTCATTTGATACGAATAGTATCGTCAAGGAACCTCTGCTAAATAGATCAAAACAATTAGAGTATAAAGAAGGTGAATTTTTATATAGAGATATATATTTTGGGGTTCGATACTTTGTTGGACAAGAAACTGTTTACTATCAAGATAAACCCATCTGGGGAATGGCATATAGCGGTGGATTGACAAATGATACTGATTTGGATACTGAACGTTTTATTTATGAATTTTTAAGAGAAGCAATGAGAAATGTGTCTAAAGAAAATCCATTTAGGGGTCCAAATGAATTTAAAAAGAGAAATTTTATTTATAATAATTCGAATCAGGGAAACCTAGAGAACTTTAAAGGAAAAGAATCCATACATTTAAAAAATCAGGAAGTTTATATACTAAATTATACAGGCGGAATGATTAAATAAATATTTATAGTTTTATAGAATAAATGGATAATTTACTTTCTAATGGGAATAAAAGTTTTGCTTAATTTATATAAACCAAAAATCACTTAGTAAAAACGATAAACTTTTTAGAAAGACGGTGACATAGTGAAAATTTTACTAATTCGACATGGTGAGTCAGAAGCAGATCTATTAAAAGTTCATGAAGGAAGAGCTGATTATCCATTAACTTTAAAAGGAATCGAACAGGCACAGTTGATGGCTAATCGTGTAAAAGCTGCATATACAATTGATAAGATTTGGGCAAGTACATTGCAGCGTGCCAAAAAAACGGCAGAAATCTTAAGTGAGACAATAAACTGTTCTATCAATTACCTAGATGAATTAAAAGAACGTGATAATGGAGATCTTGCTGGCAAAGCATATGAAAACGTTAAAATGCCAATAAAGTTATTACCACATGAAAAATTAGGGATATATGGAGAATCGAAAATTGAATTTCGTATGCGTGCAGAACAAGTATTTTCTTCGATCTTAAAACAAAGTGAAGGATGCGAACAAATTGCGATTGTTTCTCATGGAGGGACGATTTCAAAAATAATAGAGAGCTTTTTACAATTGCCTGTAGTACACAATTGTATGTTTGTCACAGGAGATACAGGAATACATCTTGTTGAAATCAACAAACAAGGACGCATTATCCACTTTACTAACAGCACTTCACATTTAAGTAAATAGAAATTCATCTGATTCATGTTTGAAAGAAATAGCCGTTGATCAAATTCGAATAGAAAAATTCCATATAAGTCTGAAAAATAATAGGTATGATAGGAGAGTTTTATGATTAAATCATTAAAATGGCAACTAATAGTATCTTTACTTGTTTCTTTAGCATTTATTTATTTTATCATTTCGAATATCAAGTTTATTAATGGTGATAAATTTGTACAAATTATATTTTTCATCGTGATGGTAGTAAGTATCTATAATTCGGGGGTGTTAACACAAAAATTTATTCAATCGAAAGAAAAGTAATTTTTATTAAAATTGAGGTGTAAAAATGAAAGAAGATTTTTATATTGGTTGGGGAACTTTGGCACTTATAAATGCTGGAATAGCTCAAGGAAAAAATAGAACTGGATTTAATTGGTTTTGCTTGTCTTTATTGTTAGGACCATTAGCTACATTTATTTTGCTTTTTGTAGAAAAGAGAGAACGATCATTCTAAAGATAAGTTTATTTGAATATAGAATTAGTACAAATTGAAGGAGAATGTTCAATGAAATGGATAAGACAAAACATTTCTACTGAAAGGGGTATTTTTGAAATATTCATTTCAGGAAAAGGCACGCCTGTTTGTATAACTCATAATTATTCGGAATTCAATGAGACTGGGGATTATTTTGCAAAAACATTTACTGATCATCACAAAGTCATCCTTGTTAATCTTCGAGAAACAGGTAATTCAGCAAAAGCAACAGAACCATATCAACTGAGTATGATTGAGGCTGTGTTGGATTTAGAAGAAATCAGAATAGAATTAGGGTATGAAAAATGGATTTTTGCAGGTCATTCAACAGGAGGCATGATTGGAATTTTATATGGAATACATTTCTCAAACTCATTAAATTCTTTAATACTTGTAGGTACATCTGCAAGAGAATTCACATTATCTTCGAAAGATTGTATCTACAATTCAAATCATCCCCAAAATAAAAGAATGATTGAATTACTCTCTAACTTAAAAATAGGGACCATTTCTGAATATGAGAAAGAAATATTAACCAAAGAAAGAATAAAATTATCATTATATAATCCTGATCAATATGAAGAATACTTTACTCCTCATATTCAAAAAAAGATATCATCAAAACGATTAGATTTTTTTAACAGAGAACTAAGTATTTACGATGTGACAAGACAGCTAGAAAAAATATCAACAAATACGCTAATTATGTGTGGCCGATACGATGTGCAATGTCCAATCCAATTTTCAATAGAAATGAGTCAACTCATACCGAACAATCAATTTATAATATTTGAAAAGAGCAATCATTATCCTTTTCTAGAAGAACAGGATAAATATAAAGAGAACATCGTAAGTATTTCTTAGTACATAACTATTTCAGTGAATTTACAACCTCTGTTATCATTGGTTGTATTTGTAAATAATCATTGGAGGTGTACCTCTTGAAAAGAATAATTCCACGGTCATTTTATAATTTTTTATCTGATGAGTTAAAGTATCTAGAGTCAGAAGGAAAACTGCAACCAGGTCAGGCCAAGGATTTGATGAACTTGTATGATTATCCAAACCATCTTCAAAACCAAGCAAAGAGTACGATTAATGTCATTCAAGTTCTACTCACAATTGGTTCAATCCTCATTGGATTGGGAATCCTTACATTTGTCGCTAGTAATTGGTCACATTTAACAAGTACCACGAAGTATATCATCTTACTAGCAACCTTAATCATCTTTTTCATTGTTGGTAAGTTGTTAGAAGTGAGAAAACCTCCTCTTTCAAAAACCGCATACTACATTGGTGTATTTGCTTTTGGGGCAGAACTGTTCTATATAGGTCAGTTATTTCACTTAGGTATTCATGCATCAGATATGTTTCTAGCATGGGGGATTGGAATCCTTCCACTAGCGTATTACTTGAGAGATGAGTATCTAAAGGCATTCAGTATAGCACTAGTTTATATTTTTGTAGAAATGAAATTTATTTTAATCGACAGTCCATATCCATATGCTGCAATCATCGTCATACCAATACTGTTTCTAGTTGGCCATTATTTGTTAAAGGAATATCAGTACATATTGAAATGGGTCAATTTATTCTTTGTTTATCAATATATTCAATTTCATTTCTACTTCATCCCTATTGGAGATAATAAGTTTCCGTGGATCTTCTTAATAAGTATCCCGATAGTATACTTCATAGGACATCGTTTCTATAATAAATCAAGCCTTCTATTTATTATTAATACTGCAGTATTGATTCAAGCTATTACTACTTTATATTCACAAGACGCCAATATTAGCAACACAATGGAAATAGTATTCGGTTTAATTATTTTTCTAGTGATTATTCCATTACTATTTTATATAACTCACAATTACTATGATCAATCTATTATCTTATTTACAACAAACACTTTAACTTTTTTAATAGCTGTTATTACCATTTACACTTATTATGTTTTTTTAAATAACACAGTCTTACTTTTAGCAATTTTGTTCGTTATAGGTATGATTTTGTTCTACCTGCCTTTTAAAGAGTATGAACCCTCTTCCAAAACTATGGGTGCTATCATACATGTTAGTTCAGGTTTACTTTTAACTTTCCCATATTTATGGGAATCTAGTTATCCTTTTCAACCAGATTCATCTATCGCAGCAATCATTTGTTTAGTTTTCGGCGTAGCGTACTGTATCTATGCATTAACGCTCGTTGCGAAAAACAACTTACTAGGGGTAGGCATTATCTCGATCTATGTTTTCAGATTCTATGTTGACTTGTCACTTCAATTTATGAGTAAATCCATTGCTTTCATAATAGGGGGAATTCTCCTAATTGCTCTTGGTTATTGGTTTGAACGAACACGTAAAGGGGGAAAGAAGAATGAGCAAGTTATCAAGAAATAAACAATTCTTTATTTCTCTCTTACTCCCTGTAATCATTTTACTGACTATGACAGTGAAACCACTTTTAACGGTCTTAACAGGTGAAACTATCTATTTACAAACTACACCTGTAGACCCATCAGACATCGTCTATGGAGATTATGTGAATTTAGAGTTTGAAATCGAAACCTTACCTCTTTCTCTTTTAGATAAAGGGTTAAAGAAACAATTAAGCAAAGATCAAAACTATTTTAACTTTGATCATGACAAAACGGTCTATATTACTTTAAAGAAAAATAATAAGACAAATATCTATGAAGCCACGAAAGTAACAGAAAACAAGCCAAATTCTGAAGTATTTATCAAAGGTGAATTATCATCCTATATTAACCAAGGAGATTGGGATAACGACCAGTCACCAAAAGATGTGCATGTCCATATTCCTATTGAACGATACTATGTAGAAGATAATACGGGGACACTTTTGGAAAAACAATCTCAAAAAGGTAATTTAAAAGCAGAAGTCAAAGTTAGAAATGGATTTGCGGTAATAAGGGACATTCAAGTAATTAAACAATAAGTAGAGGGGGATTTACCCTCTATTTTTTTCTATAAAACATCACTTAAAAAGAAATAAATTTAAAGAACTTATTGGTGGAAATTGGATACAAAACTAAAAAGGGGAAAAGTTATGAACAAAGTTATTAAGTATTACAATCAATTTGATGAATGGGGAAGGCTTGAAAGAGAACCAATTGAATTTCAAGTAAATTGGCATTATATCAAGAAATACTTGCCTAAATCAGGTAATGTACTAGATAACGGAGCTGGGCCAGGGAAATACGCGATAGAACTTGCAAAAGAAGGTTATCATGTAACATTAACTGATATAACAACGAGTTTAGTAGAAATTGCAAAGAGTAAAGTAAAAGAAATGGGTCTTGAAAATCATTTTAATGGGTTTTACGTAGCAGATGCTCGAAGACTCAAGATGATGAAGGATGAAAGTTTTGATGCTTCTTTCATGTTAGGTCCACTGTATCATTTACAAGAAGAGAAAGAACGAATTGAAGCTGTTAAAGAATTAAATAGAGTAACAAAGAAGAATGGTATTGTATTTGTAGCATTTATGCCGAGAATTAGACATGTATATAATTCACTTATAAATCCAGATAATTGGAGACCAAATGATAACTTAGAAACAATTATTCAATTTTCTAAAACGGGTTGTTTTGATCATGAAGAAGAACATCGTTTTACTGGAGCATATTACTTTAACATTGAAGATATTAATCCATTTATGGAAGAACTGGGGTTTGAAACAATTCAATTAATCGGTTCAAATGCAGGAACTATTTTAAACGAAAGTAGCTGGAGTTACTGGAAAAAGAAAGGCCAACAAGAAATTGAAAAAATAATCGGTTTTATAATTGATCAAGCAACTAATCCTTATATTCTTGGGATTTCATCGCACTTATTGTATATTGGAAAGAAAAAGTAGTGGTTATAAAGAGTTTTATAAAACAGGGGATATACTATATAAAGTACACTTATTATGTATGTAGAATAAAAGTGCAATCTTGTGCTGCTTTTTTTAATGAAGCCTGTACATTGCACTTTTTTATTTTGAGCACATTTATGAAGAGAAAATCAATAGAATTCTTTCAAATGAAATATTCCATGTTCTTTATAATCATCTAAAATGCTTGGAGGTAACAACACTTTAGCCTCTACTATAGATGCCCACAAAAACTGTTCATGTTCAGAAGACAACTGAATGGAATTTGATATGTGTTCACAAAGAAATGTGAGTAAAACAAGCTGTCTATTCTGATCGGTGAAGAAGGTAGTCGCAAATAACAGTGATTTTACATGGATATCTAATCCAACTTCTTCAAGAAATTCTCTTTTTAACGCAGACTCAAAATCTTCTCCAAATTCCAATTTTCCTCCAACGGGTTCCCATGTTCCTCCTCCAACTTCGTCATTTTGATCCCTTTTTACGATTAGTAAGCGTCCATTTTTAAAAACTAACCCTTTAAGTACTACAATAATGGAACTCATCATGTCACTCCTAACTATATTAAAAACGCTATAGAACAACGAAAAACGCGGAATGTTACAATTATATTTCATTATTATATCGAATTTTAAAAATTCTGTAATGATAATGTCTTAAAAATTCAAATAAGATGTATAAAACAAAAATTAATAGACAAGTAAATGCACTGACAGATATCAAATTTAAAAATAAGGGGTGACAATTACAATTCAAACTAACTATCAATTGAAATTTCTTCGACTCGTAACGATCAGTGTTTGATTGGTACTGTTGATTAAAGAAAATTTAAGTAGGAAATTCTTTCAAATAAAAAAACAGATTTTGTAATGATCCAATTAAAGAAGGGTGAGATTATATGAAAAATAAGTTTAGGTATTTGACAAGTTATGTGATTCTCTTGATTGTGATTTTTTCAACTGTAGGTTGTTCACAAAGTGTACACTCCGGACAAGAGACAACAGTAAAAGTAGAATATAATGAGGATGGAGATAATAAGAGTATTCAATCCATTGCACATGTACTTAAGACTGAATTTACAAGTCCAAAACAAAAATATAATGACATACTAAAAAATCCAAATAACATCTTAAAGATAAATGGAAAAAAAGTCTTGAAGGCATCTAGCGGAAGTGAATTATACCAATATATAGAAGACTTATATCAACCTTATTTCACGAATAATGGATTCGAAAAATTTTTTGTAGGCTCAGCTTTTTCCTACACTTTACAATCAAAAGATATTCAAATTAAAGTAGACAATATCTCTATTAAGAAAAATAAAGATGATCAAAAAAACTATGATTTTGTTGTGAATGTAAAATATAAAAAAGTGGGAGGACCCGAGAAAAAATATAAGATTAAAGGACTTGCAACACTTCCCGAAGAAGGTAAAATTGCAGATATAACATATTTAGATGATAGCGGATTGAAAGAGAAAATTGAAAAGAATAGTTGATTTATTTTTTTATCGTTAAAGTTTTGTAAAAAAACAACATTGCTTCTCCTAAAATAGAGAAACTTTGTTGTTTTTTATTCTAATTTTTGCAAAAATTAGTTTATAAAATGTTGTAGTGTGTTGAATAGTATGCAGCTGATTGGTTGGCTTAGCAATTATATGTGATTAACAAAGTATGTATCAGTTTTTAGCAGCATGAAATTCTTGAAGAGAAAACTTAAGGAGGTTATACAGATGGATGTCTTACTGTTTGGTGGAAGTGAGTTTGTTGGTAGAGCCTATTTAGAGAGGTTAGTTGCTGATGGGCATATGGTTGACATTGTCACTAGAGGGATCAAGCCAATTACTGTAAAAGGATATCGGAACCATTTAAAATGTAATCGGCAAGATGAAAATGCCTTAGCAACTCAATTAGAAGGTCGCGCTTATGATTATGTTTTTGATATTTCTGCTTATACAGTTGAAGATATTAAGCCCATTTTAAAAGTTTTGAATCGAACAAAGTTACAAAGATACTTCTTAATGAGTACAGGGGGAGTATATACGCCTTCTGATTCAGTAGTAAATGAAGATGGTGAGATTGGTTTTAACAAAAACTGGGGGACTTATGGTGTTGATAAAAGAAAAATAGAGTTAGAATTAATGGAAGTGCATAGATTAAAGAATTTTCCAATACTAATTTTCAGACCAACATATATTTATGGAGAAGGCAATAATTTATATAGGGAAACCTACTTTTTCCAAAGATTAATCGATCAACTACCAATTCCTTATCCAGACACAAGTAAAGGAAAAGCACAGTATATACATATTGAAGATTTAGTAAATATTACAATGGAAGCAATAGTAAAAGAAGCCACTAATGGTGAAGCATTTAACATTACGAATTCAGAAATTTTCACATGGAAAGAATTAATACAAACTTTTAAATTAGTAACGAATAAGGAAGTTCCTGAAATTTCAATTACGCAAACTGAAATGGATCAATTAGCTATTAATAGCAGAGAATTCTTCCCTTTTAGAGATGTTACTTATTTATTGGATATTCAAAAATTAATAGATTTTGGTTTATCTACACCCACTATTTCATTAAAAGAGGGTCTAGAAAGAAGTTATAATTGGTTTAAGAGTAAAAAAATTCCTAGACAATATCATTTATTGAATAGTTTAGAAAAAGTAGTATCTTTAAAAATGAAATAATTTGTCACTGTGTCCAGATAAAATTTGAATGATTAAATGGGTTACATTTAAGATAGTAGTATTTTACATGATGAAATTTTAAAACCAAAAGATTTTTGGCACAATCCAATATTTCCTCTATAATAGTAACAAATGTAAAAGCTATTGAAATGAGGGGTTGTATGTTTCAACCATTAAAAAAAGGCGATGTTGTAGGTGTTTTTTCTCCGTCTAAGCCTGCTTCTGTCACTGCACAGGCTCGCTATGTCAGAGGCAAACAAGTGCTTGAATCGCTGGGTTTAATCGTAAAAGAAGGTATATTAACAGGTAAAGCAGACTATTATCGCTCAGGAACACCAAAAGAACGTGCTGCAGAATTTAATAGTTTACTTCGAGATCCAGAAGTGAAAATGATCATGCCTTCCATAGGTGGTACAAATGCAAATAGTATCTTACCATATATCGATTATGAAGCATTTCAACAACACCCAAAAATTATAGTTGGTTTATCGGATGTTACTGCTATTTTACTTGCTTTATATAGAAAAACAGGCATCCCAGTTTTTTATGGTCCATCCGTTGCTTCAACCTTAGGAGAATTTCCTCCTTTAGTTGAAGATACGATAAAGTATTTTAAATGGATGTTTATGGAGGAAAATCACGTACCTTATACGATACCAATGCCCAAACAATGGTCTGATGATAAAGTGAATTGGTTAGAAAAAACAGAAGTAAAAAAGTACTATAAAAACGAATGGATTTGTGTAAAAAAAGGAAAAGTAACAGGTAAACTAATAGGCGGTAATGTGAATACGATGTATGGCACCATTGGAACAGAGTATTTTCCAATAATAGAAGAAGGAGATCTTCTATTAATAGAAGATACTACGAAATCAGCCGCAGTAATGGAGAAAAACTTTGCCATGTTAAAATTACATGGGATTTTGGAAAAAGTAACAGGCATTATATTAGGAAAACACGAACAATATGATGATATGGGGACAGGAAGAAAACCATACGAACTATTATTAGAACAATTAGATGGACGAGAAATTCCAATTTTAGCGGAATTTGATACTTGCCATACACATCCACTTCATTCGATGCCGTTTGGGCGACAAGTCGAACTTAACGCAACAGAGAAAAGAGTGACATTAGTGGAAAACTGGCTATAAATAAGGAGTGGGAAAATGTACATAGGTGGGAAAAAGGATTTAAATGCACTAGATCAATATACGATGGAATCTTTAGGATTACCAGGAACAGTATTAATGGAAAATGCAGGTACAGCAGTAGTTACAACATTATTGCAACATTATGAAGATGTTGAGGGGAAAATACTAGTTTTAGCTGGTTCTGGTAATAACGGTGGAGATGGATTTGTTATTGCTCGTAAATTGAGTGATCATGGATTAAATGTAGAGCTCTGTCTTCTTGTTAGTGAATCCAAAATTCAAGGAGATGCTTTTGTTCATTTAAACGTTTATCGAAAACGGCAATTACCTTTTTTTCAACTGACAGAACAAAACGTAAATGAACTTCAACAGAAAATTAATCACGCAACAATTATTGTTGATGCAATGTTAGGTACAGGCTTTCATGGTACTTTAAGAGAACCATATCGAAAAGTCATTCAAATGGTAAATCAGTCGACTGCATTTGTTTTGTCTGTAGATATTCCATCTGGCCTCCAAGCTGACAATGGATATGTAGATGAAATTGCCATCAAAGCAGATCAAACAGTAACTTTCGTCATGCCGAAAAAAGGGTTCTTTTTGCAAAAAGGACCTAATTATATTGGGAATTGGAATTTAGTAAATATTTCAGTTCCTACATCATTAGTAAAATCATTAAAGCTTTCATTACCAAAGTTAATTTCAAATGCTGATGTATTTGCACAATTACCTAAACGTCCATCAGATGGGCATAAAGGAACATTTGGTCATGGATTAGTTATAGGTGGATCGAAATCTTATGTTGGGGCTCCTATTTTTTCTGCAAAAGCTGCTTTTCGTACAGGGCTTGGCCTGATTACGCTTGCCATACCAGAATGTAATTATGCTCTTACAGCTGTTCAGGCTCCTGAAGCTTTATTTATCGGGCTTGATGATCAAAACGGCCATATTTCTTCAAATGCTATAAAAGAAATTAATCTTACAAAATATAAAGCAATTGCATTCGGACCAGGCATTGGAAGATTTGATGAAGCAGAAGCAATCGTACAAGTATTGTTTAAACAATTGAATGGTCAACCACTCATTATTGATGCAGATGGGCTGTACTTCTTAAGAAATCAAATGCAATTAGTAAGAGATTATGAAGGACCCGTTATTATTACACCACACCCTGGAGAAATGGCAACATTACTCGACGTTACTGTAAAAGAAGTTGAAAGTGATCGATTAGAAATTGCAAAACGATTTGCTGAAAAATATAATGCATTTGTTCTATTAAAAGGGCATCGTTCCATCGTTGCAACACCAGAAGGTATTACATGGATGAATCCTTATGGGCACGATGCGCTAGGTAAGGGTGGAAGTGGAGATGTACTTACTGGTGTGATTCTATCATTATTATGTCAAGGGGCTAATCCTGAACAAGCATTAGTATGTTCTACTTATTTACATGCAAGATCAGCAGAATTACAAGCAAAGGATTTCTCTCATTATGGTGTAACACCGAATGCTATCATTGAAGGAATTCCCAAAATACTAAATAAACTATTTTAGCAAGTATTGCCAAATTTAATCTATGCTAGTTGCGAAATTTGGAGATTTTTGTCTTTGAAAGGAGAATTACATTGCGAAATTTAGCATGGTACATATCTTTGGCAATTTCGTTTTTCGGATTTATCATGATTGAATTTTATTTTACGCAAGACCCAACAAAAAGTGTTGAGCAAGGAAATGTAGCCTTTATCCCAATTTTCCTTCTTGTGCCATTTCTGTTACTAAGTATGTTTATTACTTGGACAGTGGGGAGAAAGTATTTTGCTGTGAAACCTTTCAATAGACCATGGTTATTGCTATTTGTGACAGCTCTTATTCTCCTTGTTAGTATCCCTGGAGAATATCAGCTTGTACAAAACTCATTGAAAGCATTACATGGAAAATGGAACGATCCTAACTCTGTGATTTATCAGAAAGGGCCTTTCAATTACTATACAAATAATTGGTACTTTAACGAAAATATATTTTTACTTCTCCATCTTTTTGCTTTTTTATGTGGATTCTTTGGTCGAAAAGAGGAATGGCTTGAGGATACAAAAGAACTACACAAATAACAACAGATTGATGAATCGTTTTGAATAAAAACATAATAATGCGAAGTAAAATTCAAATTGAAAACTATTTTTAGGGCACTGCTATTCTGATATAGACAGTGCTTTTTAAACCTATAAAATAAAAAGAAAATCATGGAAAATATAGGGGATGGGAAATGAGAAAGATGAAATTTATTTTGGTGTTAATTGGTTCATTGTTAGTGAGTGCCTATACGGTAATTCAATATGGATTTTACGAACCATCATTGGCTGGGCTAGTCCAAGTAAAGCTAATGAGTCCAAATTTTGATGTAACACCATGGGTTTACTTTTTATATGTGCATATCGTAACAGGCTGTCTTGCACTGCTAATTGGACCCATTCAAATCTTTCGAAGTCAAAAGAATGAAAACACTAGAAAATTACATCAAATGCTTGGGAAAATATATGTTATTTCTATAGTAATCAGTAGCATTGTCAATTTGTATTTATCCTTTTTTGCAACGGGAGGATTGTTAACAAGTACAGCATTTTTTGCATTAGATTTGATTTGGCTTTACACTACTTGTGTTGCAGTAGTAGCTATTAGAAAAGGTGACACTGTGACACATAGAAAATGGATGCTACGAAGTTACGCTTTAACATTTGCTGCCGTTACTTTAAGAATTTATTTATATCCCCTTTTAAAGTTAACGGGTCAGTTTGAAGTAGCATATTGCTTGTCTGCATGGTTAAGTTGGACGATTAATCTACTTTTAATTGAATGGGTTATTCGTAAAAGTCGCAAAACAATGGATATTTCACCAGATCCTAATAAAGAGTTGCAAAATAGAGAAAAAATTATTTAACAAATAATAACACCTTCATTAAAAGAAGGTGTTATACATAATAAACGAATTCAATATTAGGTTTTGTTAAACATAATCACGGAAAGCAATGACAGCAATCGGCAATGATAATGTTAAAAAAGTAACTAAATTTACACTTATTAATACAGGTTTCAAAAATTCTCTTTCTCCTTTAAATGCAAATAGGAGACCTACTAATGGTGAACTAAAAGCAAGGATAAATAAAATATACCCAATAAAACCTGTTTCACTAAAATGATTACTTGTATTGCTTGTATGTTGCCACAACTTTAAGCAACTTAAAAACGTGATAACTGTTACAAAAAAACAGGCAATTGAAAACTTGTTAAACTTCCGTTTATCCAACTAAATTCCCCCATTTTAATTGAATTGTCTCTTCTCACAGTCGAACATCATGATACAACCGACACCTGAAAAACGGATCATTCAAAATAAATAAAAAGCTTAATGGACAATGGAAGTAATACATTCTGTATAAAATAATATGACGATAAAATGGAATTCATTAACTTTTTTCTTTATATTCATGAATTTTATGTGTATTTTTTGGACAGAAGAAATCTTCTGAAGGTATTTTTAAATGATTAATACAATTAAAGAATAGGCTTATAAGGTGGCGAAAGTGATGAGGATTATAGATGACCTATATGGAACCTTTTACATTGACGGTATTCTGGAAGAATTAATTTTGAGTAGTCCAGTGCAAAGACTAAAAGGGATTTATCAAGGAGGAGCAAGTTTTTTAGTTAATAACAAATGGAATGTGACAAGATATGATCACTCGATAGGGGTCATGCTTTTAATCAAAAAATTGGGTGGTACCCTTGAAGAACAAATTGCAGGTTTACTACATGATGTATCACATACCGCATTTTCACATGTTATTGATTTTGTTCTTGAGAATATGGAAGAAAACTATCACGAAAAAATATTTCGTTCAATCATTACAAAATCTGAAATCCCCAATATATTGACTAAATACGGTTATCATTATCAGCAAATACTCTTTGATGATTCAAAATGGAGCATTCTCGAACGCCCTATACCTGAACTTTGTGCGGATCGTGTTGATTACACTCTTCGAGATATGTATCAATATGGTCAAATTAATACACAGGAGATTCAACAATTTTTAGCGAATAGTATAATAGTAGATGACCAAATGGTCGTTAAAAATATCGAATCAGCTGAATGGTTTGTGAATACATATTATAAGGAAGTCATTGATTTCTTTATGAATCCATTAAATATTTACGGATATGATACGTTAACAAAAGCACTTAAAATAGCCTTAGACAAAAAGATCATCACTCTAGATACCCTTTTAGAAACAGATGCAAACGTTATGAATTACTTACGAACAAGTTCAGATGAAGAATTACAAGCTATTCTAAAACTGATACATCCAAATGTCATCGTAAAAGAAGATAAGAATAATTTTGATTTACATAGAAAAAACAAGTTACGAATGATTGATCCAACTGTGCGATTTGGAGACGAATTAATCAAAGCATCTAATCTTTCGGAAACGATAAAGCGTTTAGGCGAAGTAGCAAAGAAAAAAGCAGAAGAAGGGATGTTCGTGAAAATAATAGCGAATTAATGCAAAGGAGGATTCAATTGAGTAAAAAGAAAATGGAACGCTTCGAAGAGGAGAGAGAAAAGTGGCTGGAGGAGAAAAAAAGCAAAATTGAAACAAATAAACTTTCTGATCGAACGTACTATGGAAGTCCGACGATAGGTGGAGTAGTTGTTCTTTTAGCTATCATAATATTTATCATTGTAAATAGTTTGAATCATTAGACTAAGAAAGACAGTCTAAGGCAATATTCAAAATTACGGCACAGTTATTTTCATATTGTTCTTAGTAAATTTGTAAGGAGAGATAAAAATGATTATTCGTAAACTGTACCAAGGAGAGAAATCACCAATCAATCTATTGCTATTGGCTGATCCATCACACTCACTTGTTGAAGAATATTTAAAAAGGGGGGAATGTTATGTAGCAGAATTAGACAACCAAATTGTTGGTGTCTATGTATTACTTCCGACAAGACCTGAAACGGTAGAATTAGTAAATATTGCAGTTGAAGAGTCTTTCCAGAATAGAGGTATTGGGAAACAATTAATTTTTCATGCCATTCAATTAGCAAAGTTAAAAGATTATAAGACAATCGAAATTGGTACTGGAAATTCTAGCATCGGACAACTAGCACTTTATCAAAAATGTGGATTCAGAATAACAGGAGTTGACCAAAATTTCTTCATAAGACATTATAATCAGAAAATAGTTGAAAATGGTATACAGTGCAAGGATATGATTAGGTTGTCATTAGAGATCTAAAAGGTGCTTTATGAGCTCTGAAAAAGAAGGTGTGGGTCTTTGGATATTAAAAAGGTAAAGATTGCATTCACACAGCTAACCGAATATATTTTTTTTGATGAAAATCAATGTTTTCGAGAACAAGCCAGTTCGATTCAATATGTTAAAAAGTTTATTGAAGAGAGTGAACCTCTCATTTTAGGTTCTTTGAAAAACGAAGATCTTTATGTTTTGTATAGTATGTTAGGAAATGCATATCGAGTGATCAATAATGCGGAACAAGCTATTTTGTTCTTTCGAGAATGTATGAACTTAACCGAACAACATCCTAAAAGGAAAATCGTAACGTTGATTCGTCTAGGGGAAGCCTATAAATTTGCGAATTTCCATCAAGAAGCGTTGGATTTATTTGAACAAGCATTAACTCTTTCAACTGAATTTAAAATGCCAGATTATGAGGATTTTATCTATCAGCATAAAGGTAAGTGCTTCATGGAGCTCGGTGAAATTGAGTTAGCTAAGAAATATCTAAATGAAGCACTTCAAATTAGAATAAAAAAAGGCAATATGGAATTGATAAAATCAACACAAATTGTATTAGATTTCTTGGATCTTAAAGGAAAGTTAAAATGATGATAAAAATTGTTATTGCTACTTTGGGTAGCATAATTATGGGATTTGGATTTTTTTATAAGAAGGAAGATCGTAAAAAATACTTTGTCAATGGATATTCTTCAGCAGTAGGGACTAATGATAGATTAATCGGTAATTTGCTATTTTTTTCAATCGGTTTTTTCTTTAGTATACTATCGTGGTACATTACTAAGATGATCATTATAGTAGTTGGATTGTTTCTTATTATTGTTTCTATATTATACATAACTTAGAAAACTAAAATCCAGAGGGTGCTTTGCATATCTGTATGCAAAGCACCCTCTTTATTGACTTATTTACAGAATGAAAAAAGATTTAAATGAAAACTACTACTTCGATAGTGGAATCTTTATTGTTTTAGTATCATGTGTAGGTGTAATGTTTACTGTATACAATGGATTGTCTTTTGTACTTTCACTAGATTTTGCTGAAGAAGACTTTGGTTTAAGATAATATTCATCTATTGTCTTGCTTTTTGTCCTATAGACGTAAATTGTATATGGTACATTAAGGGCTAAATTTGTGGTAACTTCGTTATTTTTATTCGTGATGATTGATTTGTCTTGAGGAAGTATAGCTATATCATTAGCTTGTTTGCCATCAGAAAGAACACGTAGTAAATATCTTTGATCGATATCTAAAGAATCTTCAATTCGAATCGTTACTTTTATTTTCTCAGAAGTATTTACAAAATCACCTTTTCCACAAGAAACTAGTAGAATTGAAATACAAATGAATAAACTCAATCGAAGTTGCATCACTATCACCTTCCAAGAATCTATTTTGACCATTTTTTGTCAAAATGTATTCTTTGCTTTTAAACTAACAATAGTTAATAAATAATGTTTCCACCGTTAACGTTTAACGAATTTACTGTCTAATAGACGGAATGTTCAGATAATAAAATCAAAAATAGTAAAAATATAGCTACAAACTCCAATTTGAATACAGAGACTCAACCACTTTAAATTTGGGCGATAACTACTGATTAAAAGACTACATATCCAAATAAACAATAGAGTAAGGGGAGGTACTAATTTCGACATATCTTCTGCACTTCCAAAAATCAGAAATCCAGCAAGCATAATCAGAGTGCAATACATGACGATTATTCCGCTAACCGTATTACAAATAACGATAAAGATTCGATTTTTTGTTTGAAACGATTTGAAATGTTTTTTTACTGGTTGATAAATAGCGCCAAGAATAGCATTGGTTATAATAATCATTAAAAATAAAATTCCGATTATACGATAAAACCAAGTTATGATGTGATCTGTAGCTCCATCAACTAGCATAATTCCATAAAACCATGCAAGTATATAAATAAAGCAATATAACATGAAGATCATCCTATATCTAGCAATATAAATTTGTTTCTTAGTAAATATAAAAGTAAGAGTTGTAAGAATTGCCATGATGATCATCCATGTATATGGATAAAAATTGAATTCAATGCCCACTTTGAAAATCGCAATAGTGGTAAAAGTGATTGAGAGAATCGCTAATAACTGTAATGCGATTGTTCTATGTGGAGATATAGAGCGAGATAAAGACATGCCTATTTCATCTGCATCTCCGAAATCATTTATTGTTTTTTCTATAGCAATTTTATCCGTATATCCATTGTGTAAATAATCTTCTTTTTTTTCATTTAATAACGCAGTTAACTCAGATTTCAAATTGTGGTGTTCCTGCTCATTGACTTCAACACGCATTAAGATTTGATCGATATACCTGTCGATATCATTCATATTAGATTTCCTCCAATGCAGATTCAATCAGTTTATTAATCTTCCGCCATCCATCTAACTTCTCTTCAAATAAAGCACGGCCTGATTCAGTTATATGATAATACTTTCTTCTTCCGCCCAAATGTTCTTCTCCCCAATAGGATTCAATATAGGATTTTTTTTCTAATCGTTTTAAAAGAGAATATAAAGAACCTTCACTAATTTTAAGGAAGTTCTCGCTTGCTTCGTACACCTCCTTTAGAATGCCACCCCCATAATTATCTTCTTTCATGATACGAGAAAGGATTATTAAATCTAAACTTCCACGTAATTGCTCTTTATCCATGTTTCTTCACAACCTTAACTTACGTTTGTTAAGTACATAATATAACGAGGTACTTAATAAAGTCAAAATAATATTCCTAATTATGAAAAAATTCAAAAATATGTATAAAAACAGAAGCGATATCGTGGAAATAAGTAGGAAAAAAGTGGATTTAAGAGAATGTAATAGAGAAGAAATCAATTCTAACTTTTAATAAGGAGTTCAATACAATGATTAAAGCCGTATTTTTTGATTTAGATGGGACATTACATAATCGAAAAACATCCATTGTTCCCTTTATTGAAAATCAGTATGAAAGATTGTTTGTATATTTTTCTCATATTCCGAAAGAAGAGTATGTAAGTCGATTTATTGAGTTAGATCATGATGGTTATGTTTGGAAAGACAAAGTCTATGGCCAAATGATAATTGAATACAATATTATTGGCATAACATGTGAGGAATTATTAAAGGATTATCTAACGGAATTTAAATATCATTGCTTGGCTTTTGAAAATCATTTAGAAATGCTATCTCAGTTAAAAAAACAGGGATTATTATTAGGAATTATTACAAATGGATATGGACAGTTTCAGTTAGATACCATTCGCGCTTTAAATATTGAAGAATATCTTGATGTAATCATCATTTCAGAATGGGAAGGTTTCAAAAAGCCCGATCCAGAAATATTCGAACGTGCATTAAAAAAGTTAGGTGTAAATGCAACTGAAAGTGTTTTTGTCGGCGATCATCCTAAAAATGATATTGAAGCAGCAAAAAATATAGGGATGATCACAATTTGGAAAAGGGATTTAACTATAAAAATGGTACAAGCAGATTACATTATAGACAATTTATTGGAAATTCCACGAATACTTCAGGTAATGGAAAAAGAGAAGTATTCATAAAATCTAATGCAAATTAAATTCAATTACATTTAATTTCGGAGGAATTGTATGAGGAGTTGGAAGAAATATTCACTTTTATTTAGTGGGATAGGAGTATCTAATTTAGGTAACTGGATTTATCTAATCGCCTTGAATATTTTCATATTAGACATGACGAAATCCATGGTAGCTATTGCGGGTATCTATATTGTTGGACCAATGGCTAGAATATTAACAAACTTTTGGGCAGGTTCCGTTATAGATCGTAAGAATAAAAGACAATTAATGATTATAACCGATGTTTTAAGAGGGGGATTCATTCTATTAGTTCCTTTTATTCATTCTATTTGGTTAATCTATGTAATTATTTTTGCGACAAACATTGCTGGGGCATTCTTTGGACCAAGCTCAACTTTTTATATTTCAAAATATGTAGACGATGAAGATAAGAAAAGATTCAATTCAATAATGAGTGTATTGAATACTGGATCAGTTTGTATAGGTCCAGCTATTGCTGGTTTTTTGATAGGGATTTCTAGTACAACATGGTGCATTATTATGAATGCAGTTTCATTTTTCATATGTGCATTCAGTATCTATTTATTACCAGATGTTGAAGATGAAAATTCTAAGAAACGTGTATCAATTAGCTTGAAAGTAATAAAAGATGATTGGCGTGTCGTAAAAAATTTTATGCTTGGTGAACGTTACTTTACTAAAATTTATGTGTTATTCCAAGGTGCATTAATGATTGCATTTGCTCTCGATTCTCAGGAGGCTACTTATATTAAACATGATTTAGAGCAATCAGAAAAAATGTATGGCTTAATTGTTAGTCTGACAGGGATTGGCGCTATTGTTGGTGCATCAGCTTCTGTTGCTTTAGTAAGGTATATATCACTCCAAACATATTTAGGCATTGGAATGTTTTTGACTATGATCGGATATTTATTGTTTTATTGCTCAACAGGATTTTGGTCAGCCATATCTGCTTTTCTTATTTTAGGATTCTTTATGTCATTTAGTAATGCAGGATTTGATACTTTTTATCAAAAAAATGTACCTCTAAATATTATGGGGCGTTTTGGAGGTATTGCTTCAATATTTCAAAGTTTAGTACAAATTGCTCTTACGATTATTCTTGGAGGACTTGCAGATTTGTTTTCTTTACAAATTGTAGCCATAATATTTGCAGCAACAAGTGTTATCGTAGCAATGATTCTATGCATTGGTGTTTTCAATAAAGAAAGTAGAAGCTATTATATCGAGACGAAAAATACCTAATTGTACGATCACTATTTTTAATATAGCTAGAATCAATTGAATAATAATTAAGTATTGAAATTAAATGGAGTGATAAAGTGAGGGGATTTTTAATTTTAACATTATCTTTTATATTCTTTTCTATTTGTGGGACATAAATGTCGATATTGATTTTTTACAAATACCTTATCAAAAAGTTCTGGATCACCTCAGTGAGAAATTTGGTATTACTTTTTATGTTGAAGAAAAAAGCAAAGAAAAATTGTATAACAATGTTAAAAATATGTCGCCAAAAAAGTTTGAACAATCACTTAGAAATCAATTTAAAGAAGCTCAGCAGTAAATGCATGATTCAACTTATAACAAAGGTGAAACCGGTTCATTTGGACCTCATACGATTCCAAATGCTTATAACACTTTATCAACAACACCACTTAAATGACATTTTAAAGAAAGCACAGTTCCTATAAATTGGGGAAATGTACTTTAATTATCTTTTGAGTATATTTAATTTCATCATAAATTTATTTGAATTACTGTAAGAAAAATGAATATTTGCTAATAAAAAATACGTAGATAAAATACAAATAAGATAGATAGGGGAGGGATCATGTGAAAATAATAGTTAGAATGTTGGTTTTATGTATGATCATGTTCACATTATTTGCTTGTGGCAAAGATCAACCAAGCGATAAAGATGTTTTAAAGCTTCTTCAAGATTACAAGACAGTCCAGTACAACATTAAAGACCCATTGAACCCGCCATCTGGAACGGAAATAGGTGAAAAAGTAAAAGGATACTTTTCAGAAGATGAGTTTGAAAAACAGATGGCGAATCGGGTATTTCAAATTGCTCCTGAAATAGCAAAGGTATCAAATAGAAGTATCAAATTAGAAAATGTAAATCTTAAGAAATCTAAAGAAAACAAAGATGGAACAATTGATTACAAATACACATTGAAACTAAAATTTTATGATGATCAATCCAGTGAAGTGATTGAGAAAAAAGGACAATTAACAGTTGATGGGCTTACAATAACTCGAGATTGGGAGGAAAATCCATCTATAAAAAAATAGTATATGAACATGCCATATACTACAGATTGTTAACGAATAGATGTTGAATGTAAAATAGTATAATGAATTATCGAATTCAAAGTTTTGAGAAAAGACAAGACATTAATTGGGGTATTCTTATATACCATAAATTTATGAAGTTAACCTAATGGTGTCTGAAATCTGAACATAATAATTGTATTTCATTGATAAGCAGAAAATTTTTCTCTATATATGGATTAGGAAATAATAGTTGCGTATATAAGGAGTGTTTGCATGGAAGAAGAAAAAAAGCCGTTCAATGATGTAATAGACCACCTAAATAAAATCGAAGGTAACCCTACAAACGGTGATTTTAAAAAATTACCAAAACCATTGAAATATATCGGATATGTTATGATTGTTCTCCTTTTAATACCTATCTTACTAACAATCGTATTTAAATTATCGAATTAATGATTGAAATGTAAGAGCATGTCATTTGTATTGCAAACTTGTATATTGAAAAAATGTACACGACTAACATTCAATTTAGAAATGTACATTTTTTTTGTACAATTTTATAAATAAACAAATTACCTAAGATATCCACCATTATTTAGATCAAAAGTGGCGCCAGTGTAATGTGTGGATTTTTCAGACAGTAGAAACACAACTGTGTCAGCAACATCTTCAGGTAAGACGGGGGTATTAATTAATTCGTGATGTAGATATTCTTTCTTCCTCCAATCAGGAATTACTGCCATCATTGACGTATCTACCATTGTAGGTGCTACTGCATTTACTTTTATATAGGGAGCAAAATTCATTGCACAGCTCTTTGTAAGGCCTAAAATAGCTGCTTTTGATAATCCATATATTGCATCAGAACTTCCTTCCATTCCAGATACAGAAGACATATTAACAATTGAACCATAAGTTTTATTCCGAAAGAGGATTTTAGCAAATTGTTGTGAAAAATATACAAAACCTTTAATATTGATATTTAAAACCCTATCAATCTCAGAAATCTCGTAATCTAATATATTTTTAGCCAAATAAATCCCAGCGTTATTAATCAAGCTATTACTATCTGGATGTTCATTTTGGATGTATTCAAAAAACTTTTGCACTTCATCATAATGACTTACATCCATTGTATATGTATAAAGATTTGTAGGAAATTTACTTTTACGATTTAAATTATCTAAGGACTCTTGATTGATATCACAAGCTATAACAGTAGCACCTTCATTTAAACACTTTTCAACAATTGCTTTCCCTATGCCTGCGCCAGCACCTGTGACAATTATTTTTTTATCTTCCAATGTAAAAGTTGTCATTTTACGATCCTTTCATTTTTTAATTCTTCCCATTCACCGAAAGTTAACTTATTCGAAATATGTTTTAGATGATCAGGAACTTCAACAAAACACATTAATTCTAAACTGTTTCCATCTGGATCTTTAAAGTAAACCGAAGCATTTCCTTGATAAGGACGAATAAAAGGTACAACTGAATCTCTACCACCTTCGCGTACTGCTTCAATTTGTATCGATTTTAACCATGTTAAAGAGTTCTTTAAATCTTGATACGATACTTCAAAAGCGATATGTCTAAGGGAGGGGTGGTAGAGTGTTTGATACTCTTGTCCTTCCCATAAACCAAGCCAACTTCTACCTTCTTCGACCCAAAAGAAAGCTGTTTTTTCATTTTTCCAAGCTAATTTCAAGCCTAATTTTACATAGAATTTTATGGATGTTTGTAAGTCTTTTACTGGCAAATGTGATTCATAGATTCCTTTTATCATTTTGATAACTCCTTTAGTAATATTTATATAACTGAATATACGATGAATTCAGAATAAAATAATCAACCAAAGGTCTGAATTTTTTTGCACAGCCGTTAAAACGATCGACCGTGCAAGCTTCCCAAAATGAGATGCTTCTCCAGAGATACTTAAACGTTGAGCTCTATAAGTCACCTAAAAAGTTATTTCAAAACATGATGTTTTTTTAATGATTGCAAAAATGCCAATTTTTATAAATAATGGTATTATGATAATTTATATCTATATTATTGTATAAAATGTAAAATATCAATTTTATTTTTGATAAAGTTCAAACGCTAGATGAATCAAAAAAGGGTGGTGTCTTTCTTTGCATCAAAGAAAACGAACAAACAAAAAACTTGAAAAGATCTCATTTCGAATGAATATTTTATTCTTTTTTATTTTCATTCTATTTTCAATCCTCATTTTGCGATTAGGTTATATGCAAATTGTGAAAGGTGAAGATTATGTTAGAGCGTTAAAAAATGCTGAAGAAATAACAGTGAATACGAATGTACCAAGAGGGCGTATCTATGATCGATATGGGCGTATTTTAGTGGACAATAAACCTAAAAATGCTATTACATATACTAAACTCCCAACAACAAAAGCCCAAGAAATGCTAGAAACTGCTAAAAAATTATCAAATCTTATTAAGATGGATACAAGCAAAATAGCATTACGCGATCAGCAAAATTATTGGATCGTACTTCATAAAGAAGATGCCTATAATAAAGTTTCAAAAAAAGAAGAAAAAGCAATCAATAATAATGAAAAACTATCTTCTTCACAAAAACAATCGAAAATTGATGAATTAGTTCGTGAACGCATAACAAACGAAGAACTGAAAAGTTTAACAAAGAAAGACTTACAAGTTTTAGCGATATATAGCAAAATGGTGGCGGGTTACAATTTAACGCCTCAAATTATAAAAAGTGATCATGTAACACGTAAAGAATTTGCTGTTGTATCTGAAAACTTACATGAATTACCAAATGTGAATACAACGACAGACTGGGCCCGTAAGAAAAAATCAGATTTAAGTATTCTAGGTTCAACTACAACACCTGTAGAAGGTATTCCAAAAGATAAATTAGACTACTATCTAGCTAGAAATTATTCGAGAAATGATCGAGTGGGGAAAAGTTATATAGAGGCAGAGTATGAAGAGCTCTTACAAGGGAAAAAGGCTGTGATAAAAAGCAAAACGAATACTGCTGGACAAGTAGTGGATACAACGACAGAATTTGATGGAACTCCTGGTAATGATTTAGTTTTGTCGGTTGATAGTGATTTACAATTAAAATTAGATGATATTGTTGAAAGACAATTGCTTGCAGCGAAATCTAAAGGTGGATCTAGCTTACTGGATCGTGCATTTTTAGTCATGATGAATCCAAATACTGGTGAAGTATTATCAATGGTAGGTAAAAAACTTGATCATGATGAAAATGGTAAACTCACAGTTAGTGATTATGCAATTGGGACGTTCACTTCTGCCTATGAAGTTGGCTCTGTTGTAAAACCTGCTACATTGTTAACAGGGTACTCACTAGGTGCAATTAGACCTAACCAGGTGTTATTAGATACTCCCATTAATATTGCCGGCACAATCAAAAAATCAATTTTTAATCCTTCTGGCTCGATGTATTTAACGGACTTAACGGCATTGGAAAAATCATCAAACGTTTATATGTTCCAGACAGCATTTAGGATTGCAGGTGTTAATTATGTACCTGGAGCTGCTTTAAGCATAGACGCTAAAAATTTTACAAAAGTCCGAAATTCTTTTGCACAGTTTGGCCTTGGTGTAGAAACGGGTATTGATTTACCTGGTGAAACTACAGGTGTAAAAGGTCCGGAAACTATTTCAGGTAAATTCCTTGATTTAGTAATTGGACAATATGATACCTTTACACCTCTACAATTGGCACAATATGTTTCAACGATTGCAAATGGAGGAAAAAGAATACAACCTCATTTATTAAAAGAAATTCGGAAACCTTCTGAAGATGGTAAAAAACTAGGAAGAATTATTGATGAAGTAAGTCCAAAAGTTTTAAATACGATCAATAATTCAAAGACAGAAATTGATCATGTGAAAATAGGGATGCACAGAGTCTATTATGGCAGTCAAGGTTCAGCCTCTTTTAACTTCAAAAACACAAATTTTGACGCTGCTGGGAAAACCGGTACTGCAGAAGTAGTTTACTATGGTCCACAGAGATCAGCGTATGGCACAAAAACTCTAACAATTACACATATAGGTTTTGCACCATATAAAAACCCTGAAATTGCTTATGCAGTCGTGATACCATGGGTGACAACTTCGGGGACAATTACGGAATACACGAATAATATCATTGCGAGACAAGCGATTGAGACCTATTTTAAATTACAAAAGAAAAGTATGAAAAATATAGATCAAACTGTTGGTCAAGATGTTCAAAAGTCTATTACTAATTTAAAAGAATAATTAGAAGTCAACGAAGGAATCAGAAGTTAATTACGATAAATTTTAAGGTGGCTTTCAATAGAATAAATTTAAATACTTGAGGAGGTCCTTTTTGAATTTTGTAGCTTGGATGATTGTAACTTGTGAAGTTTTGTTTTGGGTTGTTATTATTTCAGGTTTAGTGACTCGATATGTGTTCAAGCGAAATAAGTTAGGATTATTTTTATTAGCTTTAACACCAGTAATTGATCTCATTTTGTTAATTACAACGAGTATTGATCTATATCGTGGAGCAATTGCAACACAAGCTCATGGGATTGCAGCGGTTTACTTAGGTGTTTCCATCGGATTTGGAAAAAGCATGATTAACTGGGCGGATCAACGATTTCTTTATTATGTAAAGAAAGAAGGGACAAAACCTATTAAATTATTCGGTATGCAATATGCATTGAACAATTTGAAGGGTTGGGGAAAACACGTACTTTCCTATCTGATTGGTTCTGGACTTTTAGTAGGAATGATTTATTTAATAAATGATACCTCACAAACCGAAGCATTATTTAAAGTGTTAAAAATCTGGTCGTTTGTGTTAGGGATTGATCTTGTTTATACGCTCTCCTATTTTATTTGGCCCAAAAGGGAGAGGGCTTAAACTAAAAGAGTTGAAATCACAAGTACATGAGTTAATTTCATAATTCAAAGTTTTGATATAAAATACGAACATTAAAAGATTAAATTGTTATGCAATATCTATTATTGCGAATTCAAGGAAGCTTATTCAATGTCCTGTGGGAAAGCGAGACAAGTGAGACCCCGCAGGTAGCGTAAGCGGACGAGGAGGCTCACTGCTCGCCCACGGAAAGCGCCATCTGAAGCGGCATATTAAGTAAATAGTATAGTTGAAGTGTAATCCAAATTATTGGATCGTATATTTAAATAACGTTCGTGTTTTACGACTAGAATCGTATTTATGAAATTGATTCATATAAATAAATAGAGTTAATTTTATTTTAAAGAAATGCTTCGAATTTTTATTCTTCATTAGGACATCCTTATTTCAAGGAGGTCTAAGAATGGCAATTCGAACTTTATTATTGATCCTACTAATGGGTTTGAATTTTTCAATAGCAGTTTCAGCTGAAGCTCCACTTAAAGCAGCTTTTATTAGAAATCATCAATTATGGTTAAAAGAAGGTAATATAGAAACACAATTAACAGTGGGCCGGAATGTATTCTTTCCAAAGTGGTCATACGACGGTCGGTTTATTGCTTATATAGATGGTGATGATAAGCCGTATTTGTATATTTATGATTTGAAGAAAAAGGAAAATTATCAGCCATATATTGTTCAAACAAGAAATTTTAAATGGTCGCCTATATCAAATCAACTTGCTTACACTGACGATGGTGTTTTAAACGTCACAAAAACAAAGAATGATCAACCAAGAGGTTTTGAGAATGTTTCTCTGGGGGTTAGTGATTTCGAATGGTTTCCGAACGGAAAAGATTTTATCGTTTCGTCTCAAGCAAACCTGCTTCCTACTGGATGGCAACCTGTTCATCTTTTTAAAGTTCCTGTAGATGCCAATCTTGATACAAGTAAAATTAAACCTTTTTATACGATTCAAACAGCTCCAAATGATTTATTTGCGATTGATGCAGTAGCGTTTAAATGGAGTTGTGATGGCAAATGGCTTAGTTTTTTGGCAACGCCTACTGCATCTTGGTCAATGGATAGCAATACCCTTTGTGTCCTCTCATCAGTGGGCGTTAACTTTCAAGTAATAGGTAAAATGCTAGAGAAAGGTGATTGGATCAAATGGGCACCTACAAAAAATCAGCTAGCATTTATATCTGGTGAGGGGAGATTTTATGTTGATAACAAAAATACAACCGTTACTGATATTCCTACAGTGAGCGAACAAAAAGTATACACTCCTAAAGGATATGTTGATCTTGATTTGGATTGGCTCTCACCAGAAGAGGTAATTGTTGCCCGCGCAAAAGAAAATAAGGATTGGAAACTGGGGCCTGTTCCAACTATGTTTACTTCACTTTATGTCATCAATTTAAAATCAAATGAACAAATGCAGATTACGAATCCAAAGAAAAATGAAATCGATAATGCACCTCAAGTAGTTGGGCAAAAGATTACATGGTATCGAAACAATGAAAAGAATAACAGGGGAGAGGTATGGGTGAAAGATAGCAAAACTGAATTCGAACGACTTTGGATAAAAAATGTTGATTCTCCAGCAACTTTTTATCAAAAAACAAGGGAACTCCAATAATGAGGATTCCCTTGTTTTCATATAGATACCATTAATAGATTTTATCGAATTCATTATAATTGAATTCAATAGTAAACCCTTTTGGAGTCGATATCTTATTTAAACTATAAATCCTTCATAGCGAATACTACATGTACGATCACCATCTATTAACGAGGAATCATAAGATGTTTGTTTCCATATACCAGGAGAATTAACGGTATGTGTTGAAAGATTGTCTAAACTAATAAAAATTGAGAGGGATAATTGATGAAAATAATTTGTGAATCTGAACACTTAGAAGATTATCTGTTGGAATTGGATGTAGTAAACTACTCTGATTTAATCATAAAAAAGAAAATTGAGGAACTTTTTCATTCAACACAAACTGAAATAGAAAAGACAAAAATTGCATTTGAATTTGTTCGTGATGAAATAGTGCATTCTTGGGATATTCAAGGGAAGAAAGTTACTTATAAAGCTTCAGATGTACTAAAGGTTAAAGAAGGTATTTGCTATGCAAAGGCAAACCTCTTAGCTTCATTATTACGTTCGCAAGGAATACCAACAGGGTTCTGTTATCAGAGATTGATGTTGTTCGATACTCCAGAGAAAGGATATTCGATTCACGCTTTGAATGCAGTCTTTATAAAATCTCTTAACAAGTGGATCCGTTTAGATGCACGTGGCAACAAAGCTGGTGTTGATGCACAATTTTCAATAAATGAAGAAAAATTAGCGTTCTCAGTTAATGAGAAATTTGATGAAATAGATTATCCGATAATATACATAAAACCAAACTCAAAAACAATTGATGTATTAAAGGAACATACTAATGCATTAGAAATGTATAAACACCACTTACCTGAAAGTATTTAAGTATCAAATTCTATATGAAAGTAGGGATGTAGTTTGGTAACTCTCTATATTACAAGACATGGTGAAACTGAATGGAATTGTGAAGAGAGAATGCAAGGTTGGCTAGATTCAAATCTAACAGAAAAAGGTGAAAATAATGCTAGGTTATTGGGTCAAAGATTAGAGAATACAAATTTTGCTGCCATATTCTCAAGTCCTAGTGGAAGAACAAAAGCTACAGCAAATTTAATACGGGGAGATAGAGAAATTCCTATATATTACGATGATCAGTTAAAAGAAATGAATATGGGGATGTGGGAAGGTAAAGAATTATCAGCAATTAAAGAAATGTATCCAGTATCATATGAGTCTTTCTGGAATTCTCCTCACTTGTACAAACCAATTGAAGGTGAAACATTTGAAGAAACACGTCAAAGAGCAAGTCAAATAGTAGATCATATTAAGAAACACTATAAATCAGGTAATATCCTAATTGTTACTCATTCCATAATCATTAAATGCTTACTTACCATTTTTAAGAACGCAACAATTGAAAATCTATGGACTCCTCCATACATACATGATACTAGTCTTTCGATTGTAGAGATAAATAATTCAGGATATCAAATAATCCTGGAAGGAGATATATCTCATACGGAAGATAATGTAAGTGATTAGAGTACATTTTATGAAACCTATCAAAAAAATTGGTGTATAATATCAGTATAAACTAATATAATTTTTGTTTATGAACTGGAAAACTGTAGATAGGGTTCCGCTATTTATATAGGTCTGTGACCGAGGTCTACATCTTTTACGAATGTAAAAGGCACCTATTGACATAAAAGGTCCGAGGGGAAAGGTTCAGCGTATTTGTCATGCGTTGAATTCTTTCCCCTTGGGCCTTTTTAATTTTAAAGGAGGAGTTATAAGATGAAGAAAATTGATGAATTAGGCGCTGGTGTGGCAGTCATTATTTTCAATGATGAAAACCAAGTTTTATTACAAAAAAGAACAGATGTAGGTCTGTGGGGTATCCCTTCAGGTCATATAGAAATTGGGGAAACCGTATCTGAAGCAGCAATTCGGGAGGTAAAGGAGGAGGCCAATTTAGATATTAGAATTAAAAAATTAATTGGTATTTATTCCGATCCAAGTTCTCAGGTGTTTGAATATCCAAATGGTCAAGTTGTTCATTTTATAACAACTTGTTTTCTTGCTGAAATTACAGGTGGTGATTTGAAATGTAATTCAAATGAATCGCTCGATATCAAATTCTTTGATCAACAAAATCTTCCACAAGATTTATTGAAAATGCATCCAAGATGGTTAGAGGATGCTCTTTGTGACCAAGAGTTGGCATTTATTCGTTAAATAAGTTTTTGGTTATAAATGTATAAATGCATTTTCAAAAGTTAATGTATAATATGGTAAATTATTGTATCCTTTAATTGAAGGAGGGATAAAATGAGTAATACAAATACGAAATCGATAGCATCACTCATAATGGGCATATTATCTATATTCATACCTTTAGCAGGACTAATTCTGGGTATCGTAGGAATTATCGTATCAAATATAAGTTTAAAAGAGATGAAAGTTTCAAGTGAAAATGGAAAAGGTTTGGCTATATCAGGTATGATTTGTAGTATCATAGGAGTGTGCATTCAGATTATTTTAATCGGGTTTATGATTTTAGCATATTTTTCTTTTTCTGTATATAATACTGAAATTAAATAAAAATAGTTTTATAGCCAAAAATAAAATGCATCTCTTTGAACTGAACCCCCTAAGTTGGACAAAAAAGTCTAACTTAGGGGGGTATTTTAGTGGTTAAATATTCAAGTGAATTCAGGAAAAAAATTATTCATGGTGCATTTTTATTATTATTATAAGGGGAAATAATAAATTGAAGGTAATATTTAACTTTTATTAGTACCAAGTCATAGTAATAAGTGATAATATAATTGTATACACTAAAGATGAGGTGATCAATTTTGAATAATTCGAAAGCTCGAATTACAGCGATTGGTTCTTATGTTCCTAAAAAAAGATTAACAAATTTTGATTTAGAAAAGATGGTTGAAACAAATTACGGGTGGATTGTTCAACGTACTGGAATTACAGAGAGAAGAATAGCAAATGAAGATGAATTTACAAGTGATATAAGTTACAAAGCTGTAAAAGATATGATGGAACGCTATGATAAAACTTTAGATGATGTTGATATGATTATTGTTTGCACTTTAACACCAGATTTTAAAACGCCAAGTGTTGCTTCTTGTGTTCAGGAAAAATTAGGTATTAGAAATACTGGAGCAATGGATTTAAATGTTGCCTGCGCGGGCTTTACATATGGGTTACATGTTGCAAATGGATTAATTACTTCTGGTTTAAACAAGAAAATATTGGTGATTGGTGCTGAAACATTATCGAAAGTAACTGATTATACAGATAGATCCACATGTATCTTGTTTGAAGATGGCGGAGGAGCAGTTCTTGTTGAATATGATGAACAAAACCCCAGCTTTATTTCCGCGAATTTAGGATCTGAAGGTGAAGGGGGAAAAAATTTATACTGTACAAATTTATCAACAAGAATGAATGGAAACGATTTAGCTGGCAATGGTAATATTGTTCAAAATGGTAGGGAGGTTTATAAGTGGGCCGTAAAGACAGTACCAAAAGGAATGAAATCAGTTTTAGAAAAAGCCCTAATAGACATAAAAGAAGTAGCTTGGTTTGTACCGCATAGTGCAAATTTAAAGATGATTAATTCGATTTGTGAAAAAAGTGATTTTTCAAAAGAGCATACACTTTATAGTTTAGTTGAATACGGAAACACTTCTTCAGCATCGATTCCATTATCTCTAGCTAAAGCGGTGAGTGAAGGGAAAATTAAAAATGGAGATAAACTCTTATTGTACGGCTTTGGCGGAGGTTTAGCTCATGCTGGATTACTGATTAATTGGTCATTATAAAAATTAAGATAAATTGAATTTTTAATTATTTGAATATATAGACTATTTATAACGGGAGAATATTATGGAGATTACATTGATACGACATGGAAAATCGAAACATATAGAAAATAATCGAATAACCAGTACAGAATTTCAAGATTGGATTAAAAAATATAATGGTAGCGGTGTTATTGACGAACTTCATTACCCTTCTGAAACAGTTGAAAAAATAAATACTGCAAAAATGATTATAACAAGTAATTTAAAGAGGTCTATTGAGTCGGCAAAATTGGTAAATCCAAAAATAAAAACTCATTCAGATCGTTTGTTCCGTGAAACCGAATTACCTAACTTTACAAAACGATTAAGGCTAAAATTGAGACCAAATAGTTGGGCAGTTATTTTAAGAAGTTTATGGTTAATTGGATACTCAAGAAAATGTGAGTCATTGGCAGAAGCAAAAAAGAGAGCAAAACTTGCATCAGAAAAGTTAATTCAGTTTGCTCAGGAAAATACAAAGGTTGTTCTAATTGGACATGGTTTTTTTAATCAATTAATATCTAAAGAACTTATTAGAAAGGGATGGAAAGGTAAAAGAAAAACAAGTACTAAACACTGGACTTGTACTACATATTCCATATGAACAGGTTATGATTATCTACATTTTAAGTAGATCTGATTATTTAATCCATATACAAGTTTTAAATAATAGAATAGAGGTGGATTATGGAAACATTCAGCCTATCTTCAATAGTCTTTATCGTTTTAGGATTACTTTTCTGGGGTTTGAATTGGTTAAGCGAGGGCTATAATGAGTTTAATGGCCATTTTTAAAAAGGAAAAAGGTTCTATAAAGTTTATATCATTTATTTTAATTTTTACGATCCTATTAACGGTTACTTTATTAGAATCATTTCAAGTTCTTCGGATTTTAACTTGGTTAAAGAAAATCACAGCATAATTACTATGTTCAACTCCTATCTTGAGTCTGAGAACAAAAGCAATGATTATAAAGAAAGTTAAATAACCATTTAGCTATTAGTAAAAGTAAAATTTATTTTAATTTATAAAAATTAAAGAGGAGATAGGGAACTATAAATGTACGAAACATGTTGCGCTGTTAAAAACGAGCTTTCCTTGATCCAAAATTTTGGTTTAGGATGGCATGTGAAATGGGAGAAATAGATGGCATCCCATTGCCAAATACAAAAAGAGTTAATGAAGTTGAACAGTTATTTTTTATGGGAAATGAAAATGGAAATCTCATATTTAGAGTAGCAGTAAATGAAAATAATGAGATTGTCGCTTGTGCAGGTGGCCTTTTAAGAAAAGAGTACTCCTTCCCTTTAAGTGAAGAGCAATCTCTTTTTGGTTGGATCATAGCTGTTTATACTTTACCACAATATAGAAATAATGGTTTAGCTGATCGACTGGTAGATGAAGTTTGTTTATGTTAAAAGATAAAGGTGCAAAGAGAGTTAGATTATGGTCTAGTTCAAGAGCGCGAAAAGTATATGAAAATTTAGGCTTTAAATCGATGTTAGATATGGAGAAACCGTTAAATTAATGGGGAGAGTAATATGCATTATTCATAATTCCAATTAACTTGAAAGTAATAAAAATGGTTTGATTTTACAAATGAACGAAAAGAGTATCGACAACAAATGGATTATTACAGTTTAATATTTTTGGTTCATTTAACAAACAGGTACTTATCTATTATAGAAAAAGGTATCTGTTTATTTATTATAAGAATCGCCAAGGTTCGTTTGATTATTGAGAACATGATAAAATGAGAAGGACTAAATATTTTTGTAAAAAAAGTACCATCGACTGAAAGAAAGGAGCGGGAGTACATGGATATTAAAGTAACTCACAAGATGATTAAAGAAATGTGCGGTACCGTTGCCTTTAAAAGAGGAGACTCTTTTTATCGATCCAATAAAGTGATGTTTAAGGAATACCGAAGTGATTATTGTGATGCAATTGTAGATGGAACGGAAGATTTTCATGTCACAATTGAAAAAGATTCAACAGGTAAAATGAAGACAAAATGCAGCTGTCCAACACTAGCTAATTTTCAAAAAAGTTGTCAACACGTCGCAGCTGTTTTATTAGCAATATATGAACATCAAAAACATGGAACAACTACAATTGATATAAAAGACCAACCAAATAAAAATAGAGAAATGACGAATGATTTCATGAGAATCTTTAGTCATCAAACAAAGAGAAATAGTGGACAGCAGCTTCATTTTGAAAAAAGAGAAGTATTGGATGTACTATTTATACTTAAACCGATTTCTCTGGGAGAAAATCAGCATTTGTTTGGAATAGAAGTAAAAATTGGGGCTATAAAGGTACAAAATATTCGTGCCTTCTTACAAGATGTAAAACAAGGTACACCAACAATATTATCTCCTACATCTTTTTACAATCCAAATATCCATTATGTTAAAAATAAATCGGATGAAGTGATTCAACAATTAATTGGAATTTTAGAGGATGAAAAAGCTGTTTTGAATTCATCTCCAAAATTAGTTGAAGAAAATGGAGGTACGCAAACATTACCGATTCCCCCAACTATTTGGTACGGGCTGTCCAGATTACTGGAATCTGTCCCAGTAACATTTGAAAATAAGGGACAATATTTTGATAGGTTACAAGTATTGAATGGACCGCCACCATTGCACTTTTCAATCGATGAAATAGATCGTAATAATTATCAGTTGACCATTAAAGGCTTCGAAAAATTAATCATCATGGATGCTTATAAATGTGTGATAGTTGATGGAAAAGTATTCAATATAGAGGAAAAGGATTTTGAACGATTATCTGAACTGAAGAAAATGATACCTTCAATAGATTCAAACCAAATTTTGATTTCCCATGAACAAATCGATTTATTTCTCAATAAGGTTGTTCCTGGTTTAAAAAAAATTGGAGAAGTTCAACTGTCTCAAAAAGTATCTCAGAAGATTATGAAAGAACCACTAGTTGCCAAGCTGTACTTAGATCGAGTTCATAATCGTCTACTTGCTGGATTAGAGTTTCAATATGAAAATAGTATAATTCAACCATTAGAAAAAAGAGATATTGCAACCGGCCCAATGATTATTCGGGATATAGATCAGGAAGAGGAAATACTTCAACTTATGGAGAACAGCGGCTTTTCTATTACTGAGGGTGGCTATTATATGCAAAATGAGGAACTGGAGTATGAATTTTTATATCATATTGTTCCAAAGCTTCAACAGTTAGTACAGATTTATGCAACAACTGCTGTTCGAAATCGTATTATGACAAAAAATGCTTTTCCTAAAATAAGAGTCAAGCACCAAAAAGATCGAATGAATTGGTTGGAGTTTACATTTGAGATGAATGGTATTCCTGATGATCAGATACGAGAAATATTAGAGGCACTTGAGGAAAAACGCAAATATTATCGACTTCGTGACGGTTCACTCCTTTCACTTGAAACAAAGGAAATGGAAGAACTCCATCGCTTTCTAAGTGAAGTTCCTACTCAGGATGATGGTTTTGAAGAAAGCCTTCATATGCCACTTATTCATGGCCTTAAATTCCTTGATAGGCTTGAAAGTAAAATTTTCACGGTAGAGGAATCTTTTCGCCAGTTCATTGGTCAGTTAATTCACCCAAGTTTACTAGAAATAGAAGTGCCTCAAAGTTTAAATAATCTATTAAGAGACTATCAAAAAGACGGATATAAATGGTTGAAGACACTTGCTAACTACGGGTTTGGTGGAATTCTAGCAGATGATATGGGACTTGGAAAAACAGTTCAAAGTATTACATTTATTGTATCCGAACTTTCAAACATACGTATGATGAAGCAGCCTGTATTGATTGTTTGTCCTTCATCTCTAACATACAATTGGTTGCACGAAATCGTAAAATTTGGGCCTGAAATTCAAGTAATTGTGATGGACGGCAATAAAGTGGAGCGAGAACAACTTCAAAAGGATATTGAAGGTGTAGATGTTATTATTACATCTTACTCGTTACTTCGACATGATATTAAGTGGTATGAAAACCAAACATTCCGTTCTGTATTCTTTGACGAGGCACAGGCATTTAAAAATCCGACAACACAAACTGCAAGAGCCGCTAAAAAAATAAAAGCAAATCATCGTTTCGGTCTTACTGGTACACCGATTGAAAATTCACTCGAAGAACTCTGGTCCATATACCATATTGTTTTCCCAGAATTACTTCAAGGATTAAGAGAATTCAGTTATCTATCTAGAAAAGCTGTGGCTAGAAGGGTTCGTCCGTTTTTATTACGAAGATTAAAACAAGACGTGCTAGCAGAGTTGCCACAAAAAGTTGAATCACTTGAATTATCAGAGCTATTACCTGAACAGAAGAAACTTTATGCAGCTTATTTAGCGAAACTCCGACATAAGACTTTAAAACATCTTGATCAGGAGACTATTCGCAAAAATCGGATTAAAATTTTAGCTGGATTAACAAGGTTAAGACAAATATGTTGTCATCCTGCTTTATTTGTTGAGGGATATAAAGGAAGCTCGGCAAAATTCGAACAGTTGTTAAAAATAGTAGAGGAATCAAAGCTTTCTGGAAAAAAGGTACTAATATTCTCTCAATTTACCAAAATGCTTGGGTTAATTGGTAAGGAGCTTACAATAAGAGGGCAACTGTTTTTCTATCTTGATGGACAAACCCCCTCAGAAAAAAGAGTAGAGATTTGTGATCGATTCAATTCTGGTGAACGTGATTTGTTCCTTATTTCCCTAAAAGCAGGTGGGACAGGTTTAAACCTTTCAGGTGCAGATACAGTTATCCTATATGATCTTTGGTGGAATCCTGCAGTTGAACAGCAAGCCACTGATCGCGCACATCGATTTGGTCAAAGAAATGAGGTACAGGTAATAAAACTCGTTGCAAAAGGAACAATTGAAGAAAAAATGAACGAGCTCCAGGAAAAGAAGAAAGAGCTTATTGCTGATATTCTAGATTCATCGGAAAGCGCAGCATCAAAACTTACTGAAGATGATATAAGAGAAATTTTACAGATTTAAATACTATTTTTGAAAATAACAAAGACACTACTCTTTAGTCGGAGTAGTGTCTTTTGTTGTTTGGAAGTATTTTTTTATGCATCGGATTTCTCTGTTATGTTTAATAATCACTTGATATAAATACCATATGAAATGAAATATGGAATAATATAGTTGATAAGAATATAATTATAGATGGAATAATTTTCTTCTGTATCCATCATCAAGGTTATATTTTTCTTGAGATCATTTCATACTAGAATTGAGGCAATGTCTATCAAATAATAAAGGCAGGAGTTAATCATTAATTATCCAGTATTAAAGGACTTAAAAATAGTATTAGGTTTTTTCATATCGATTTTATTTGGGATTATCGCAATTATTTTAGCTGTTAAAAGAAATGACTTTTGGGTTGAATTTGTTGTTCTTGAAATAATTTTATTGTTCCTTTGTGTAAATAGGGCGAATAATCTCAATAAGAAATAATTTTCGGAGTGAATCGTTATTGAATAGTGAATCAGAGGTGAGGTGAAGTAAAGTAATGCAATTAAAAAAAATCACAATATATATGTTCATCGTATTTAGCCTTTTAGTTGGATGTGGACACAATGATAAGACTACTGTTATGAGTCATGCGCCAACTGTTGCTGAAGAATTAAAACAAGATCAAAATGTGGATATTTTTTTGTTAGACAATACTGTTTATAAAACAAATATTGATTGGGTAAATCAATTAAGTCTTACAAAAAAGAAATTGATTGGGAAAATTGAAACTCAATATTCCATAAAATCAGATGAGCCTTTTAAAAATAGAATGGCTACTAAATTGCCTATTGGAAGTAAGATATATTCTACTAATGAGAGAAATGATGTACTGATTGTTCAATGTAAAGGAAAAGAAAAGAAAAGAAATATTACAAATTAACAGAGGGATGAAAAGAAACAGCAAAGTAATATATTATTTTTGTACAGAAGGTAGGTGTTATTATTGCTCGGACTACCAAGAGGAGTGGTATTTATAATTCCATGGACTAGTGAATGGGAAGAAGAATTTTTAGCAGAAAAAAGAAAGATAGAAGACTTAATTGGTCATCATATTTTAGCGATTCATCATATTGGTAGTACGTCTGTACCACACTTGAGTGCTAAACCAATTATTGACATAGCTATCGAAGTGAATAAATTTGATGATGGTTTAGCATGTATTTCATGCTTAGAAACACTAGGTTATAAGTACAGAGGAACTGGTGTATTGCCTGAAAGACATTATTTCAATAAAGGAGAACCAAGAACTCATCAAATTCATATGTATGAAAGCGGTAGTAAATACTTAATGGAGCAAGTACAGTTTAGAAACTTTTTAAGAGACAACGAAACTGCAAGAATTGAATATGAAAATCTGAAACTAAAGCTTTCACATAAGAATAAAAATGATAAACATCAATATGCAAAGGATAAGACGAAATTTGTGATGTCTATTCTAAAAAAGATTAAATAAGAAAGTCTTTTAAATTTGGTGCATTTAGATAAATATAACGCTTATCCAACAAACTATTCCAAATCATCTAATGAGCAAAGTAACATCTATTCGTCTATTAATGCGGACAATGCTGCCATTAGGTATTTTATGTGCATCACTTTGCGTAGAGTATATGTATTGGTTATTTTAGGTTAATGAAATTGAATAAAATGAATTTCTGAAAATACGTAAAAAGTCAGCAAAAGTTTTGTGTCACTACATTTTTTAGTGGTCTCAAAAAAACTGCTGACTTTTTTTATTTATTTGTTGGCTATTCTATACGATTGGGATTGCGGTCAATGAATTCTTCGATTTCGTCCGCTAACATATAAACACAATGGTAATAATGTTTTTCTGAAAGAACTCCTTTAGCCCTCCATTTTTGCATTTCATTATAATGGAATTCGTAAAAATAACTTTCTATTTCTCTTCGTGAGATTCCTTGTTTTTCGGCCATATCAGATATAGAAAAACCCTCTTTCCAATACTGTTCAAATTGATTTCGACTCAATCCTAAGTATTGAAAAATTGCATTATAATCATATTTGACATGATAAACAACAAGTCCTCCATCTTCTTCCCCTTGCTTCAGATCAGTTTGTTCTGCATGTGCAATTAATGAGCTTGAAAAAATAATGATCAAGAAAAGAAATAACTGTCGAAAAACATGTTTCAAATTGATTTCTCCTTTTAATTAAATGATGAGAGTTCAGGAACTTAGAGCAAAAAGGTAATTGGTTTACGTCAAATAGCTTTCATATAAATTATCTTACTGAATTCGCAATTGCAATTAAATTTTTCATACTAATTTTTTTATCGCTTTTCTGATCCACACTTAAAATGTACTGCAATCCATTCTTTTCGAAAGCTAAAGTATTATAGTCTGTAAATGTTTTACTAAAAATCGCTTCACTTCCATCGTTCAGTTTCACTTTTTGATCAATGTCTTTTTCTTCAAATATTACTTTATAAGCAACTGGTCTAATGTTTATTTTGTAATGGTTGTTCGGTGATTTTTCATTGATAAATTCGAATTCTAATTCGTCATTTTCTTCGCCGTCTAAATCGTTAAGTTTTCCAAAAGCATGTGTGAAACGTAAGGCTGGTAGCTGAGAGGGGAGTGCAACGTTTGTTTTGAAAAGCTCATTGCTCTCTATTAAAGCATTAGAAATATCTTTATACCCTATATCGTAATAGTACTTTTCAAAATCATTACTCGCAGCGTTTACAAAATTGACATTTATGTGGAGAAACAATAAAAAGGAAAAAATAGTTATAAATAATTTTTTCATTTTAAATCATCCTTATACTGTTTATTTATTGATAGGATAAATCAATACAGGATTTTTATACATAAGTATAAAATTTATAGTCCTCGATAGTCTATATATAAAAAAAGAAACATTACAATAAGGAAAGTAAATACCTCTAAAAGAAATTTTAATTGACTCCTAGTATGAAGTCTTTTAAGGAGGAAATACTATGTTCAAAGGTGGTGGAATTAATCCATGAATAAAAAAATACAAGTAATCATATTAACGAGTCTATTTCTGATTTTCATAGCTCCAGTTGCTCTTGCCAAAAATCAACCAAATGATCATTTGTACACCTATTTAACGGATGATAGTATTTACAAAGAATATAAAAATGCAAGCATAACTGAACGTAAAAAAATGATAGTGACTGCATATAAGGATTTAGAAAAAGATTTAGGGAAGTCTTTGATTGATGTTGACCTTAAACCTAATAGCATTTCTAACAACAATATCTTTTTTATTCCTTCAATTCTTGAGGATTAGATTTTTGGTGAAACATCGAAATTTATCATTGGGATGCAGAGTAGTTGAAAATATAAACAATGATTTTCGTAAAAAGAATAAAATTAGATTTTCTAAAAGACAGCTATACAAAATTGAAGCTGTCTTTTTATTTGAATAACATAGGAAAAATTGTATATAATACCAATTTTATTTATAATTAGATTACTAAACACATTACAAGGGGGCAAAAATTTGAGGAATATTTACATGATCTATATTTTACTGGTCATTGTAATTGGTTGTTATGGATGCAAACAAGGCAAATCTGAAACTATTTCTCAAATACCCTATGAATCAAAAGAAGCCATTAAGAGAGGTGATGTAGTTCAAATTGGTATTACAGTTTACAATTTTGATCGATTTAACCAATTTATAACTAATTATCATAAGAAGAAAACAGATAAAGTTAGAATAACTAGCTATACCATCGAAGGTGATCCAATCTTTATTGATTTAGATTATGATGGAGAAACTATAGAGTATATCAATGACAACTCTAATGATGCATACGGTACTAAAGAAATAAATAAGGTTAAATGCACAAAGATGGAGAAGAAAACGAACGGACAGGGAAAAGTAGAGTATTTCGTATCCAGTTGTTCAAAAACTAACAATTATTCAGTTTTGAGTATAGATCAGAGGGATTTTCAATATAAACAACTAAAGGAATAATTTCGCTTGGAGAATTGAAGAGGAGATTATTTGATTATTTAAATGCAATAATAATTTGGAGAGTGAATTCATGAATCTTTCAATGTGTATGATTTCTATAAAGGTAACTGATATCGAAAAAGCTAAACAATTTTATTGTAAAAAATTAGGATTTCAATTTAAAAAAGCCTATGGTAATCAACTAGTTGAGCTTAATATAGATGATCTACCAATTATCATAGAAGAAGTATCGGACCTGAATAGGTTAAATTATTCCGATCATTCACAGATTATTTTGGGGTTGAAAACGAAGAATTTACTAACTGAAATGAAAGAACTAAAGGATAACGAGATTGAGTTATTATTTGAAGAGCCTCAAAAATGTCCACCTGGTATATTTAATGTAATTAAAGATCCTTTTGGAAACTTTATTGAAATTTTAGAGTTTCAATAATTATAAGCATTTTATAAAGAAAATGAAGAAATACTGATAATGTGTTTCTTTTTATTTTAATTTTGGAGTGATCAAATGCCTAACATAAAACTCGTTAAATTCACAAAACAAGATTTTAACGATTATTATAGCCTGGTTTCTAATGAACAAGTGATGGCCATGATTACTGAGAGAGCACTTTCATTTGAAGAAGCTAAAAGAAACTTTAACCATTTTGTAATTCGAAATGAACAGTTTGAGCACTTTGGTAATTATAAAGTTTATGATAGCGATACAGGTGAAATTTTGGGCTCAGGAAATCTTAAGGTTAACGAAAAAAGATTAGATGAAGCGGAAATAGGTTATATGTTGTTACCAAGCTATTGGGGTTAAGGGTATGGGAGTATAATTGCCTCAGTCTTAGTACAAAAAGCAAAGAGAGCTAAATTAAGCAAACTTACTGCAATTATTGATCCAAATCATATACCATCTAGGAAAATTTTAATCAAACTAGGATTTTTATCTAAAAAAGAATGCGAAATTGATGGATTACCAGGAGAAATATTTTTGAAAAAATTATAGATAATATCAAGTTTGGAGGTTTATAAAATGACTCATGAAATCAAAGAGATCATCAAGAAATGTGATTTAGCGATTAAGAACGCAGATTTTGATTTGCTAATGAATTACTACACTGAAGATGCTATTCTGGTCGTTAAGCCAGGAATGATTGCTAAAGGAAAAGAAGAAATTAGAAAAGCTTTTATCGCAATAGCAAACTATTTCAATAATAGTATAGAACCATCACAAGGAGACATGATTATTTTAGAAGCAGAAGATACTGCACTAGTTATTTCACAAACATTGTTAGATTCCGATAAAAAGGATTCAGGATACTCCATGGATAGAAGAGCAACTTATGTGTTTAGAAAGAATTTGAGTGGAGAATGGCTCTGTGCGATAGATAATTCTTATGGTACAGATTTACTTAATAAATAATCATATACTTTTATAGTTCCAAAAAAAAGAATTATAGTTTCTTATTACAATTATGAAAAATATATGGATTTACTAGTATAATAAAAATTATTCAATCAATTTTAAAGGGGGCTTTCACCATGGCATTTGTTAACTATTTGATTGTTGATAAGTTTAAGAACACAGTGCACATTACTTATATAGGAGTCTAGGATTCGTAGATCATGGTGACCGTTTTGGAAAAGAAATGTCTGTTATAAAATACTTGAAGTAGAAAATTCTTCAAGAGAACTAATTGATAAAAAAAAATTACTTAAGCATAATTCTTTTCTATCTCTCAACTCAATAAAATTTCTTGGTAAAAGGAGTATAAGTTTTGGAATTTGACTATGTAATTTTCACATCAATACCTAAAGGAACTATGTTAGATAACATTTTTGGATTACATACTAAAATTTTTGGAGAAGATGAAAAACTAAAAAGTATTTTAACAAGCAAACCAAAACTTTTAACGATAGTTGCTCTAGATGGAGACAATGTTATTGGATATAAATTGGGTTATGAATTGAATCAGGATATCTTTTATAGTTGGCTAGGTGGGGTAGCTAAAGATTATCGAAATCAAGGAATAGCCACAACATTGATGGAAAAACAGCATTTATTTTTAAAAGAATCCGGTTATCGATCTGTTCAGACGAAAACAATGAATAAATGGAGAAGTATGCTGATAGTAAATATAAAAAGCGGATTTGATATTGTTGAAACACAAGTTAATCGTAAAGGCATACGTAAGATCCTTCTTCAAAAGAATTTTGAGTAAATTTAGTTATTGAAGATTGAACCCATTTTTTGTTTATATAAAGGAGGAACTTTCTATGAAGGCTGTTATTCAAAATGAGTTTGGAAAATCTAGTGTTTTACAATATACAAATGTAGATGAACCGATAATTGATGAACATGAGGTTCTAATTCGCACAGCTTTTACAAGTGTAAATTATGCAGACATAAAAAATCGCTCAGGCAATAAAGCAAAAGTCAATTTTCCGATGATACTCGGCTTAGATATGGCAGGAACTATTGTAGAGGTGAATGAAAACAGTCCTTTTTTAATTGGAGATCGTGTAATTGCTTTCCCTAAAAACGGTTCTTACGCAGAATATGCGGTTGCAAAAGAAGATCTTGTTTATAAAATTCCTGATTCTTTATCTTTTGAAGATGCTGCATCATTTCCGACAGTAGCGATTTTATCCTATCTTTTAATTCATGAAATTGGACAAGTGAAAGAATCGGATACCATCGTTATCTATAGCGCAGCAGGTGGCGTTGGCTCAATGCTGGTACAATTAGCAAAGTTGGCCAAAGTAAAGCAAATAATAGGTGTTGTAGGTGATATCTCAAAAGCTAATTATGTGAAGGAACTTGGAGCGGATGAAGTTGTTACATATGATACTTTTATCGATACCGTATTAAGATTGACAGATGGTAAAGGTGCGAATGTTATTTTTGATTCAGTTGCTGGTGAAGTAACGGGTCAAAGTTTAGAGTGTTTAGCATTATATGGAACTTTAGTGCAATTTGGAAATAGTAGTGGGAAAGCTGGTCAATTTAAAACGAGCGATGTACATTCAAGTTGTCGAAATGTAAAAGGGTTTAGCTTAGGTACAACAAGAAAACACGATCCGAAACGATTAGCGCCAATAGCAGAAAAAGTATGTAAATTATTTGCTGAAGGACAATTAAGACTTCCAATTGCACAAGTATTTGACCTAAGTGATGCAGCAAAAGCACATGATTTGATGGAGAGTAGAAATTATCAAGGTAAGATTTTGTTAAAAGTAGAGTAAGTAATGTTAAAAGGAGTCCATGAACTAAAAATATAGTTCATGTACTCCTTTTTTATAATATCCGTGATTTTAGAGCTAATATCCGCGATATCATACAATATATCCGCGAAATTTAGATATTTATTCACGTTTTCTCGAATTTTATCCAATTTAAAAATTGATCCTATTTCTCCAAAAACTTTTCAATCGCTTCATTCGCTAATTTTGTTTGAATTACGTCAGACATTGGTGGGTTATATAGACCGGCTCTAACATTTAGATAGTAACGATGCATTGGGTTTGACTCTAATAATGCTCTTGCGCCTACAATTCTCATTGCAAGATCAACTACTTTCATGGCCGCATTTGTTACTTCGATTTTTGTTACATCGAGAGGTTCTTTAAATGCCGTTTTGTCCTCACATTGTTCATAGCGCTCAACGATTCCATATAGCATGTGTCTTGCAGTTGCTAATGTAAGTTCCATCTCACCGATTAACTGTTTAATGTTCTGAGCTTCAGCGATTGGCTTACCAAGTGATGATGGGATGTAGGATGTCGCAAATTTTAAAGCATAGTTTCTTGCGGCTTTTGCAATGCCAATGTAACAAGCTGGAATATGCAATAACCAACCTTTTGCTGCTTTAAGTTGAGGTGATTTTGTTTGCAATAGGTATCTGCTTGGCACACGAACATGATCTAAAATCACCGTTTGACTAGCTGTACCTCTCATTGCTAAAGAATCCCATGAATCTTTTAGTGAAATACCTTTTGTTTCACTCGGAACTAATATCATTTCAACTTCCTTGTTTTCATTTGTTGCAGTAATAATAAAATGAGTGAGTGCTGGAGCAGCAGTTGTAAAAATTTTCTCACCAGTGATGACAAGTTCTTCACCGTCTCGTAAAACAGTTGTTCTTGGAAGTGCTCCACGTGTGGGGCTACCAGCATTGTTTTCGGAAGAAGCCGTATTAACTAGCCCTCCATTTGCAATTGCTTCTAATAAAACTTTTGCAGCTTCTTGATTCCAATGCTGACTTTCCACATATTCTAAAATCGTACCGTTCGTCCAGCCGATGGACAAAGCTGTAGAACCGCATCCTACAGCGATTGCTTCTTGAGCTAAAATATAATCGTATAAACCTAGACCTTGACCACCAAATTTAGTAGGTAATGTTAGTTTGGTATAATTAATGTTTATCAAATCTTCAATGTTTTTATAGGGGAATGATCCAGGAGCATCTAATTCTGGCTCACGTTTTTGAAAAATAGGAATCAATTGTTCTATTTTAGCTAATAGTTTACGTTGTTTTTCTGTACGAATAAAACTTTCCATATTAACGCCTCCATTTCTCTATATTTATCATACATCTAATTCCTACTTTTTTTCTATGAAAAGGCAGAAAATGTCGAATCTAAGAAAGCATGTTGGGACTTTAGAAAATTGTATGGTATTATAAAATTAATTTATCTCGAAAGGAAGATATTGATTTAATGAATTCTCCATTTACATTTATACATTCAGCTCCTAAAAATATGGAGCATGGAAAATTATATCCAGCTGTTTTTCTTATGCATGGTATGGGAAGTAATGAACAAGATTTACCAGGATTACTTGATGAAATTAAAGATCAATGCCATATTTTCAGCCTACAAGGTCCAATTATTCAAGCACCAGGCTATGCATTTTTTACAATTGAAGAATTTGGTAAACCACATCGAAATGTATTTGACCAAGTCGTTATTCATATTATGAATTTTATCGAAGAAGCCATCACCGAATACCCAATTGATGCAGAGAAAATCTTTTTGATGGGCTTTAGTCAAGGTGCTATATTATCAAAATCTTTAGCTGTAGCAATGGGTAAAGAAAAAATAGCAGGAATTGTTGCCTTAAGCGGTTATACGCCTGATTTTGTCAAAAATGAATACCAAAAACATTCAGTTGAGGAGATGCCTATTTTCATCTCACACGGCACAATGGATATCGCGCTGCCATATCAATGGGGAGAAGCTAGTCGTGATTTCTTTACAAAACAAGGTGCAAATGTAACATTTAAATCTTTTGAAGACGGACATGGCGTGACACCTGAAGTACATCAAGCATTCATCGCATTTTTAAAAGAACATATGTAGTGACGGACTTCTAAAAAATAATTTTAAGATGAATTTAATCATTCTAAATCTTGAGTATTTAGGAGCTCGAATAAAAAAAGCGTATTCGAATTTAAACACGAATACGCTTTTTTAAATTATAGAAAAGTAACATAAAGTTTTCTTATAAGAGTTAATTAAACAAAACTACTACAAAGATAATAGTTAAATACATATACTTGTACGATTATAGTGCTATAATATCATTTATAAGAGATTTATAAGGTTTTAGGAGGAAGTTATTGCGATGTTTTTAGATAAACTAATGAAGACAATAGTTGCAGGGAGTATTGCATTTTCAGCATTTTCTTTTGTCGGCCATTTTGAAAATGTATCTCTTCATGCAAAAGCAGCATCTGCAGTCTATGTTACAACAGATAAGGTGAACTTGAGAAAGGGACCCGGCGTTGATCAGGAACTTATCACTACTTTAAAAAAAGGAAATAAAGTTACTTTAGTTACTACACAAAAAGTTAATAATGTGAAATGGGCGAAAGTAAAATGGAACCAAACAATTGGATGGATTTCATCAAATTATTTAAAAGGCAGTCAAGCTAAACAAACGACAACTCAACAGAAGGTTACGATTGAGAATGTCAAAGAAAAATATACAACAACAGCAAATGTCAATATGCGAAAATCAGCTTCAATGAAAGCCACAATACAGTCAACATTACCAAAAGATGCAATTGTAACGGTTACTAAGATTAAATCAATCAACTATGTCAAATGGGCATTTGCTAGTTACAATGGACAAAAAGGATGGATTTCATATGCTTACTTAAAAAAAGTAAATACTAATCCACCCAAAAAAGAAGATTCTTCAACTACTTTTGATCGTATTATTTTAGATGAAGATACAGATCTTTATCCTAATGCAAATGATAGCGAAGAAGTTGTTGCAACAATTCCTGCGGGGATAGAATTACAGATTGAAAAAACAGTGATGGTGAAAAAGGTGAATTGGGCAAAGGTTCATAATGATTATGTTCAAGGATGGATTGTTTTGCCACTCACTGATGATCAAACAAATTAAGAAATAAAAACTATTTGTAAAAAAATAGTTGACAATTGTAATCTTTATCTTTAAGATTACAGTAAATAAATGGTTCGAAGAGGTAGCAGCTTCGGTAGCGAAGTTGGCCTTATGAGTTGAGATTAGAAATGATGAGCATAGCCGAGAAATTGAAGAATAAGAGTAGTAGCATATTGATCATTGCTAAGAGAGTCAGCGGATGGTGCGAGCTGATCAATGGAATATGTGAATGGACTTATGAGAGCATCCGTCAACACACTGTTAGTAGCGGATGACGTTTAATCCTCGTTACGGATAGTTAAGCGGAAGTTTTTTAAACTTCAACTTGAGGTGGCAACGCGGTCTATATCGTCCTCATGAAAGAATTTTCTTTCATGGGGACTTTTTTATTTATAGTGAAAAGTTTGGCTCTTAGTTACAATACATTAAATCCTCAACTTTTTAAAAAAATTGTATAGAGCAGATTTTCTCAACAATCGACCAAAATAGGAGATGATTAATTGATGGTAGAACAAACCAGTTTCCGTACAACAATTAAGAAGATTAATGGTGATTCATTGACACCTATTTTGATTTTTCAACGATTAAAAGGCAAACGGAAATTTTTACTTGAATCAGATTCTAAATTCAAAGATTCAGGAAGATATTCAATGATTGGTGTAAATCCCATAAAATCTTATAGTGGTAATGACAATACATTAATCGAAAAACAGTTCAATACTGGAAAAGAATATCGCTACGACGGAGATTTATTGACACTATTAAAGCGAGTAATGCCAAGAATTACAGGTCCAGAAGAATTTCCTTTTACAGGTGGAGCAGTTGGATATATTTCTTATAGTTCAGCAGTAAAATCAAGACATCAAAACACATTGCAAATACCAAGTGTGCAATTCTATATCTACGAAACCATAATGGTTTTTGATCATATGAAGGATGAAGTGACAATTATTCATACGGAAGTGAATCCTGAACAACAAAAAATAGATTTAGATTTGATTATTAAAGAAATACAAACCCAAACAACTAATTTTGAAGATGAAGATTATCAGCTATCACAGTTTTCAAGTAAGGTGTCAAAAGATTTGTTTATTGAACAAATTATAAGGGCTCAGAATGATAGTAAAGATCGCAAGCTCGATCAAATTGTCATATCAAGGCCTCAACAAGCTAGTTATACTGGAAATCCATTTTCTATATACAGAAAATTAAGAAAACAAAACCCCTCACCGTATATGTATTATATGGAATTTGATGACCATATCATTTTAGGTACTTCTCCTGAAAGTCTTATTAAAGTAACGGATGATGTCATTTCGATTAATCCAATAGGAGGGACTAGAAAAAGAGGGGCAACGGAAGAAGAAGATCAACTTTTAGCAAAGGATCTTCTCAATAGTTCAAAAGAGCAACAAGAACATACGATGCTAGTAGATATTGCAAAACAGGATTTATTAGATGTAACAAAACCTGGAACTTTGCAGGTGAAGCAATATATGAAACTAGAACGATTTGAGCATGTCATGCATTTAGTATCTACTATCCAAGGGAAGCTCTCACCTATTTATCATTCGTTAGATGTTTTGATGTCTGCATTTCCTGCAGGGGCGACGACAGGACTACCTAAAAGAAAGGCAATAGAGCTAATTGACGAGATTGAAACATCTCATCGTAATATTTATGGTGGTGCAATTGGCTATATAGGGTTTAACGGTAATATCGATTTCGCCATCACTATACGTTCAATGCTTTTAAAGGACGGGATTGCACACATCCAATCAGGTGCAGCTGTTGTGGAAGAATCCAATGCAGAAAGAGAATTTGAGGAAACAATTGAAAAGACAAATTCTTTGACTGCTTTGTCAAGTGTTGAGTAGAGACGAGATTAAAGATAGGAGAGTTGAGAATGAAACTAGCAATTGAGAAAGTGAAAAATAATAAGCATCTATATTATGAGGAAATGTTAGATGCTTCAAAAAAAATATTTCAAGAAGAAACACCCCTTGAAGAAATCGAAGCGTTTTTAATTGCTTTATCTAAAAAAGGTGAGACAGCTCAAGAAGTTGCAGCTCTTGCGACTGTGATGAAATCTTTTGCGTTAGAGGTACCGGCACCATTCGATAGCTATATGGATAATTGTGGAACAGGAGGAGATGGATGTAATAGCTTTAACATAAGTACAACTTCAGCAATTGTATTAGCTGCTGCAGGAGCTAAAGTGACCAAACATGGTAACCGTAAAATTTCAAGTGCAGCCGGAAGTTCAGATGTATTAGAAGCATTAGGCATTCATACAGATTTCACGATTTCAGAAACACTTGATTTATTGGAAAAGGAAAATGTGACATTCCTATACGCACCAAATGTACATCCAAAATTAAAAAGAATTGGGCAAGTGAGAAGAAAAATTGGAAAACCAACCATATTTAATTTAGTTGGGCCTTTAACAAATCCAGTTGATTTAGAAACTCAATTTACGGGAATTTATCGTCAAGATTTTCTAATGGAGTATGCGACTGTGATGAAAATGCTTGGTCGTAAAAGAGGAATTGTCGTAACTGGTGCAGGTGGAATGGATGAAGCTTCACTTGCAGGACAAAACCAATTTGTCCTTGTTGATCATGATGACTTGATCCCATTTTCACTAAGACCTGAAGATGTTGGTTTGAAAGAAGCACCACTTGAAGCAATTCGGGGCGGTAATCCAGATGAGAATGCGATTATCTTAAGAAATTTATTAAAAGGTAAACAAGATGCCTATTTTGACGCAGTTGCGTTAAATACAGGAATTGGGCTGTTCTCTTATGGGAAAGTAGACAAAATCCAAGATGGGGTAGAACTTGCAATCGATACGATTCTTTCAGGTAAAGCACTTGAAAAATTAGAGGCAGTTATTGCATTTAGTAATGCACATCGAAAGGAGAAAATCTCATGACAACAATTTTGGATAAAATCATAGCAGAAAAAGAAAATGAGATTCAACGATTAAAAGAATTGACTCTACAACAAAGCTTTAATCCAGAAAAGAGACCTTCACTTTTTGAAAAGCTTAAAAGTGCTACTCAGTTACAAATTATTTCAGAGATTAAGAGAGCATCACCTTCAAAAGGAATTATCAATAATGGTGTAAACCCAGTCGATCAGGCATTACAGTACGAAAAGGCTGGTGCTGCATGCATATCAGTTTTAACGGATACTCCTTTTTTTAAAGGAACGTTTGAAGATTTAAAAGAAGTGACGCAAGTGGTTCAAACCCCTGTACTCTGCAAAGATTTTATCATTGATGAAATCCAAATTGATTATGCAAAAGCGAATGGAGCATCAGTCATCTTATTAATTGTTGCAGCACTTTCAAAAGACAAATTACGTTCTTTGTATCAATATGCCAGTGAACAAGAACTAGAAATTTTAGTTGAGGTACATGATGAACAAGAGCTTCAAATAGCATTGGAAATAGATGCCAAAATCATAGGGATCAACAATCGGAATTTAAAAACATTTGAAGTAGATTTACAACATACACAAACAATTGCCAAGCACTTTCCGTTTCATGAAAATCGTGTGTTGATCAGTGAAAGCGGGATTCAAACAGCTAAAGATGCTAAATTTGTGGCTAGCCTTGGTGCAAGTGCAATTCTAGTAGGAGAAACATTAATGCGTAGTGGCAATATTGAAGCCACTTTACATTCATTTCAAATTCAAAAGGATGCTGTAAATTCATGACCAAAGTAAAGATATGTGGATTGATGAAAGAAGAAAATGTCAAAACTGCCGTAGAATCAGGAGCAGATGCAATTGGTTTTGTTTTTGCCAAAAGTAAGAGAGAAGTGTCAATTGAGAGAGCTCAACAATTAGCAAAACATATTCCAATGGGGATATTGAAAATCGGTGTTTTTGTTGATGCACCTATTGAAACAATTTTACAAGCATACAAGGAAGTGCCATTAGATTTTGTTCAATTACACGGACATGAAACAAATGAAGAGATTCAGAAAATCGGTGTCCCAACGATTAAAGCGTGTTCTATTAAAAACCAAGAAGATATAGAAAGAGCATTGACTTATGAAACTGACTATTTATTGCTAGATGCTCCTGGAATCCAATTTGCAGGTGGTAGTGGTCAAACATTCGATTGGGGATTATTAGATCATCCAAAACTAAAAGAACGGAAAGTGATTCTAGCTGGAGGATTAAATCCATCAAATGTTGTAAATGCAGTAGAGATTGCAGAGCCTTATATGGTTGATGTATCTAGTGGTGTAGAAAATAATGGACAAAAAGATAATCATCTTATAACTAGTTTTATAGATGCTGTAAAAAAAGGAGTGTCTTAAATATGGTAAAACAACTTAATGAACAGAAAACAGGAAGATATGGTAAATTTGGTGGTCAGTTCGTCCCTGAAACATTGATGAAAGCATTAACTGAATTAGAAAAGGCTTATGATGAAGCAATTGTCGATCCTGAGTTTCACAAAGAACTACAATATTATTTAAAAGATTACGTAGGTCGGGAAAATCCACTATATTTTGCAGAACATTTAACGGAACAATTAGGCGGAGCAAAAATTTACTTAAAGCGTGAAGACTTAAATCATACGGGAGCACATAAGATTAACAACGCCCTAGGGCAAGCACTACTTGCCATAAGAATGGGGAAAAAGAAAGTTGTTGCAGAAACAGGTGCAGGTCAACACGGTGTTGCAACAGCAACAGTTTGTGCATTGTTTGATTTAGAATGTATAGTCTTTATGGGGAAAGAAGATGTTAAAAGACAAGCGTTAAATGTATTTCGAATGGAATTATTAGGAGCAACTGTCGTCTCTGTCGATCAAGGTGGGGGTACATTAAAGGATGCGGTCAATGAAGCGCTTCGTTATTGGGTAACCAATGTTGAAGATACTCACTATATTTTGGGATCTGCACTTGGACCACATCCATTCCCAAGAATTGTACGAGATTTTCAAAGAATCATTGGCGTTGAAACTAGAAAACAGATAGTAGAAAAAGAGGGCAGACTACCAGATGCCATTGTAGCATGTCTTGGTGGTGGTAGTAATGCAATAGGTATGTTCCACCCATTTGTTGAAGATCAATCTGTAAAACTATATGGGGTTGAAGCTGCTGGGAAAGGAATACAAACTGGACTTCATGCCGCAGCATTTGCTGAATTAAAAGAGGGCGTTTTACATGGAGCGTATATGTATTTATTACAAGACGAGAATGGTTTTATACAAGAAGCACATTCCATTTCTGCTGGACTTGATTATCCAGCTGTAGGACCTGAACATTGCTACTTACATGATATTGGCCGTGTCAAATATTCTTCTGTTACAGATGATGAAGCATTAGAAGGCTTGAAATTATTGTCACGTGCAGAAGGAATTATTCCAGCGCTGGAAAGTGCTCATGCTATTTATCGAGCTGCTGAGATTGCAAAAGATATGAAACCGGATGAAATTTTAGTCATTTGCTTATCTGGTCGTGGAGATAAAGATGTTGAAACTGTAAGAGCTGCTTTAGGAGGCGAAAAAAATGACGACTAAATCATTACAACTAGCAATAGAAGATAAGCTTAAAACAGGGCAAAAAGCATTTGTACCCTACATTATGGCAGGAGATGGAGGACTTAAAGCAATCCGAAAACAAATACTTTTCTTGCAACAAGCCGGTGTGACAGCGATTGAATTAGGTATTCCATTCACAGATCCTGTAGCAGATGGTCCAGTTATTCAAGATGCTGGGATTCGTGCGCTAACAGAAGGCGCGAATTTAAAGGTAATATTAGATGAAATTGCTGCATTTAAAAATGAAGTTCAAGTACCTTTAATCATAATGAGTTACCTTAACCCCATTTTAGCTTATGGTATTGAAAAATTCGTAGAGACATGTGAAAAAATAGGGATAAGTGGTTTAATCATTCCTGATTTACCACTTGAAGAAGCAGAGATTATTCAATCCAAACTTGTCAATTCATCAATCGCACTCGTCCAACTGATTTCATTAACAAGCCCAAAAGATCGTATTGAACGAATCGCGAAGGCAGCAGAAGGATTTATATATGCTGTGACTGTAAATGGAATTACAGGTGTTCGCAATGACTTTGGCCAATCCTTAGAAGACCATTTACAAAATCTAAAAGAGATTAGTGATATACCTGTTTTAGCTGGTTTTGGTATTTCAACACCTGAACAAGTTGAAGAGATTGGCGCAATGGCAGATGGAGTTATTGTAGGAAGTGCCATTGTAAAAGCATTTCATGAAGGGAATGAAGCATCTATTAAAGAATTATTACCAAAAGTAACTGTTGGAGAATAATTGTTTTTAGAAAAATAGTTAAGGACTGATCATAAAGTAAGGTAATCTCACTTTATGATCAGTCCATTTTTACTTGAAATGAAAGCTATTGGGATTATTTTTTATCTCAAGTATGGAACTAATTGTTCTTTATTTCTAGGAAAATCGTTCGTATGATTGATTACATTTTTGGATTGTAACACTTGAGCTATTTCAAAAACCCATGGCTTTTGTAAATGTGCTTTTACTAATAAATGTTCTTGTTCGAAGATATCAAAAGGATTTCCATCATAGATTACTTCGCCATCATTCAAGACGATTATTTCATCTGCCCACTCATAGGCAAAATCTACATCATGAGTAGAAAGAATAATGGTTTTATCAAAAGAATGTATTTTCGTTAGCAATTGTAAAATTTGTTTTGAGTAATAAGGGTCTAATCCTGCTGACGGCTCATCCAAGATCAATATATCTGGATTCATGGCCAGCACTCCTGCAATGGCTACTCTCTTTTTTTGACCAATACTTAAGAAGTGTATGGGTTTATTTTGTAAATAGGTCACTTCAGTTTCAGACATCGCCCATTCCACCATTTCTGTCACTTTATCTATAGACCACCCAAGATTTAATGGGCCGAAGGATATATCTTGACGTACATTACCAGCAAAAAGCTGCGAATCAGGATCTTGAAACACAATTCCTACATGTGAGCGTAAATTTAGTAAAGCTTTTCGATTATATTTCATCGGTTGATTTTGAAAGTGAATTTGACCTGAAGATGGTTGAAGAAGGCCATTTAAATGCTGAAAGAATGTAGATTTTCCAGCTCCATTATTACCTAGTAAAGCAATCTTTTTTCCTTTAGCTATCTTCAAATTTACTTGATTTAATGCGACGGTTCCATCAGCATATCGGTGTGTTAAATGCTGAATATCAAAGAATAATTCATCCAAAAGAGAATGCCTCCAAACTGAAAATAAATAACAACGATCACCAAAAAGATCATAAGAATAATCGCCCAGTTTTTAGCAGAATATTGATAGGAATCTTCAAGATATACCATTGTATGATCATAACAACGAGAATTCATGGCCATTGATAATTCCTTAGAACGCTGAAATACATGAACAAATAACGATGAAATAAGCAATCCTAATGAATGCAACCCTTTCTTTACAGAGAGATATCCAAGACGTGAATTTTGTGACTGGTAAATTTGTACCGATTTCTCTAAAAAAACGAATATAAAACGGTAAGTAAGTTCAATTAATTCAATCAATAATTCAGGTACTTTGCATTTTTTTAAAACCTGCATGATATCATGAACAGGTGTTGTTAACGTTAAGAAATATAAACAACTTATACTGCTTAACACAGAAAAGAATAATTGAACACTGGTATTGACACTTTGTGAAGAAATATAAACAGTCCAATTGAATATTTGATATTGCCAAATTGAACGATGAATGAGATCAGGGTGTGTAGTAAATGATAGTAAAATGCCAATCATACTACTGATTAAAAAAACACCTGGGATAGATAACAATTTCAAATAGTATAGCCATGGGATTTTAGCAATCACCACTGTAAGAAAACTCATCACAAAAAATGTGATGAGTGATATCAGCATATCTTTTACTGTTAATGAAAATAATAAGAGAAAAAAGGCTAACACCATTTTTTCTACTGGATGAGTCTTGGCTAAGCGATTGATATAAGCATATTGGTCAATGAGTAACATGCTTACCCTTGCCTTCTTTACTTTCTACTTTTTTCTGTTTTCCTCTAGAGAATCCTATAAAATAACCAATAAAACCAGCACCTATCGCAGCTTGTAAACAGAATAATAGACTTTCAATTTCACCACTTGGTGGCTCCCAGATGCTAGAAAACCATGGCTTATAGGAAGCATCAATTTTTGTAATAGCTGCTTCTGCTTGGTCATCTGATCCACCAAATTCAGCGCCTTTTTGGAAAAATAAAGGTAGAATTGCTAAAATGACCACCAAAATGATTAAAAAAATATTTTTTTTCATGATTGTTCAGCACCTTTCTTCAATACTTTCAGTGCTTGTAGCTCTGCTAAATTGTATTTTTGTAAAAAGTTCATAATAACAATTGTAAGAATACCTTCACTAACGGCTAAAGGAATTTGTGTAATGGCAAAAATACTACTAAATTTAGTAAATGAGGCAAAGAAACCACCAACTTGAGACGGGAAAGCAAGTGCGAGTTGCATAGAAGTTACAACATATGTACCCAAATCACCTAGTGCAGCCGCTAAAAATACTGCCCAAGAAAAGGATAACCCCAATTTAGTCGTTCCTTTCAAAATACCATACGATATAAGAGGACCTACTATTGCCATTGAAAAAGCATTAGCACCTAAAGTTGTTAAACCGCCATGTGCTAACAACAAGGCTTGGAATAAAAGAACGATAAACCCTACAATACTCATTGCGAATGGCCCAAATAATACTGTACCTAGACCTACACCTGTCGGATGTGAACAGCTCCCTGTAACAGATGGAATTTTCAATGCTGATAATACAAATGCAAAAGCGCCTGATAAGCCTAACATCATTTTTGTTTCAGGGTTTTCTGCAATTGTCTTGCGTATTGAACGGAATCCAATGATTAAAAATGGAATCGTAAGTGCCCACCAAAAAATACACCATTCTATTGGTAAAAATCCTTCCATAATATGCATTGCAAAAGCAGGCTTTGGCACGATTAAAATAACAACTAGGAAATATAATAATTTCCAATTTATCAATTTCTTAACCCTATACATTCTTTCTCTTCTCCTTTTTATATTCAATTGTTGTTTAATAGACTTCATACACCTCCAAATAACCAAACAGGACATAAAAAAACACCTCTTCCAACTGAAGAAGTGTAGACGAATAGTAAAACAATGCGATCAAAGCATAGCTATTCTCACACCTATCCTCGTAGGCTGATAATAATTCACACAATATGGCAGGTCTCCTGGCTTAGCGTCATCATTATGCTTTGCCTTCCCATCATTGACAGTGGCATCTAAAAGCATAACTCGTCTTTACAGTGGCGGGACCGCGTTTGATTTTCACAAACTTCCCTTTTCAGCTAAATAAAATAATTTAGCACCATAAAGTTTATTGAATTGTTAGAATACGAATCTAGTGTACCATGGTTATATTTTCAATACTACTATATTTTTAACAAAAAAATTTTTGAAATAAAAGATTGCAGAAAGAGAGTGAATTTTGTGAAATAAGTAGCAAAAACGATCGAAAATTAAAAACTTCTGTATTTTAGAATGAGTCATTTATAAAAAAATTATTTTAAATTAGAAGAAAATAGTATATGATTATGTCAGTTTAAAATTTTACTATATTATACAATTACATATTTTTTAAAAGTGCCCTTGTAACATTACATTGGGATAATAGGGAAATCGGTTAGAATCCGATGCAGCCCCCGCTACTGTAACATGGATGAAATGATACTTACTCACTGGTCATAAGTGACTGGGAAGAGATCAGAGTAAAATGAAGTGTGAGCCAGGAAACCTGCTTTTAAAAATGGAAGTACGATACTTTTCGGAGGGAAAGGTAAAGACTGTAAATGAAGAATGCCATTTGTTTTTTGCATTTGGGTATTTTCTGAATTATCTAGTTTTTAAACCTTGATTCTTTGAATTAAGGTTTTTTTATTTGCCTTTTATCTCCTCCTTATTTTTGTCCCAAATTAAAGGGCAGTAAGAAACTATCTATTGATAGAAGTTTCAAATTATTGATTGGAGGGTATATATGACCACTTGGAATTTATCTGGGATGAAAAGTCATTTATTCATTTGTAATGGTAGTTCATGTATGCGTAAAGGAGCAGAAAATATTACACTAGCAATTCGTGATGAAATAGCAGAACTCGGTATGGATGAACAGATTCATACAACAAGAACGCGTTGCAACGGACGTTGTAAAGATGCCTGTATAGTAATAGCTTATCCACAAGGAAGTTGGTACAAAGCATCTTCGGCGGAAATTGGTCGCGAAATAGTTCGCGATTGTATTGAACAGCAAAATATCCAACATACAATCTACCGAACAATAAATGGAAATATGATGTTAAATTCAGAAGTCGCATCCACTACCGGAATTGATAAGAACAAGTAATCTTGTAAAGGAGAGATAGCATGACTCATCAAGGAAAACTATATGTCGTTGGTTTTGGTCCTGGGGATTTTAAACATATTACGACAAGAGCCGTGGAAGCGCTTCAAGACAGTGACTTTATCATCGGTTATAAGACATATGTAGAGTTGATTCAAGATTTAATCACAAATGAAACATCAGTAATCAGCACTGGAATGACAGAGGAAGTATCGAGAGCTCAGGAAGCTGTTCGACAAGCAGAATCCGGAAAAAAAGTTGCCGTTATTTCCAGTGGAGATGCTGGTGTATATGGAATGGCGGGATTAGTATATGAGGTCCTAATCGAAAAAGGTTGGACTGAGGCAAACGGTGTTCCTGTTGAAATTATACCCGGTATTTCAGCTATTAACTCATGTGGATCATTACTTGGAGCACCCATTATGCATGATTCTTGCACAATTAGTTTAAGTGATCATCTTACACCTTGGAATTTAATCGCTAAAAGATTGGAAGCTGCAGCAATGGCTGATTTTGTTATTGCACTCTATAATCCACGCAGTGGAAGAAGAACGCGCCAAATTGTAGAGGCACAGCGTATCCTTCTTGAATATAGATCTCCTGATACACCGGTTGGTCTTGTAAAAAGTGCATATCGTGAACGCCAACATATAATTATGACAAATCTTAGTGAAATGTTGGATCATGATATAGGTATGTTAACGACAGTGATTATCGGAAATTCTTCAACTTTTCTTTATGATGATAAAATGATAACGCCTCGTGGTTATCAACGAAAATATACATTAAATACTGAAAAACAAGCCTTAAAACCACATCAACGTTTGAGGGAAGAAGCTGAACCTTGGGCAATGGATCAAAATACGGGTGTTCAGAGAGTACATTCTTCTGTAGCTGTACTAGATAGTATTCCGAATGTTCAAAAGATTGAAGCGATTCATCAAGAACCAACTAAAGTAAGTTCATATGATATGGCATTGGAAGCATTAAAACGTGTTTCAGGTGAACAACCAAAAACTACACAGTACGTACAACAAGATTTTGAAGAAATTTTTGAATTAGCAGTAAGTCCGGGAGTAGCAAATAAGAAGTTTACCCCTGAACAAATGATGACGTTAGCAATGGTTGTGGGTGAAAAAGGTACGATGGAATATACGCCTAATCATCAAATCGTATTGAAAATTCCTACTACAAATCCAGATACCATTACAACAAAATTACAGGGTGTTGGTTTTTTACTATCACCAGTTGGAGACGTACTAACTTTAAAAGCTTGTGATTTCTGTGACGGTGAAAAAACGGGTGGTATTCCATATGCAGAAGAAATTCAAGAAAAATTAGGTGGCATGCAATTACCGAAAGAGTTACAAATTGGTTTTAATGGCTGTGGCATGGCTTGTTATAAAGCTGTAACCGATGATATTGGCATTATATACCGAAAAGGAAAATTTGATTTATTCTTAGGAGCTAAGCCAGTTGGAAGAACTGCTCACCCTGGACAAGCTGTAGCAGAAGGTATTGAACCAGATAAAATTGTAGAAGTTATTACAAATATTATTCAGGAATATAAAGAAAACGCACATCCAAATGAACGACTATTTAAATATTTTAAAAGAGTCAAACAAATTCGAGGGTTTGTCTACAAAGATATCGCACCAAAGATTAACATTGAACCAGCACCTTGTGGTGATTAATGAGGAGGAAAAGTATGAAAGCCATTTTATTTGTAGGACATGGGAGTAGATTAGCAGAAGGAAACGAGGAAGTTATCAATTTTGTTGAACAGATTAAACCTACATTAAATCAAAATCTACTAGTTGAAAGTTGTTTCTTAGAATTTGCTACACCAGACATTGCTCAAGGAATTGATAATTGTGTGGCAAAAGGTGCAACTGAAATTCATGTTGTTCCCATCATTTTATTACAAGCAGGTCATTCAAAAATACATATTCCTGCAGCTATTGATGAAGGAAAACGAAAATATCCAAATATCAACATCGTTTATGCTAGACCTCTTGGAGTCCATGAAGGTATTTTTGAAATCTTGAAAGAACGACTCATCGAAACAGAGTTTGTTATTGAAGAAAAAAATGATGATACTGCAATATTGTTAATCGGTCGAGGTGGTAGTGACGTAGATGCAAACAGTGACTTCTACAAAATCTCTCGAATGCTTTGGGAACAATTAGATGTGTTAACGGTTGAATGTGCATTTATGGGTGTAACTTATCCTACAGTGGATGAAGGTATGGAACGTTGTGTCAAACTAGGTGCAAAAAAAATCATCATGCTTCCTTACTTCTTGTTTACAGGTATTTTGATGGAAAGAATGCAAGAGATGCGTGAGAGATTTGCTTCTAACGATACAAATGTAGAAGTAAAATTAGCAACCTACTTTGGTTACCATCCAACGCTTAAAACTGTCCTAAAAGATCGGATTGAAGAATCTTTGAAAGGTGAAGTGAAGATGAATTGCGATACATGTGAATATCGTTTAAACGCCGCTGCATTTGTAGAGCACCATCATCATCATGAACACGATCATGAGCATGGGCATCATCACGATCATGATCACCATGATCATCACCATGAAAATTTAGTTGGTGTTGACAAATGATTTTCATGTTAGCTGGGACAAGTGATGCCAGAGAATTAGCCATTCAGATTAAAAAAAGCGGTTGGGAAGTAGTTGCAACCGTTGTTACTGAATCTGCATCCAAAAGCTTAAATGAAGCGGGGATTCAGACAAAAATTGGTCGATTAACTTCAGCGCAAATGATCGATTTTATCAACAAAAATCAATTTCAAGCAATCGTCGATGCTAGTCATCCGTTTGCTGAAGAAGCTTCAAAAAATGCACTTACTGCTGCAGAAGCGTCAGGTATTCCATATATTCGCTATGAAAGAATAAGTCAAACTTTCAATCATCCACTCATAACGTTGGTTCAAAACTACGAGGAAGCAGCAACACTAGCAGCAAAAAAACGTGGCGTTATCATGTTAACAACAGGTAGTAAAACATTAGGGATTTTCGCAAAGCATTTAGTAGGTTTAGAAAAAACGCGAATAATTGCTCGAATGCTACCAAGACTCGATAATATGGAAAAATGCCAAGCATTAGGTATCGAACAAAAAGACATTATTGCCATGCAAGGACCATTTTCAAAAGAACTAAACATTGCACTGATTCAACAATACGATGTCACATTAATGATTACAAAAGAAAGTGGAAAAGTAGGATCAGTTGATGAAAAATTAGAGGCAGCCTTAGAGTGCGAAATTGAAACAATTATGATTGCAAGACCCAAAATACAATATGACAATATGCATTCAAGTTTTGAAGGCGTTTTAGAAGATTTAGCTTCAAAACTGATGAACTAGGAGGAAATCGAAATGGATTTTAAAACAGATTTTAAACCACTAACAGTTGACCCAGATAAAATTTATGAACATAGCTTTGCAACAATTGCAGAAGAATACGGTCCACATGATTTTACAGAAGATGAGTGGAAAGTAATTCGTCGTATTATTCATGCTTCAGCTGATTTTGATTTAGGAAGAAGTGTAATCATTCATCCAGATGCTATTTCAGCTGGGATAAAAGCCATCCGTGCTGGAAAACCAGTAATTGCAGATGTTCAAATGATTCAAGTGGGTACAGGACATAAGCGTTTCCAAAAATACGGCGGTGATGTGCACTGTTATATTTCAGATCCTGACGTTTCAAAAGCAGCAAAAGAAGCAGGAGCTACTCGAGCTATTATGTCTATGCAAAAAGCAACTCATTTACATGAGGGAGGCATATATGCAATTGGTAACGCACCTACTGCACTTCTAGAACTTATTCGATTAATTAAAGAAGGCGAAGCAAAACCTGATTTAATCATTGGTATGCCTGTGGGCTTCGTTTCAGCTGCTGAGTCAAAAGAAGAATTGGCAAAAGTTACCGAGGTACCGTTTATCACAAACGTTGGTCGAAAAGGTGGTAGTACCGTAACAGTAGCAGCTTTAAATGCCATTTCTATCTTAGCAGACCACGCTTAATGGAAAAAAAGAATAAAAAAGACCCATCGCAAATGCGTCATGGCTATACTACAGGCGCTTGTGCGACAGCCGTTACAAAAGCGGCTTTAATAGCCCTCATTACTGGTGAAGCACAAGAAACAGCTACGATTCATTTACCAATTGGGCGAGATGTAACATTTACCATTGAAAATAATTCTATTAATGAAACAACAGTGAGCTGCTCAACCATAAAAGACGGTGGAGATGATCCAGATGCTACACATGGTGCATTGATTGTTTCGACTGTTAGTTGGCAGGAGGATCCTGGAATTTGTTTGGACGGTGGAATTGGTGTAGGTCGTGTGACAAAACCAGGTCTTCCCGTAGCAGTTGGTGAAGCAGCGATTAACCCCGTTCCTCGTAAAATGCTCTATTCAACAGTAGAAGAAACATTATCTGAGTTTAAAATAACCCGAGGTGTTAAAGTGATTATCTCAGTACCCGATGGAGAGGAAATTGCAAAGAATACACTCAATGGTAGGCTGGGCATTATCGGAGGCATTTCAATATTAGGAACAAGAGGAACCGTTGTACCATTTTCAAGTTCAGCCTACATGGCGAGTATTGTAGAAGCAATTAGCGTTGCACATGCGACTGGCAATGATCATGTAGTCTTGACTACAGGTGGAAGAAGTGAGAAATACGCCATGCAACAATATGAAGGATTACCTGAGGAAGCCTTTATCGAAATGGGCGACTTTGTAGGGTTCTCTTTAAAACATTGTAAAAGATTAGGCATCAAAAGAGTTTCGCTTGTTGGAATGATGGGGAAGTTTTCAAAAGTTGCACAAGGTGTGATGATGGTCCATTCCAAGAGTGCTCCCATTAACTTTGAATTTTTAGCACAATTAGCAAAAGATGTTGATGCACCCGATGATATTGTACAACAAGTATCACAAGCAAACACAGCCTCGCATGTGGGTGACATTATGACTGGAAACTCACGATTTTTTAATCATTTATGTGAAGCTTGCTGTACGTCTTCATTAAACCATGTGAAAGGCGGACTTGTAATGGATACTGCCATCTATTCGATGAAGGGTGAATTATTAGGAAGGGCTGATGGAATTGACACAATCGATTAAATTAATCGGTATTGGAGATAGTGGACTAGCAAGTTTATTACCTCAATATGCAAAATGGATCGAAGAAAGTGAAGTGCTTATTGGTGGCGAAAGATTGCTAGAGTTCTTTCCTTATTATAAAGGTGAGAAAATAGCGGTAAAAAGCGGTTTAAAAAATCTTGTCGATATTATACAAAAGGAAACCAGAAATGTTGTCATTTTAGCTTCGGGAGATCCTTTGTTCTACGGACTTGGTGGTTATTTGTCAAAAAAACTAGAAATTGAAGTATATCCTCATGTAAGTTCAATTCAATTAGCATTTTCTAAGATTGGAGAGAGCTGGCAAGATGCCTATATCACAAGTGTACATGGTCGATCCATGAAAGGGCTAATTCAGAAAATTGATGGCTATGACAAAATTGCATTATTAACAGATGCAGACAATAACCCTAGTGCAATCGCTGACTATTTAATCCAGTTTGGTATGACGGAGTATAGAGCTTTTGTTGCTGAAAATTTACAAGGTGAGCAGGAAAAAACAGGATGGTATTCATTAGAAGAAATGAGAAAAGGAATTTTTTCACCTTTAAATGTAGTCATTTTAAAACGTACTGCACCTTCACCAAATTGGACACTAGGTATTGCAGATGATGAATTTGCTCAGCGGCGTCCTGATAAAGGATTAATCACTAAAAAAGAAATTCGGGTACTTAGCCTTCAAGCATTAAATTTGGAGAAAGATAGTATTGTTTGGGATATCGGAACATGCACAGGTTCTATGGCAATTGAAGCTGCAAAAATTGCACGGGAAGGACAAGTATTTGCAATCGAAAAAAATGAAGGTGACCTTGCAAACTGTATTGAAAATCAACATAAATTCCGTACAGATATTACTGCCATCCATGGTAAAGCACCCGAAGGATTAGAACGATTTCCAAATCCAGATGCTATTTTCATCGGTGGGACTGGCGGTAATATGAAAGATTTACTGCAAATTTGTTGTGATCGATTAAAAGAAGATGGACGAATTGTTTTAAATGCTGCTACCATTGAAAATTTATATAAGGCTCTTGAATGTTTTAAAGAATTGAAATTTAACACAAGTATTCTGCATGCACAATTAGCTCATAATAAACCCATTTTAGGAATGAACCGTTTTACACCACTCAATCCAATTTATATTATTACTGCCACAAGAAAGGGAGAAAACGATGACTAATATCGGTACATTATATGGCCTTGGTGTAGGTCCTGGAGATCCAGAGTTAATCACAGTAAAGGCTTTTCGCGTTATTCAAGAAACACCTGTAATTGCCTATCCTCGAAAAAGAAAAGGAAGTAAAAGCTACGCACAACGAATTGTTGATGTTTATATCAAGCCTGGCGAAAAAGAAATGCTCGGTTTAGTTTTCCCAATGACAAAAGATCAAGCTATTTTAGATGCTGAGTGGCGTAAAACAGTCGATATTGTTTATGACAAATTGCAAGAGGGAAAAGATGTAGCCTTTGTAACAGAAGGAGATCCTCTTTTATACAGTACTTTTATTCATATGATGAAATTAATGCAAGAACTTCATCCACATGTTGAAGTAAGAACTGTTCCAGGAATTTCAAGCTTTAATGGTTCTGCTTCTAGATTAGGTATTGCGTTAGCAGATGGTGATGACCATGTTGCCATCATACCAGCACGTGATGACTATGAGGAAATGCGTAAAGCAATTGAAGATCATGATGCAGTTGTATTTATAAAAGTTGCAAAAGTGATAGATTTAATGATTGAAGTATTAAGAGATTTGCATCTACTAGACAAAGCTTCTGTCGTTACTAAGGTTACTTCTGATGAAGAAGTAATTTGGTCAATGGATGAATTAGATGGAGCAGAACTAGAATATTTAACATTAATGGTGGTGCGTAAATAATGAAGAAAATTTATATCGTTGGTGCAGGACCTGGAGACCCAGATTTAATCACAGTGAAAGGATTACATATTTTACAAACTGCTGACGTTGTGATGTATACAGATTCGTTAGTAAATGAAGAATTAATTGCCAAAGCAAAGCCTGATGCAGAAGTTCTAAAAACAGCAGGTATGCACTTAGAAGAAATGGTAGAAATTATTATTGATCGTGTTGAGGCAGGAAAATCTGTTGCACGTATTCATACTGGAGATCCAGCCATGTACGGCGCAATCATGGAACAAATGGCCCTATTAAAAAAGGCAGATATCGAAGCGGAAATTATTCCAGGAGTTAGCTCAGTATTTGCTTCTGCTGCTGCAGTCGGTGCTGAATTAACCATTCCGGATTTAACGCAAACATTAATTCTTACGCGTGCAGAAGGACGTACACCTGTACCAGAATACGAAAAATTACGCGATTTAGCGAGCCATCATTGTACAATTGCCCTATTTTTAAGTGCTACTCTAACGAAGAAAATTGTGAAAGAGTTACAAGCTGCTGGTTGGACAGATGATACACCTGTAGCTGTAGTCCAAAGAGCATCCTGGCCCGATCAGAAAATCGTTCGAACAACGTTAGTAAATTTAGATGAAGATATGCGTAAAAATGGTATACGCAAACATGCAATGATATTAGCGGGATGGGCGCTAGACCCAGCTATTCATAACAATGATGCGTATCGTTCAAAATTATATGATGCTACATTTACACATGGTTTTAGAAAAGGCGTGAAACCACAATGATCGATTTACAAGAAGGAGTCCTACCTGAAATTGACCAGCAAAATCCATATGCAATTGTTGCCATTACAAAGCATGGCGTACAACTAGCACGTAAACTACATAGTTCCTTTATTCATTCAGATGTGTATTATATGAGTAAATTTAAACAAGGAGATGAAGAAGTAAAGCACATTCAATTATTTACAGGTAGTGTGCGGATGCTTCTTCCAGCTCTTTTTAAAAAATATAAGGGGATCATTTTAATTATCTCTCTTGGTGCAGTTGTTCGGATGATCGCACCAATTCTTAAAGATAAGAAAACAGATCCAGCTGTTGTGGTGATCGACGATCGTGGAGAAAATGTCATAAGTGTACTTTCTGGTCATCTAGGGGGAGCGAACCAACTTACACAGGAAGTAGCACTTGCTTTAGACGCTCGAGCTATCATTACTACTGCTTCTGATGTGCAAAAAACAATTCCTGTGGATCTATTTGGATCACGGTTTGGTTGGCAATGGGATTCTGCTGAGAAACTAACACCCGTAAGTGCTTCCGTTGTAAATGAAGAACATGTTGCAATTGTTCAAGAGTCTGGAGAAAAAAATTGGTGGCATTTAGATAGCCCAATGCCCGAAAATTTAAAAATCTATCCGAGCATTCAAGATGCCATCAACGCACAGCCAAACGCCGCTCTTGTTATTACACATCGAAATTTAACAAAAGATGAGGAACAAATTCTTGAAAATGGTGTACTTTACCGTCCTAAAAATGTTGTAATTGGTATGGGATGTAATCGTGGAACTTCCGCAAAAGAAATTGAACAAGTTGTACAAGATACACTAAATGAACTTCAAATTTCGATAAAGAGTGTTAGAGCTCTCTGCACAATTGATTTGAAAAAAGATGAAGTAGGTTTTTTAGAAGTTGTTTCAAAATATGGCTGGGAGTTTGTCTATTATAAACCAGAGGAATTAAATGCACAGAAAATCGAAGCACCTTCAGATACTGTATTTAAATATATAGGTGTATACGGAGTAAGTGAACCTGCCGTAAGACTTTACACTGGTGCAGAAAACCTAGAGCTAGTGAAGAAAAAATCAGGCAATACAACAATATCTGTTGCATTAATAGAAAATGTTTAGGAGGAAATTACGATGTCATCAAATAGATTGGTGATTGCTGGAACAGGTAGTGGTGTCGGCAAAACAACCTTTACAATTGGACTAATGGCTGCACTACAACAAAAAGGTTACCTAGTACAAGGATTTAAATGTGGACCAGATTATATTGATCCTACCTTCCATACGGCAGTAACTGGCAGACCTTCCCGAAATTTAGATAGTTGGATGTTTGAAGAAGGAACGGTTATAGATATCTTGGAGAGAAACAGCAGAGATGTAGATATTTCAATTATTGAAGGGGTAATGGGGTTCTATGATGGAAAATCTCCATTAGAAGATCGAGGTTCTACTGCTGAAATTAGCATATTAACGAAAAGTCCTGTATTACTTATTGTAAATTGTAGCAGTATTGCACGTAGTTCAGCAGCCATTGTTAAAGGTTTCCAATTATTAAATGAAAACGTCAATATAGTAGGTGTCATTGCCAATCAAGTAGGAAGTGAAGGGCATTATAAAATTGTAAAAGCTGCTATTGAGAAAGAATGTAGTATACCAGTAGTTGGTTACTTAAAAAAAGAAAAAAATATTTATATGCCAAGTCGACATTTGGGATTAATTCCTGCGATTGAACGCGGTGAATTACAACCATTCTTTCAACAATTAGGCGAAGTAATTAGTGAAACTGTTGATCTAGAAAAAATTTATCAGTTATCCGCTTCTAGTGAACTTTCATCGATTCACCCAAGTATATTCGAGAAAAAAGCAGATCAACAAGTGAAAATTGCAGTGGCGAAAGACGCAGCATTTAATTTTTACTATCAAGAAAATCTGGAATTACTTCAAGCTAATGGGGTAGCAATCGAGTATTTTGCACCTTTAAATGGCGAAGTAGTACCTCCTGATGCAGATGGATTGTATATTGGTGGCGGTTTTCCAGAAGAATTTGCGGACGAACTATCACAACAAACTGCAGTGAAAGAATCTATTCATCATGCAATTTCTAAAGGTATTCCAACATTAGCTGAATGTGGCGGTTTTATGTACCTAACGGAGTCTATTTTCACTACTGATGGAAAACGCTATGAAATGGTAGGAGCTATACCAGGAACTATTGAGATGCAAACTAATCTAGTTGCATTAGGATACCGGGAAATTTTCGGAGTAAAAGGTAACTTTTTAATTGGAGAAGGTCAAGAAGCAAAAGGGCATGAATTCCACTATTCAACTTACTCACAACCAGAAAAAAGCAATTATGCCTATGAAACGAAGAGCCGTTTTAAGAAGCAAGGGGAAGGTTATATGCATGACAATTTAATTGCTGGGTATACACACTTTCATTTTGCATCTAACCCACAGCTAGTTGTTCAATGGATTGAACAATGTAAAAAATATCAGAAGAAAGCTGTGCATACAAATGGCTAATTATTATCCAATGATGTTGAATATAGAAGGTCGAGCGGCTCTAGTTGTTGGTGGGGGTGCAGTTGCAACACGTAAAGTAACGAGTTTATTAAAAGCCCAAGCTCAAGTAACAGTAATTAGCCCAGAACTTTCACCAGAACTAAAACAATTAGCGGAAGAAGACACTATTCAATGGAAAAAGAAATGCTTTACGCCAGATGATTTAAACGATGCATTTTTGATCATTGCAGCTACCAATTCTTCTAAAACGAATGAACAGGTAGCTCAATATGCAAGCAAACAACAGCTTTGTAATATTGTAGATTGTGAAGAGCTCAGTCAATTTATTGTCCCTTCAGTGGTGCAACGTGGGCCATTAACAATTGCTGTCTCGACATCAGGTGCAAATCCAAAACTCGCAAAAGAAATTAAAAAAGAATTAGAAGCTCAATATGACGATTCATATGAAGATTATATAGAATTCTTACAAAAAGCAAGACGTCAAATTATTGATGAAGTAAAAGATTCGAAGCAAAAAAGTTATCTCTTACAAGAATTACTCGATTCACAGTTTCTAACATTAACAAAAACAAAACAATTAAAAGAACGTGAACAACTATTTGAAAAATTGTTGAAAAAGGGGACGATTCAATGACTCCAGGAAAAGTCTATTTAGTAGGTGCAGGCCCAGGTGATCCAAAATTAATAACGGTATATGGCCTAGAATGCATTCAAAAAGCAGATGTCATTGCATATGATCGTCTCGTAAATCCATCTCTTTTGGTACATGCAAAGGGAGATGCAGAACTTATTTTTTGCGGTAAATCCCCAGGTAAACATCATTTCATACAGGAGCAAATTCATGAATTATTAGTAGAAAAGGCACTTGAAGGTAAAGTTGTTACACGCCTAAAAGGTGGCGATCCATGCGTTTTTGGCCGTGGTGCAGAGGAAGCAGAAGTACTTGTTGAACATGGCATTGAATATGAAATTGTTCCAGGAATTACAGCAGGAATCGCAGCACCAGCCTATGCAGGAATTCCTGTTACGCATAGAGAGTTTGCTTCAAGTTTTGCGATTGTGACTGGTCATGGGCGAGAAGAAAAAGGACAAGATCACTTAAACTGGTATGCATTAGCTAATGGTATTGATACCATCGCATTTTATATGAGTGTTGGAAATCTTGCGTATATTAGCAAAAAGCTTATTGAAAATGGTAAACGTGCGACTACCCCTGTAGCGGTAATTGAATGGGGAACAACAGAACATCAACGTACAATAACAGGTACATTAGAAACCATTCATGATTTAGTAATCCAAGAAAAATTTCATAACCCATCGATGGTATTAGTGGGGGAAGTTGTTCAACTAAGAGATAAAATTCAATGGTTTGAAAATCAAACTGTTTTGATTTGAGGAGAAAGTAATGACGATTATTGAAGCGATTAAAGAACGAAGAGCAATCCGAAATTATGCAGATCGCCCTGTTGAGAAAGAAAAGATTAAAAAATTATTGGAAATAGCTACTTATGCACCAAATGATCGATTACGTCAACCATGGCATTTCTACGTGATCCAAGGTGAGGCGATGAAGCGCTATGAAGAAATGGCGACCGAATACTTACAACAACGGTTCCCAACAAAACCACATTTAGTAGAAAGTTCTTTAAAAGTTGTAACAATTACACCAGTAGCCATTATTGTTACATCAGCGTTAATTCCAGATAAACCAGATGATTCTGATGATAATATTTTTGCAACTTGCTGTGCAATCCATTCCATGTGGTTAGCCGCACAAGAGTTAGGTTTAGGATTTGTATGGAGAACTCGAGGCGTAGGGTTAGTCCATGACGAACGTATGCATCACTTTATCGGTTCACCAGAAAATGAAAAAGTAATTGGAACAATCTTCATCGGTTATCCTGAAGAAGGTACAGAAGTTCCCGCAACTACAAGAATTCCATTTGATGAAAAAACGACGTGGTTATAAAGGGGAGATAGAAAAATGGCACAACAAGGCTTATTTTTGATCTATACTGGAGAGGGAAAAGGAAAAACAACGGCATCACTAGGTGTAACCCTTCGAGCAATCGGGAGAGGTTTACATGTGAAATATATGCAATTTATCAAATCACCTGAACGTACATATGGAGAAGCATTAGCCCTACGAAAATTAGGCGTAGAAATGGAACAAATGGGCATTGGTTTTACTTGGACAAAAATACCAGAAGAACATCGTGAAGCTTTACGATTAGCTTGGCAAAAAGCAAAAAAGGCACTTGCAGATCCTTCAATTGACTTATTAGTTCTTGATGAATTAAATAATGCTTTATCGATTGATAAATTTCCAATCGATGATGTTCTCCCGCTACAAGAAGTAATAGAGGCTATTCAAAATCGCCCTACAACTATGCATCTTGTCATTACTGGTCGAAATGCAAGACAGGAATTGATGGATTTGGCTGATTTAGTATCAACGATTGATGCGACAAAGCATTACTATGAAAGAGGAATTCCTGCAGTAAAAGGTTTAGAATTTTAATGGAAGAAGGGGAGCATATGACAGCTAAAGCAATTATGATTCAAGGTACTGCTTCAGATGTTGGAAAAAGTATGATCTGTACTGCATTTTGCCGCATTTTTTCAGATGATGGGTTGAAAGTTGTCCCTTTTAAATCACAAAATATGGCATTGAACTCTTTTGTTACGATGGATGGCGGAGAAATTGGCAGAGCTCAAGGTGTACAAGCTGAAGCTGCTAGAGTCATCGCGACTACAGATATGAATCCCATTTTACTGAAACCAAAACAAGATATGGTCTCAGAAGTTATTGTACATGGTAAACACTTTATGGACATGGGGGCAATGAGCTATCGTAATAATTTTGTACAACAAGCGATGCCTATAGTACAAAAATCAATACATAAACTCCAAGATGAATTTGAAGTGATCGTATTAGAAGGTGCTGGAAGTCCTGCAGAGATTAATCTAAAAGATCGCGATATTGCCAATATGCGGATGGCTCACGCTACCGATGCGGCTGTTCTATTAGTTGCCGATATTGACCGAGGTGGAATGTTTGCCTCAATTATTGGTACATTAGCACTCCTTAATGATTCAGAAAGAGCTAGAGTGAAAGGAATCATTATTAATAAGTTTCGAGGGATGCGTGAGCTGTTAGATGATGGGATAGAATGGCTTGAAAAAGAAACAGGGATTCCTGTTATTGGCGTCATTCCATATATAGATATTAATATTGAAGCTGAAGATTCATTGGCTTTATCATCACTACGATTTAAAAAACCAAAACAAGGTGAGTTTTCAATTGATGTTGCGATGATTTGCTTACCTCGTATTTCAAATTTTACAGATGTAGATCCTTTTTTTGATGAACCAGAAGTAGGAGTGCGTCTTGTTCGTAATGTAAAAGAACTTGGCAATCCTGATTTACTCATTATACCTGGAACAAAAAATACCATTGAGGATTTACAATGGTTAAAGGATGAAGGATTTGAACAAGTCATTCAAACACTTGTAGATAAAGGAACGCGTATTTTCGGAATTTGCGGAGGGTTTCAAATCCTAGGTCGTTCCCTTCAGGATCCTGATGCTGTTGAAGGTGATGGAAGAAGCGCAGAAGGACTTTCACTATTACCTGTAACAACTACTTTTAATAAAGAGAAGAAAACGGTTCAAATGACAGGTCAAATAATGACAAATATGTTTGATTCCATATCATTAACTGGTTATGAAATTCATTTAGGTAAAACAGTAATAGAAGACGATAGTTGTTCGCCATTTTTGGAATTATCTGATGGTCGTTATGATGGTGCAATTGCATTGAATGGACAAGTGATTGGAACGTATGTTCATGGGATATTTAATAATCGAGAATTTACACGAAAAATAGTGAACGCGCTGAGAGTTAAAAAGGGCCTTACACCAATTGATCAGAAAGTAAAGACTGATACAGAAAGAAGAGAGGCAGCCTATCAATTATTAGCTGATCATGTGAGACAAAATATTGATATGAAAAAAGTGTATAAGATGCTTCAGACGCCTATTCAATCAATTTAGAAAAAAAAGTTGTGGTTACACATAACAATTTCAATAAAAGAGGTTGGGACAAAAGAATTTTAGCTAATGAAAAATCCGAATTATAATGTGAAATTCTATTTAAAATTTCACATTTGTTCGGATTTTTCTTTTTATTATTATTCTATTGAATCCATTTCATAATAAAGAATTTGTACAAAAAGCATGAACATTTAATATATATTTTTCGTAACATTCAGTTTTGTGTTCCGTTTCAGACGGCGCTTTCCGCGGGCTTGGCTTCAATCTCCTCGTCACTACGTTCCTGCGGGGCTTTCAGCTCAAGCTATTCCCGCAGGAGTCGCCGTCCTCCACTTCACACCATTCGATATGATGTTCATCATCTAATAATCGTATTTTCTCAAAGAAAGATGCTTTATGATATTGATTCTATTAAGTTCAATTATTCGGCTTTGGGGGGCTAATTTTGTTCTGTCCCAGCCTCTTTTATTCTAAAAAGGAAAATTGGTTGACTCCTTCTCAATCTCAAAATTATGAGATGGTAATATCACAAACTATCCCAAGCAATCATTACTTTTGCCTAGACTTCTACCACCGTCATTCTCCCAACGATCAATGTCCCATCCATAATCATCCCAGACATCAGGTTTTTCTTCTCCACTAAGGGGAATTGTACTTATTATTGAAATACTCATAATTTCTTCCATGACATTTTTTATATCATCCTTTTTATAAATATTTCACTACAATATTTATATTATGCAAATAACATGTTTTAGTTCATTTGTATATCTAATATTATATTATTTGGAAACTAATATTTGAAATCAATAGATCTTTATAAAACCCCTGCTTCTTCTGTTTAGAGTTGAAAAATCAGGGGCTTTAATTCCAAGTATTTACTATTTTATTATTCTGTTGATACATTTCTTCCAGGATAATATAATTGGTCATTAATTATTATATTTTCTTTTGCAGTGATTTCATTTGGCCTTAGCTTAAAAATACAAGTCGTACTCCCAAGAGAAGAACGATATCGCTCCACATGTTTTAACGAAAGCGGAGAATTATAATAGCCTGTTACATATTTGTCTAATAATGCTTGCATCGCTTTAGTTGCTTCCCTTAAATCATTTACAATTTGAATTTCACCAAACAGCATAATACTTAAGTAAGCTGTATCTGTTTCTGCAGGGATAGGTGATACCATTGTTCCTTCACTCTTACTAATTACAAAAGTAGCATTTTTATTTTCCTTGATGAAGTTTACTTTTTTTCCCTCAGAAGCTCCATGTAAATAAACACTTCCTTCAAACCATACATAATTTAATGGAACAATATAAGGTTCATTGTTTAAAGCTAATCCAAGAAATCCTGTATCTGCCTTCAATAAAAATTGTTCTATTTTTTGTGCGTCTTGACAAATTCTTGATTTCATTCGCATATATATCCCTCCTATAGTTATGATATAGTTTATTTAACCAAAACTTTGACCTATCCAAAATAGACAGTTTATAACAATTTATACAGGACAGATTTAATTAGGGGGAACTAAGATGGAAGTGTTTTTGAATGCGGAAGATAAAATACCAAAATACATACAATTATATGAGCAACTAAAAGAAAAAATTATTTCTCATGACTTAGTTGCTGGAGAAAAACTTCCATCAATCCGTTATTTGGCACAGGAACTAAATTTAAGTAAGCATACAATTGATGCTTCCTATCAACAATTAATTGCAGAAGGTTATATAAAAAGTGTGCCTCGTAGTGGATTATATGTATTGCCCATTGAAGAATTTTCAATCTCTAAAGAAAACGGGAACACTACAGCCATTTGTTCAACCGACATAAATAATACGATTGATTTCCATTATGGCTCCATAGATTTGGAAAAGTTTCCTTTAAGTACTTGGGGTAAATGTATCAAATTAGCGATGGAGGAAGAGTTAGCTATTTTACAATATGGAGTACCTCAAGGAGATTTCTTATTAAGGGGAGAAATTAGAAAGTATGTAGCTCAATCGCGTGGAATAACATGTAGCGAAAAGCAAATATTTATTTGTAATGGTACTCAACAAGCAGTGTCATTTATTGTACAGTTATTAAATTTAATGAAACAACCAGTGTATTTTGAAAATCCTGGATATAATGAAGTTCGAAATATCCTTGAAAAGTGGCAGTGTGACATCCTACCCGTACCTATAGAGTCTGATGGAATTAATCTAAATACCATCTATAATGGGCAAGCAAAAGTTGCATATGTTACGCCTTCACATCAATTTCCATTAGGTATGATTTTACCTATACAGAAACGGTTGGATCTATTAAAGTGGGCGAAAAATCAAAATACCTATATTATTGAAGATGACTATAATAGTGAATTCCGATATACAGGAAAACCGATTCCATCTTTAAAATCATTAGATAAGTTAGATAAGGTTATTTATCTAGGAACATTCTCAAAAAGTTTACTTCCAGCTGTTAGATGTTGTTATATGATTCTTCCTGATTCTCTTATCGAAAATGCACAAAAGATGATTCATCAACAAACACAAAACTGTTCTCCCATTTTACAAAGGGCAATTGCTATTTTTATGAGGGATGGTTATTTTCAAAAGCATGTAAGAAGAATGAAAACAACCTATCAAAAGAAGCAACAAACACTAGTACAAGCAATTAAAGAGCAATTTAAGGATGAAGTTGAAATAATAGGTCAACAAGGCGGATTACATATATTATTAAAATTTAAGCATGCAGATGTAGATCAACTAATAGAACGTGCTAAGATTGCTGGTGTCAAAATATATTCTCCCAAAAAACATTGGATTGATTCTGATGAAATGTCCTATTTAATGCTTGGTTTTGGTGGGCTACCGAATGAAGAAATTTTAAAGGGAATAATGATTATAGGTAGTTGTTTTGATAAAATGAATAGTTGAATCCATTGCATATTAGAAATAACAAAAAGATGGTATGAATTTCATTTCATACCATCTTTTATATAACCATATTATCCGGGAACATTCTACACTCTTTTTTGATATCTCTTATTAACAACTGTTAACACAGGTGGAATAAAGAGATAAATATAAAGAATTCTAAATAACTGGTAGATTGTGATTGTGGCAACATCAGCATGAACTTCATGCCCAATAATACCCATTTGGTCCATACCGCCTGGAGCTAGAGATAGGAAGCCGGTAATAATAGAAGTATGTTCTAAGTTTCTCATAATCAATATACTCATTATAAAAGAGACTAAAATTAATACCATACTGCTTAAGAAGGCAAAAACAAGTTGTTTCTTTTTATCATTTAATGACTCAGGATGCAACAGTAGACCAATATGGATTCCAACAACAAATTGACTTATATTTAGTAATCCAGGAGGCATTGAAGAAGCCGGTAATAAAGTTAGATTTAATAATATAGTAATGATGATGGGACCTAGTAAATATGCAGCTGGTAACTTTACTTTTTTACCAAAAAGTGCGGCAATCGTACACAGAACTATATAAATTAGGAAATGACGCCAATTTAATGTTTCTAAAGTCGTATGTATGGTAGATGCTGTTGGGCTACCATTTGAAGATAAAAAAGGCAGATGAACAATAAACGGAACCAATATTACAACCATAATTACTCGAATAGTATGAAAAAAAGTAACGGTAGAAAGATTGACTCCTTCCATATCTTGAGCAAAAATGACGATTTGAGTTAACCCACCAGGTACACTACTCGTTAATGCTGTTGGATAATCAATTTTCCCATATTTTGAAATAAGGAATGCAAAAATACAGCTAAATGCACACAAAATGGACGTTACAATAAACATAAGAGGGATATCTATAAGCATCGCTTTCAAGATTTCTTTATTAAAAGTGATTCCAAGTGAATATCCAATTACAATAAGTCCTGCAATTTGTAGCTGTTTAGGCCAAAATAAGTTAACATGAAAAATTCGATTCGCTAATAATACGCCTAGCATTGGACCAAGTAAATATGGAACTGGAGCATGAATTAATTTAAAAATAATTACACCGACTATACCAATCAGTGCTGTTTTTACAATAGCTTTGAAATCTAAATTTATTCGAATCAGATCCTTTCCAAACTTACACTATCATTATGACAGAATCGTGAAAAGAAAGGAACATTAAAAAGCAGTTGGAAGGGAAAGATACTTTCACAGCCAACTGCTTTAATAATTTATAAAAAGCTATTTTATAAGTTAGGTTTTAAACCTGTATTTGCTTTAACTTCAACTTCAGCATATTTTTTCGCATCAGCTTTTTGACCTACTAATGAACCAATCCAACCAGCTAAGAACCCAAGTGGTACTGAAACAATCGCCGGATTAGTAAGTGGGAATAATGCTTTACCTGTTAGAATAGCTGTTCCTTCTGGATTCCAAATGTTTGGACTTACAATTACAAGTATTAAAGCAGTGACTAAACCAGTTACCATTGCAGCTACTGCACCAGTCGTATTGAATTTTTTATAGTAAATTGTGTAAATAATTACTGGTAAGTTTGCACTTGCAGCAATACAGAATGCTAGAGAAACTAAGAATGCTACGTTTAAAGTTTGAGCTCCTAGTGCTAAGATGATAGAGAATACTGCTACACCAAGTGATGCAAAGCGGGCTGCTTTCATTTGTTGTTTTTCAGTGATATTACCTTTTTTAATAATTTGTCCATAGATATCATGTGCAAATGCTGAAGCTCCTGATAATACAAGACCTGCTACTACCGCAAGAATTGTTGCAAACGCAACCGCACAAACGAATGACATTAATAAATCTCCGCCTAAAGCATCAGCAAGTAGAGGTGCAGCCATGTTACCAGCAGCGTTTGCTGCAACAATTTTTTCAGCACCAACAAATTTTGCTGCACCAAATCCTAAGAAAATTGTTAAGATATAGAAGATACCTACAATCCATGTAGCCGTAACTACTGAGCTACGAGCAGTTTTAGCATCTTTAACAGTGAAGAAACGCATTAAGATGTGAGGAAGACCAGCAGTACCTAATACTAATGCAATCATCATTGATAAAGTATCTAAACCATTTGTATACTTGACGCCTGCATTCAAATAAGCTTCACCATGAGGGGTTGCAGTTTTAACAGACGAGAACATTTCAAGAATGTTGAAATTGAATTTTAATAATACAAGGAATGAAATAATAACAGTACCAATCATCAATAAGACCGCTTTAATAATTTGAACCCAACTTGTTGCAGCCATACCACCCCAAAGAACGTAAATAGTCATCATGATCCCAACGATTAAAACAGCTACCCAATAAGGAATACCTAATAATAATTGAATAAGTGCGCCTGCACCAACTAATTGTGCAATCATATAAAATAATACAATAACAATTGTACTAACTGCTGCAGTACCACGTACTTTCTTTTGATCAAAACGAGAAGTAATCATATCTGCTAGCGTGTAACGACCTAGATTACGTAATGGTTCAGCCACAATATATAAAACTACTAAGTAAGCAACTAAATAACCAATACTATAGAAGAAACCGTCAAATCCAAATAATGCAATAGCACCTGCAATACCTAAAAATGATGCTGCAGATAGGTAATCACCTGCAATTGCAATACCGTTTTGCCATCCAGTAAGTCCGCCACCTGCAGTATAGAACTCACTTGCAGAATTAGTACGTTTTGAGGCAATGTAAGTTACAACTAAAGTTAAACCTACGATCGATACGAAAAAAATAATTCCAATTGTACTCATTTATATCCACCATCCTTAGCCTTTTCAATGATTTTAGATGCATCTTCATCAAATGAATTTGCCTTTTTAACATAAGTCATACATAAAACCCATGTCATGATGAATAGACCTAAAGAATAAAGCCATACCCATGTAATATCTCCAATTGCTTTACCATCTAAAGCAGATGTAAATGAAGTTAAAATTGGAAGTAAAATATATAGGGCTAAAAATAAAATTGAAATAGGTACTATAAATCCACTTTTCTTTTTCACAAGCGCTTTATATTCAGAACTTTCTGAAATTATTACATATTCTTCTGCTGTAAAATCTTGTTTTGCCCTCTTAGCAGAATTCTTTTTAGCATGTTCTTGTCCCAATGCATGATCTTTCTCTAATGCACTCGATAGATCTTGACTCATACCAAATCCCCCTTTTTCTTTTTTCGGTCTTGGAAGTGCTTCCAAAACCCTTGAAATAATAATATTCAAATTTGACAAAAATAGCAACGTTTTTTTAGAAAAAATAATTATTTTTCTATTTTATGTATAATTTTTTCTTCTTAAAGTAAAGAATCCACTTCCATTATAAAATGAATAGTGGATTTTTTATGAAATTAGAAAAAGATACTTGCTTTTTATTGCATGATATGAGATTTATAAGTAAATTGTATTACAAATAAATCAAAAAAGCAATTTAATGTTTTAACGAGTAAATAGTTAATGTATGACAGATTGTTTTTCTTCTATTGATGCTGAATTTGTGGAGACTGAGACATTTGTTGACCATTTGAAAATGATAATTCCTAAGGCAGTTAATCCTTCTGCAATCGGGAATGCCAACCAAATAGATTTACTATTAAACATTGAAGGTAAAATATAAAGTAGTGGTAAAAAAATCACTAAACTTCTCATGACAATTATCATCATAGAAAGTCTTATTTTCTTAATGGCTTGATAGTATTCTGCATGGATTAAATTAAAACTCAAAAATAAATAGCCTATAAAAAATAGGTAAATGCCATTTTGAGCATAGGCAATTACATCTGGATCTGTAACACCAAATAGAGCGATTAGTTGCTTTCCAAAACCCCAACCTACAGCTAAAATTAACGCGCCAAAAGTAATCCCGGTTTTTAACCCTAACTTTAATACCTGTTCAATTCGCTCTTTTAAACGAGCCCCAAAGTTAAAGCTTACAATGGGTTGAATTGCGGCACCTATACCAATGAAGATCATTATGAAAACTGCATGTAAATAGTTTACAATAGCATAAGATGAGACACCTATTTCACCGGCAAAATGGCTAAAAGTAATATTATAACCTATAACAACAATTGCAGCTGAACCTTCAGTTATAAAACTTGGAGAACCTATTTTAAGTATTTCCGAGCAAGTGGTTATGTTAAAATGTAAATGTGTAAATTTCAAATTACTATTCTTATTGATAAAATGAACAAGTAGTACCAGCAATCCTACGATAGTAGATAAAGCAGTTGCATATGCAGCTCCTTTTACGCCCATGTTCATCTTAAAAATGAATACATAATTCAAGATAATATTCAGTATTGAAGTAGTGATCAATCCAATCATAGCTAGTTTTGGATTACCATCATTCCGCACAAAAATACTTAAGATATTTTCTAATACATAAACAAGACCAAAAAGTAGGATTACATGTAAATAATCTGCAACATATGGCAATACTTTTGAACTTGCGCCAAATAAATACGCTATTTGTTCTTGCTTCCAAAGACAAAGAACAACCAAAAAACCAACAATTAAAACAGTCATCATAATACTTTGCGTAAAAATAGATCTTGCTTTTTCAATATTGCCTTTTCCCATTTCGATTGAATACAAAGTCGCACCGCCTATTCCAATCCATAAAGAGATGGAAAGTAAAATAGAGAAAATAGGAACTGCAATATTAATACCTGCAAGGGCTAATGCACCTACACCATTACTAACAAAAATGCCATCCACCAAAATATTGACAGCCATTAAAATCATACCAAACAATGATGGAAATAAATAAGAAATAAACAACTTGTGAATAGGCGTTTCTTGTAATTTAATATTCGTTTCGCTCATCATATTCTCCGTTTCGGAGCAACACGTCCTTTCTTTTACTTACAATTTAGGTTCTAATTAAATTCTATAGTATACGGTTACCATACAGTCAACCAAGATCATGTAATGAATTGTAAATAATGAGGTGAAAAAATAATGGAGTCGATGAATAAATTCTTCACTACTGGTGAATTCGCTAAAATATGTCATGTTAAAAAACAAACACTATTTCATTATGATGAAATCGGCTTGCTTCGACCTGAAGTAAAAAAGGAGAATGGTTATCGATATTATTCTTATCAGCAATACGAAGTTTTTATCGTAATTGAATTATTAAAGGATTTAAATATGCCTTTAAAAGATATAAGGAATTTTTTAAGTAATAAAACACCTGAACAAGCTGTTCAATTATTACAAAATCAATTAACACAAATTGACAATAAAATTCAAAAACTAAATCATACAAAGAAAATTGTCAAAACAAAAATGGAAAATATACAGAATGCATTGAATGTCGAAATAGAAGGAATAAGAATAGAAAACGTTAAAGAAAGTGTTTTGTTAATTAGTAATAATATTTTAAATGCAACTGATAAAGAATATTTGAATGCTGTTTCAGATTTCATCGATCTTTGTAATAGAAATGAGTTGTATACGGGTCATCCAATCGGTGCCATTCTTTCTAAAGAAGAAATGAAAAAAAATCAATTTGATAATTATAGTTACCTTTATACAATGATGCCTGAAGATTACTTTAGTCCATCGACAATTGTTCAGCCTGCGGGAACCTATGTGATTGGATTTCATAAAGGGGATGATGCAAACATCGCAACATCCTACATAAGAATTTTTGATTTCATGAAAGAACATCACTTAGTCATGAAAGACTTTTCGTATGAAGAATTTATATTTGATGAAATTTCCGTAAACGGGGAAGAGAATTATGTAACGAAAATCATGATTCAAGTTGAAACTAAAGAAGATTGAATTGCAGTCAAAAAATACTATTTAAAGCTGAATATTTCTACTTATCATCTTATAATTTCTGTTATTTTTAGAATTCGCTAAATAACGATATTTTTAAAGTGGTTACGCATACTTGGTTAATAAATATCAATTTTGAAATGGATAGATAAACAAAAGGATTGAATTTTTTTATTAGAATTCAATCCTTTTTCTTATGAATGATATTGATTTTAAAAAAGGTTCCCAAATGTATATTTGGGAACCTTTTTTGTGCTAAAATATACGTAATAGAGGTGGTTATACATATGAAACAACAAAAACCAAAGATTTTACGTGATTTTCTGATCTATTTAACCGCAATCAAAGGAAAATCGAAGCGTACAAGAGATGAGTACGATTATGATTTAACGTTATTTATCAAATTTATAAAAGCAATACAAGATGATTTAGATTTTGAAAAGATGGAGACAATCGATATTCATGAGATTGGGCAGGATTTTTTCAAAGAAATATCATTAGAGGATATGTATATGTTCTTGGAATATTGTGAAGAAAGAAGGAATAATTCTGCATATACAAGAGCACGAAAAGTTGCCACATTAAAATCGTTTTTTAAATACTTAAAATCGAAACGACATATAATAGAAGAAAATCCAGCTGAAGAACTCGAAACACCAAAAGTAAGTAAAAGACAACCAATCTATTTGAGCTTCGATGAGGCAAAGACATTTATGACCGGAATCCAATCGAAAACACACCACGATCGGGACTATTGCATGATGACCTTTTTCTTAAATTTAGGTATTCGAGTAAGTGAACTATGTAATTTGAATATGGATTCAATACAAGAACGATTTATGACAGTAAGAGGGAAAGGGGATAAAGAAAGAACTGTTTATCTTAATGATGCTTGTATTGCTGCATTGAAAGCATATTTAGAAAACGAAAGGCCATATGTTAAAAATGCTTCCGAAAATCAAGCACTGTTTCTTTCGCAAAAAGGTACGCGACTAACCAGACAACGAGTGGCTAAAATTGTCAAGCAAATTAATCATTTATCTGGTTTAGATAAGAAGAAACTGTCTCCGCACAAACTAAGACATACATCAGCAACAATGATGTACAAAAGTGGTGCAGATATCCGAAGTCTTCAACAAATACTTGGACATTCGAATGTATCTACAACTCAAATTTATACGCATGTGGAAAATAAAGAAATTCAACGAGTAATCGAAAATAATCCATTCAATATATAATTTATAATAATATTATTATGTAAACTAAATATAGTCCAAAAGCGTTCGCTTATATAAGAAAGTTTCACAATAATTAATTAAGTGTAAAAATAGGATTTTTATGGTGAAATTAATCTCTAAAGATCAATAAAAAGGTACAAGCAACTAATATTTCAATGACTATCTATATATCTTTGAATTGATTAATTTTAAGAATTGAGGAGATATATGAAATCTATAATTTATGGATCATGTATTATTTTTTATCTAACAGGCTTATTCTTAATCATAAAGTTTTTATATGATATACAAAATGTAACGTTCAATAATACGTACCAATCAGTTCTATTTCCATTTGTCGGACTATTTTTTATTGGTTTTTATTTTTCACTAGCAAAATTATTTAAAAAAGTGATTGAATCTACTATTAATATTAGATTTAGGATAACAACTAAGTTGCTCTATCTAACCATAGGGATTATCATTCTACTACTTTTCGTCATTAGATTTAGCTTTAACCCGTTAAATTTATTCGTATTTTTCGTTTTTATTGGATATGGAATTGCATTCATCTCTGGTTATCAGGTAATTAAAATAGAAAAATAGAAGCTAACTCAAATTTATCATTGGGTTAGCTTCTATTTTTTATAAATTCTCTACTGAATAGTAGAATATTTTGTTTTTATGATTATTGATAGTTGACTGAATAATCTTCAGCCTTAATCATTTTAAATTTACGTTCAAATAATCGAAGTAGTACAGTATTCAAAATGATTGGTAAAGCAAAGAACATGATTAGCATAACCATTACGTTGTGGAAATTCCATCCACCAGCTGCGAGATTAACATAATTCAATGGCCCAATGAGTCCTGCAAGTCCAAAGCCTGCACTGTAAGGTGTTCCAGTAATGTGGAACATACCACCTAAAGCTCCTAGAATAGCTGCAGTGATAATCATAGGGAATGCGATTCTAGGTTTCATAAAGAAGTTTCGCATTTGAATTTTTGGTGAACCCATAACATGAGCCAAAGCAGTTCCTAGGTTATTCGCTTTGTAACTCGCGATACACATTCCTACACCAGATGCAACGACACCTAGATTTGCTGTACCAGCACCAATTCCTGAAAGCATGATAACAGTAGCCACCCCGATAGTTGATAAAGGGGAAAGAATTAAAATACTGAAGATAACTGCGATTAAAGCACCCATTACTATTGGTTGTAAATTTGTAACGTTGTCAATAACTACACCTACATACCCTGCACCAGTTCTTACATATGGTAGTGTAATCATACCAATGCCACCTGGGATGAATAATGATAAAGCTGGCATTAACAAAATCGTATAATCTTTTAAACGATCACCTATAAATTGTACAAATAATACGGCCAAACCTGCTGTAAGACCTGTATTGATCACAACCCCTATACCTTGTAACGTGATTGCACCACCAGTTCCCATCGTCCAAACACCACTTCCAACCATTGCTGCTAAACCAACGCTAGCTGTTTGAATGGGTGTTAATTTAAATGTTAATCCGACCATAACACCTGTAATAACAGGAAGAAGACTCATTGCTAAAACTGAAATATCTAAAATATGTTGTAAGAATGGAACATATGGAATAATTAGTTTTAAAATTTCGCCAACCAATGCATTTGGAATAAGGGCTACGATAATTCCTAAACTCATACCTGTTAGCAACTTATTGAAATAGTCTTTCATATCTATCAATCTCCAATCAAGTGAGTAATTGTCCTAAATTATATGTACAATTTAAGTTTCAGTCAATAATGAATTTTCTAATAATTACACGCAGGTGTCACATTGTAGAGAATTGTTGCCTATTATAGAGAATGTCAAAAGAAATGAGTTGTTTTTTATTTCAGATAATTCAAATCTTTCTATTATTTTTGGTGTATTTGTTAATTATAATTATATTATGTAAAGTAAAATGTAAATAGATGATTAAAGTTAATAATAGAATACTTAAAATAGAAGTTAAGATTTTGTAAAAGTGAAAAATTCAATAAAAGCATCTGATATTCTTTTCATATATTTATAGACATTCAGTTAAAAAGTATCAAGATCTTTTATTTGGAGGAAAATTAATATGTCGATTGTATCATTCAAAAATAAGGATAGAGAAACCGTAAGATCATTGTTTCAACTGTTACTGTTATCTACAAAACTTGGCTTAACATCTTTTGGAGGCCCAATCGCTCACTTAGGCTATTTTCACGAAGAGTATGTACGCAAAAAGAAATGGATTGATGAGAAGTCTTATGCCGATTTAGTGGCTTTATGCCAATTCTTACCTGGTCCTTCAAGTAGCCAAGTTGGAATTGGTATAGGGGTAATACGTGCTGGTATATTGGGCGGTATCATCGTATTTCTTGGATTTACATTACCATCTGTAGTTGCTCTTATTGTTTTTGCATTAATGCTAAAAGGGCTAAATATAGCTAACGCAGGATGGATACATGGTTTAAAAATAGTAGCAGTAGCTGTTGTTGCTCAGGCTATCTTAGGAATGGCTAAGAACTTAACACCAGATTTAGCACGCAAAGCGATTGCATTATTCTCTTTAGTATTAACCTTATTATGGACAAATGTATATACTCAAGTAATGATCATTTTCATTGCTGCAATTTTTGGCTTCTTTATTTTTAAAACAAACCATGGAAATCAGCGTTCAATAGTTAATTTTCCTATTTCAAAAGGATTTGCACTTATTTGTTTATCTTTATTTTTTGGATTACTGTTTCTTCTACCTTTAATAAAACAAGCAACATCTATCCAATGGGTTGCGATGTTTGATAGTTTTTATAGATCTGGGTCATTAGTTTTCGGGGGAGGACACGTTGTTCTACCATTGTTGGAGAGCGAAATTGTAGCAACTGGATGGGTAAATAAAGAGGCGTTTTTAGCAGGATATGGAGCAGCTCAAGCAGTTCCTGGACCGTTATTTACATTTGCTGCTTACTTAGGAGCAGTTATGAATGGTTGGATCGGAGGTCTAATTGCAACAGTAGCTATATTTTTACCTGCATTTCTTCTTATTCTTGGAACACTACCATTTTGGAATACTCTTCGAAATAACGAAAAGATGAATGGTGCACTAATGGCGGTAAATGCTGCGGTGGTTGGTATTTTAATTTCTGCATTTTATCAACCTATTTGGACGAGTGCTGTTTTTACGCCAATTGACTTTGCATTTGTTGCAATCTTGTTTAGTTTGTTAGTCTACTGGAAGTTACCACCTTGGGTTATTGTTCTCTTAGGTGTATTTGGGGGAGAACTGCTAGTTTTTTAGTTTTAAAGATAGTAAAAGAATGCATTTTTTTCGAGAAAATGCATTCTTTTTATACTTTATGTAAATGAATTCAATGTTTCTTGATTTTCTCGATAAAAATCATAATGTTTTTCTAATCCTCTGTCCACACACCAAGCAATCGAAAGTATCGCATGATATAAACTATAGAAAGGTTGGACCGTTTCCAAATCAATAATAGGACGAATACTTTCATACCCCTCGATATAACTTTCTTTTGTAGAAGGCTGAATATTCCACAGTTGTTGCTCAATTTTTACAAAATCAAGCTCTGTAGAAGCAAATTTAGATGTTTCAAAATCAATGAAACCACTTACTTGATCATCAGTAACGATGATATTTGCTGGTCGAAAATCAAAATGTACGGCACAGGGTCCATCAGGAGATGGTAAACTGTTATATAAGTTTTCGAATTGGTAATTACCTAGATCAATTTGCTTGGTAGTCAAGAAGGGAAGAGATTTTTCAAGCGCAATATAGAATTTTTCTTTTATATAACTACGCCAATCATTATTCTTTATATTTTGAAAACCACTTTCAGTCCTGAATCCATAATAATCTGAAGTGTGTGAATGCATTAGAGCATGATATTTTCCGATTTCAAATGCTAGGGAAGCATCAATCTTTCCTGTTGCGGGTTTTCCAGGTAGTTCAGCTAACAAAAGGGCACCATTAAATTTGGCCTCACTAGGTAAAAAATCAAGAATTTTCGGAACAGGTACGTTATTTTGAAGTAGATGTAACATTTCATACTCACGCCATAATTTGTCCTTATTAAAGGGGATTTTTAAGTATGCATTTTCTCCATTTTTTAAGTGTAATAGATATACTTCAGATCCATATGAGTTTTGTGGAATCTCGTAAGACTCTATTTCCAATTTCATCTTTTGTAAGACATGATTTAATGTACTTATAATTTTCACTCCCTTTACAATTTAATTGGTATTATATCAAATTTTTTCAAGAAAAACTAAAATGAAATAAAAACAAATAATTTTATTATGTAAACTAATTATTTTAGATTAAGTAATTCGTCCTTGATACTTTTCTTTTTTTTATGAAATAAGTAAAATAGATAGGTATTCGAATTAATTGAAGGGGAGTAATTATGAACGATAAGCGTTTTAAAATAGCTCATCGTGAAGCATTGATTGGAATTGTATTAGTTATCATTAATTTTGCAATTTGGTTTGGCTTTGCGTATGGACTTGGCTCAGGGGATCCGAAAGAATATACATATATTTTCGGCTTTCCAGCATGGTTCTTTTATAGCTGTATAGCTGGAACATTATTTATGATTTTGTTAATTTATGTTGTCATCAAATTCTTCTTTAAGGATGTACCGTTTGATGAAGAAGAGGATGGTGAACACAAATGATGCATTGGCATGTCATTATACCACTGGTTATTTTTCTAGTTATTATCTTTGTCATTGGATTTTGGGCAAATAAGCATGTTATGCAGTCTAACTCTTTCTTGCAGGAGTATTTTCTTGGTGGACGAGAAATGGGCGGTTTCTTGCTTGCTATGACAATGATGGCCACTTATGGTAGCGCTTCTAGCTTTATAGGTGGACCTGGGGTTGCATATAATACTGGTTTGGGATGGGTGCTATTATCAATGGCACAATTACCTGCTGGTTATTATGTATTAATGGTATTAGGTAAGAAATTTGCCATTATCGCAAGAAAATATAAAGCGATTACATTGATAGACTTTTTACGTGAACGCTATCAAAGTAATGTGGTTGTTATCGTATCTGCATTTAGTATTATTATTTTCTTATTTTCTTCAATGGCAGCACAGTGGATTGGTGGTGCTCGATTAATCGAGTCATTGACAGGATTACATTATTCTACTGCACTATTTATCTTTGCAGTGGTTGTCCTTGTTTATGTAATTATCGGTGGATTTAGAGCGGTTGCATTAACTGATGCCGTTCAAGGTTCAGTTATGTTAATAGGTAGTATCATTTTACTAATCGGAACAATAATTGCTGGTGGTGGTATTACCAATATTATGTCTGATCTAGTAGCTGAAAATCCAAAGCTTGTTTCACCTTTTGGAGCAGATGGCAGTTTAACACCATTATATGTATCAACGTTTTGGATTTTGATTGGCATTGGTGTTATTGGTTTACCGCAAATTGCAGTTCGTGCAATGGCATATAAAAATTCTAAAAGTATGCATTCAGCCATTATTATTGGAACAATAGCAATTGGTACAGTCATGTTTGGAATGCACTTAACTGGGGTATTAGCTCATCCTGTTTTACCAGGTATTAAAATTGGCGATAAAGTGATGCCGCTTTTAACACTCAAAGTACTTCCGCCATTTTTGGCTGGTATTGTATTAGCTGCTCCAATGGCGGCTATTATGTCAACAGTAAATGCATTGTTAATGCTTGTAAGTTCAACAATCGTAAAAGATATTTATCTAAATTTCATTAAACCAAAGGCTAGCGATAGTGAAATTAAAAAAATTAGTTTCCTTGTTACAGCACTTATTGGAATCGCAGTAATTTTCGTGGCATTAAAGCCACCAACTTTACTTGTATGGCTTAACTTATTCTCTTTTGGTGGGTTGGAATCTGTATTCGTATGGCCAGTTATTTTTGGCTTATACTGGAGAAAAGGTAACAAATATGGGGCAATTACATCGATGATTGTAGGTTTGTCGAGTTATATTTTGATCAACCAATGGTGGCCAAATGTCTTTGGCATGCATACAGTGACATTACCAATCGTATTTTCACTAATTAGTTATGTGGTGATTAGTTTATTAACACATCACAAATTTAAAGAGTTTAAGCATATCATTTAGTAAAAGACCTAAACTTCTGTGTTAAAGAAGTTTAGGTTTTATTTTTAAATTTGCTTCACAAAACTGAATCATTTCAATTTCACATTTATTGCTTTTTCTTCTCAAAAAATTTTATCATTCTTACTAACCAATATAAAAAGATCCAAGGTAAAATAAATTTTGTCAACCATTCGATACCATTGAAAATAACGAAATATTTAATTCCTAAAAAGTGTAGAATAAGAAAAAGGAATACGAATAACACAGCCCCAATTAATAAATTTCTTATTTTAATTACCTCCATTGTTTTAAGTGAAACCTTTCAATGTAACTATTATTACATAAATGCTTAATTTTTCCTATTTTATTTTTAAGTAATTTTTCTGATAATTCAGTTGACATCCCGTTTTACCTGTTATATATTATTATCAATAAATGATTTTGTTATATAACAGGAGGAGATTTTCATGGATATGTATAGAGAAGGTTATGAACGATATTGCAATGCATGCGAAGAATTTGGTTTAGAATCGAAAGACTTTTACTTTTTTATAAACCACTTAACAGAGGAACAACTGAATGCATTTAAAGAATATTCAAAAGGGAGCGAAGAACTACATGACTGATGCCGTCGCGAGTCACTTATAAAACCCCTACTAATCAAATTTGCTGATTGGTAGGGGTTTTATGCGTTTACATCAATATTTATTTGAAAAGTAAAAAAATCATTTACATGTATGATTGAATATGAAATACTATGGGAAATGACAATTACATATAAAAAGATAAAAGTGCCCAATACGTTGTTTGGGATAATAGGGAAATCGGTGAAAATCCGATGCAGCCCCGCTACTGTAAGTGTGTAGAAATCGTAAAGACCACTGGCTGATAAATTAGCTGGGAAGGTACGAAAATTCGTAAACACATAAGCCAGGAGACCTGCTTTTATCAATCGTTTCTGATCTTCGAGGGGGAGGTGCGGAATACTGAAATGCATACATATACTGATTCATACATTTCTCGTCCACTCTCTTTACATAGGTATCTATGTAAAGATTTTTTATGGTGATTTCGATTACCTCCATTCCAGAAGACAGTTCATCTCTGATTGTCAAAAGAATGGAGGTATTTTTCATGTACACAAACAAATCATTAAAAAAATGGGTAGTACCACTCTCATTAGCAAGCTTATTAGTAGCATCTCAACTTCCAGCATCCCTTGTTGCTCATGCAGAGGAAAGTGCACAAACAACAACATCCAAAATGGTTGGTCAAGATGTTAGCTATAAAAATGTTCTGAAGAATTCAAGTGCATTTTTATTAAGTAACACACCTAATCCAACATTAGGTAATGAATATGTCGTTACAAACTTAGCACGTTCTCATTATCCAGTAGCGAAGAATTATTATGAACAATATTTCAATAATATCGTAAAAACCGTTAAAGAAAAAAATGGAGATATCGGAAAATCTTATTCTGACTATGCCAATATTATTTTAGCTTTAAGCTCTATTGGTAAAGATCCAACAAATGTTGCTGGGGTCAATTTAGTTGATAAAATGCTAGACTCTTATAATGAAACAAAAACTGATTATCGTACTTTTACTCAAACTTCTGCTGTTTTATTAGCTTTGGATGCAAATAATTACACAATAAATCAAGATAAATATAAAAATATAACTAGAGATTCCATTATTGATGAACTATTAACTGCTCAAACAAAGGATAATGGATACGGATGGGCGATTGGTGCAGATGCAGATCCTGATACAACTGCAATGGTTGTGACTGCTTTAGCCCCATACATGAAACAAGATAAAGTATCAACTTCTGTTACTAAAGCTCTTTCATATTTACAAAAACAATTGAACGGTAAAGCAGGTATTTATTCTGATTGGCTAAAAGGTGAAAATGCCGCTTCGATTTCACAAGTTATAATGAGTCTTCTAGCATTGAATTCTGATCCTAAATCTGTTGATGGATTTGTGAAAACAGGTGGTTATTGGACGATTCAGAACTTACTCACTGCAGTCGATTCAAAATCTGGTGGATTTAAGATGAGTGCAAATCAAAAAGCTGTAGATCCTGCATATGCTACACCTCAAGGCAACCGAGCATTAGCAATGTATGATCGGTTTGAACTTAAAAAAACATCATTTTATAATATGTCAGATGCTAAAGCAGAAAATCTTACATTTGACACTAAAGCACCTGTAAAACTAACTGTAAAAGCTATTGCGGACAACAAAACTACTGTAACTGGCAAAACAGAATCATATGCGACAATTACAGTGAAAAACGGTTCTAAAATAATTGGTCGTGTGAAAGCAAATTTAAAAGGTGAATATTCAGTAAAAATCAACAAACAAAAAGCTGGTACAACTTTAAAAATTGTTGCAACAGATCTAGGAAAAAACAACAGTAAAACTGTATACGTAAAAGTTGTTGATAAAACAGCTCCAAAGGCCCCAATTGTTAAAAAAGTAACAAAAAATTCGACGAAATTGATTGGTACAGCAGAAGCGCATTCTACAGTTTATGTTGTGAAAAATAAAAAAGTAATACAAAAAGGTAAAGTCTCATCTAAAGGTAAATTTTCTTTATCTATCAAGAAGCAAAAAACAGGTACAAAACTAACAGTTTATGTAAAAGATGCAGCTAAGAATAAAAGTGCTATTAAAACAATTACTGTTAAATCAAAATAAGTTCACACAAACATAACTTTTATCCCAGGGTGTTAGAGCCAATTTCTAACACCCTATTGCCATCTATACGGAGGTGTCATCAGTGAAGAAAGTACATTTTTATATCCTTACGTTAATAATTGCGATTTTCTGCCTTGCTGGTTGTAAAATCCAAACAGTTGAACAATACAATAATCAAAATGCAGATGAAAAAAGTGTTGATGATTCAAGTGAGAAAGTTATTCCTGTAAATGATAAAAAAAAGCAAGATCATCAGACGAATAAGAAAAATACTGAATCTGATCAACAGGTTGATCAAAAAACAAATTCAAAAGAAACTGTCAAAAAATCGGATGAATCAAATCAAGTAGTAACTAAATCAACAAATAATCAAGAGAAAGAATTGCATACAGCAAATAAAGAGATCCGTACTTCAAACAAAGATACGAATCAAGAAAAGAAAACAACAAATCTAACATTAAAAGAGCAAAATTCTAGTAAGAATATTAGCAAAAAAACAGAAACACCATCAAAAAAAGAAACAGTAGCATCTAAGAAAGCCAACTCTGCCAAATCAATCTATCGTTCAAATTCTACCGACAATAAAATCGTTAAAGAAAAGAAAAAATACGTTACGATTTCAGTACGGGTAGATACACTTTTGAAAGAAGAAAATTACGCTAAACTTGAAAAACCATTACAGAACGAAAAATATGTACCAAAAAGTGGAACAATTATCGCTACCTCGAAATATGAAATACGTAGTGATAATGATTCAGCGTGGAGTATTACATTACGAGCATTAAAAGAGCATCACGTTCAATTTGAATATGATGGGGCTGGAGCAAATAAATATGGATCGGTTTATATTCAAGGAATCAACCATTTGTATGAAAAAAATGCAGGACCATTATCTGGTTGGATGTATAGTGTAAATGGTAAAAATCCTGGAGTTGGCTGTGACGGTTATAAGGTGAAAGATGGCGATCAAATTGTTTGGCAGTACTCTCTAAACGAAGGTAAGGACATCGGTTTGAAGTAAAAGGAGGAAGAAAACATTGAAAGCTTTTGCAAACTATCATCCGATTGTTCTTTTTAGTTATTTCATCTTAGCAGTGGGATTGACAATGTTTTATATGCATCCCGTCTACTTAATGATTTCTCTACTACTGTCTATTATTTTAAGTTTACAAGTAAACAAGAAAGCTTTTTTAAGAGGATTGAAATGGATTATCCCCATGATCTTTATCGCGGCCATTATTAATCCTTTAATTAGCCATGATGGGGAAAAAATCATTTTATATATTGATAATAACCCTATTACAATAGAAGCAATTACATATGGGTTTGCGATGTCTATTATGATTTGCTCTGTTATTTTTTGGTTTGGCTGTTATAATGTCTTGATGAGTTCAGATAAGTTTCTATATTTATTTGGAAAGATTTCACCAGCTTTCGCGCTGATTATTTCTTTGACATTACGTTTAGTTCCACGTTTTAAGCATCAAATAGGCGTAATCGCACATGCGCAAAAAACAATTGGGATGGATGTGACCTCAGGTAATTTGTTCCATCGTATTAAATGTGGGAATCGTATCATTTCAATACTTATTACATGGGCATTGGAAAATGCAATTGAAACTGCTGATTCAATGAAAGCAAGAGGCTACGGTTTACCAAGGCGTTCCACTTTTTCATTGTTTACTTTTGAAAAGAGAGATGGATTTATGTTAATAATCTTGCTACTCCTTACAGCGATAAGTGTATTGGGGAGTTTCTTAGGATATAACAATTATTATTTTTATCCAACTTTTAGTGAACTAACATTTCAGCCGATTTCTATTCTTTTGTATGGTTCCTATACTTTGTTATTAGCGATACCCATCATCATTGAACTTTGGGAGGCATTCAAATGGCGTTTGTTGATATCAAACAACTAACCTTCAGCTATCCACTTGCACCAAAACCTGTGCTAAAAGAAATTGATTTAGCCATTGAAGCAGGTGAATTCGTTGTGATTTGTGGTACATCTGGCTGTGGGAAAAGTACTTTATTAAAACATTTAAAAAGAGAAATTACCCCGCATGGTGTTTCATCTGGTGCAATCTATTATAACGGTACCATACTAAACGAACTTTCTGAAAGAGTGGCTGCATCTGAGATTGGCTTCGTTATGCAAAACCCTGAAAACCAAATTGTCACAGATAAAGTTTGGCATGAATTAGCCTTTGGTTTAGAAAACCTAGGTTATGACACCATGACCATTCGTAGAAAAGTAGCTGAAATGGCTAATTTCTTTGGTATTCAAAATTGGTTTAGAAAAAATACTATGGAACTTTCAGGTGGTCAGAAACAACTACTAAATCTTGCAGCTATTATGGCCATGCAACCAAAATTACTTATTTTAGATGAACCAACATCACAACTTGATCCAATTGCGGCTGGTGAATTCATCTCAACTTTACATAAGTTAAATAAGGATCTTGGTTTAACGATTATTTTGGTCGAACATCGATTAGAGGAAGTCTATTCAATTGCTGATCGCATTGTGGTGATGGATCAAGGGGGAATTATTTGTAATGGGACGCCAAAACAAGTTGCCTATGATTTACAGCATGTTTCACAAGATCATCCTATGTTGCTAGGGTTACCAACTCCAATTCGTGTTCATCACGCTTTAAAAAGTCAAAAAGAGGCTCCCCTAACGATTCGTGATGGACGAAGATGGTTATCAGAGAATTTTAAAGCCGATCAAGAACCAATTCTACCAAGCGAATTTAAAGAGGATATTGGAAAACCTGTTCTTGATATCCATGATACTTGGTTCCGATACGAAAAAAATGGAATAGATATTTTAAGAGGCTTTTCTTTACAAGTTTATCCAGGGGAATTAATAAGTATTTTAGGTGGGAACGGAACAGGGAAAACGACTTCACTTGGCGTCATGTCAGGTTTATATAAACCGTATAGGGGAAAGGTTTTACTTGATGGTAAACCTTTAAAGAAAATTTCTAATAGCAAGTTATATCGTGAATGTTTAGCAGTTTTACCACAAGACCCACAAACGATTCTAGTTTCAAAAACTGTGAAACAAGAGTTAGAATCAGTGGTCGAAACACTGAATATAACAAAACAACAAGTAATAGATGAAATCAATTCTATAATTCACACTTTCAATTTAGAAAATTTATTGGAACAACATCCGTATGATTTAAGTGGCGGAGAACAGCAAAAGGTTGCTCTTGCAAAAATTTTACTATTGCACCCCCGAATTCTTTTCTTAGATGAACCAACGAAAGGTATGGATGCAGCTTCAAAAGAGGTTTTAGCAGAAATTTTAAGATGTCTAAAAGAACAAAAAGTGGCGATTGTAATGGTGACACATGATATTGAGTTTTCTGCTAGTAATTCGGATCGATGTGCACTATTTTTTGATGGCAATATTGTTTCTTCAGATAATACAAGAGCATTCTATAGTGGAAACCATTTTTACACAACTGCTGCTCATCGAATGTCCCGCCACCTATTTTCAAATGCTATTACCAGTAAGGATGTGATTGAACTGTGCAAGAGACAACAGAAAAAACAGCTCATAAAATCGTAAGTAAGAAATTTATATTGACTTCTATCATCGTCTTACTCATTATCCCGCTTTGTTTACTAATGGGGGTTACATTATGGGAAGACCGAAGATATAATATTTTGTCATTGATTATAGTCATCTTTGCATGTGTCCCTTTTCTTATTTCTTTTGAGCGTAAGAAACCAATGCCTAGGGAAATTTTAATTATTGCAGTTATGTCTGCAATTGCCGTAGCTGGTCGTGCTGCATTTGTGTGGGCACCAGCTTTTAAACCCGTAACCGCAATTGTTGCAATAACGGGTTTTGCCTTTGGACCAGCTGCTGGATTTCTCACAGGAGCATCTACAGCTGTTGCATCAAATGTACTATTTGGCCAAGGACCTTGGACTCCATTCCAAATGTTTACTTGGGGTCTATTAGGTTATATTGCTGGAATAGTTGGACGGAGCGGATGGATGAATCATAAAATCCCTTTAATACTATACGGATTCTTTAGTGGCATTCTATTTTCATTGATCATGGATATTTGGACAGTTATATCGTATGAAAGTGCCTTTACATGGCGCCGTTACTTTGTTGCTATGGGTACATCCTTACCCTTTACAGCAATGTATGCTCTATCAAATATTTTCTTTTTACTCCTACTCGCTAGACCAATTGGTGAAAAATTAACTCGAATAAAAATAAAATATGGAATCTCAGAATAATAGTAGAAAAAGACTGTTTTTTATGTTGAAATACATATAAACAGTCTTTTTTCTATAATTTGTTGCATAATATAGTAGAAATAGATCTTTTATTATATTGATATAAGTTTAACGTGATCGTTTATATAGAAATGGAGAGTGATGGTTTGATTAATTGGCATTTATCGAACAATCTAAAAACAAAATTGCTATCTGCCCTCTGTTTAACTGGTTGCTTTGTTTTGTTGCAAGCTTCGAATGTAAGTGCTAAAGTTGCGACTGATCAAACTATAGATGTAATGATATCCTACAAAAATGATATAGGAAAAAGATTTATCTTAAAAAATGTCAAAAAAGTAGATAAAGTCTTATCTCAAGTTGAAATGGTTAGAGCTTCCATTACGAAGAAACAATTTGAACAGCTGAAAAAGAATAGGAATATTGAATTTATCAATAAGAACACAAAAAAAATGACCATATTAACGGAATCAATCGTGAGTACCAAAGAGCAAATTCCAACCTTTAAATCCTATTGGAATTTGGATTACGTAAAGGCACCGACCTATTGGAAAAAAGGTTATTTTGGTAAAGGGGTAAAAGTTGCATTAATCGATACGGGTGTAAATGCCATTCCGGATTTACCAAATGTCGTGAAGCGAGTGTCTTTTGTAAAGGATGATCCCAAAACAAAAAACATCGATGAATCGGATGTTTTGGATAGAGGAAATTATGGAGAAGGACATGGTACAAGTGTTGCGGCTGTTTTAGGCGCTCAAATTGGTGGAACATCATTTAATTATTCAGTTTCTGATGTGATTGGTGTCGCTCCTGGCGTTCAGATTTATTCTTTAAAATATGCTGATGGGACAAGAGATGGTCGTATTGCAGAAGTAATTGAAGCATTAAACTGGGCAATTAAGCACAAAATGGATTTGATCAATATCTCCTCTAGTATTTATGAAGATGATCCAGCATTAAAAAAAGCCATTGATCAAGCTGTCAAAGCAGGTATTATGATTGTTGCTTCTGCAGGTAATGATGGGAATTCAGATAAGCCTACTTATCCTGCGCGATATAGTAATGTTATAGCTGTTAGCTCGATTGGAAAAGACAAAAAATGCAGTAACTTCTCTAATACGGGTACTTCAGTTGACTTTGCAGCACCTGGTGATTATGTTCTTACAATAAATAGTAAAGGTGAGTTATTCTATGCATCGGGTACCTCTTTTGCTGCACCTCATGTAACGGGATTACTGGCTATTTTAAAAGAACGATATCCATTTAGCACATCAAGTGAGCTAATTCAAAAATTACGAAGTAGCGCGTTAGATTTAGGGACAAAAGGGAAAGATATTAAATTCGGATATGGAGTTGCACAATTACCGAGTTTTTCTATTACAAAACCGAGAGAGTTGAAGAATGTTTCTATTTTGAAGATAAAAGATCATAAAGCTACACTCACGTTTACAATTCCTGATGATAAAACTTTTGCTAAAGTGGCGATCATCATCAATGACAAGATTATAAAATATACGACACATTCTTCTTATACCATAAAGAATTTAGATCCAAATCAGAAATACAATGTATTGTTAAAAGTAATTAATACAAATGGTGATAGTTCAGATGGTATCCAACAAACATTTAAAACGTTAAAAGATGTAACACCTCCTAGTGATATTGATTATTTAAAAATAAAAGACCTTAAAATCGACTCTCTGAAACTAACCTGGAATAATCCAAATGATGAAGATTTTATTGGAGTACAACTTTATGTAAATAATCAACTGGTTGGCACTACAAAAAATGACGATTATTCTTTTAAAAATTTAACACCAGATACAGATTACCAAATCAAACTAAAAACTAAAGATGCCGTCGGAAATTTGTCTGAAGGTATAGAAGCTAAGGTTCATACACCTAAAGCCAAAAAGATAGCAACACCTTCCGTAACTGCTGTTACAACAAGTAGTCATACTATTTCAGGAAAAGCAACCGCTAATACTACCATAACAGTTAAAAATGACTCGAAAACAATTGTCAAAGGCTTAACTGGGAAAGATGGTAGTTTCCGAATTACGCTTCCTTTTCAAGCAGTAGGTTCTATCTTAAAAATTACGGCTGAAGATTCAGTTGGGAACATCAGTAATGCGAAAGAGGTCATTGTCAAACAATCGAAAACAACAGCTCAACCAATTGTCAATAAAGTTTATACCACCACCAAATATTTACGTGGTGAAGCAGAGCTTAATTCCAAAATTTCTCTATATAAAGGCAGAACAATAATAGCTTCTGATCGCGTAGATACAAAAGGGCATTTTTTCTTATACATGGGTAACCAATCCAAAAATACGATCTTAACGGTCTATGTTACAAATAAAAATGGGGTTAAAAGTAAGCCTTTGAAAATTACAGTTCATTAATAGTTAGGGTATCTTAAAGTTTCACTTTTTAAGATACCCTATTTTTATAGAGTTGAATGATTCACTTTTTTGTGATCTCTAAACCTAAAGAATTATTTGTAAAATATGATTCAAATAAATTCGTTCTTTAAGTAGTATATTTCCACTATATAGCAATATATTTGGTATAATATTGTTATTAGTCCAAAAGGAGGTTCATCTTATGAAAGAAAAGAATTTTCAACAAACAGTAGGCTTTAGTGTAAAGGATACGTTAGCACTTTATTGGCTTTATGCAACACAAGATACGGAAAAGTACTCTGTAGAGATCCATCAACAGTTTCAAGATGAATTCCCCGGGCGTAAAGTTGGCTATGAATATGTTGCAAGAATCGCAAAACAGTTAGAAGCAGAAGGAGCGCTATCTTCCAGACAAATTCATAAAAAAGTTCTTTATACGAGTACAGAACTTGGAAAAAATCGATTAAATCGGTACAACGAACTCTATTTTGAGCGATTCCATGAAATTGTTTTAGTATTAGACCGCTTCTATTTTGAATTAACGAAGAACGGTGAGAAACCACCAAGACCAGAATATCCATTACCAGAAGAATTTCGAAGCTATTTTTCGAAACTTATTTCAGTAAAAGATGCAGTCCGTTATTTAGCATTAAAGCTTTCTCAAACTCGTTCTAGTTTTTATATGGCTGAAGTTGGCCAGCAATTAGAAGATTTATTTGGTTGGTGTCCGTCGAATGGCTATTTATATCAGATCGCATGGGAGCTTGAAGATCAAGGTTACTTAGTGGGTTCTTGGCCAGATGAAAAGAGAACAGTTCGAAATTTAAGAGGTACTGATGAAGGTGTGTCATTTTACAGAACAATCGCTGCATCACTAGAAGAACGTATTACGACTATTCGTCGTTATTTACGCTATATGCTCAAGTTTTTTACAAGAATACATGTTGAACAATAATTTATTGAATATTGTTTCATCTTTTATTATAATATGTAACATACTTACAATTTCAAATTGAAATCGTTGAGCAGGAGTAGTAGATAAGTCCAAAATGGTACAGAGAGTCGACGGTAGTGGAAGTCGATCCATTTCCTTATTGAATGGACCTGTGAGTGATTACTTGAAAATAGTAGGGTAATCCGGCACATACCGTTATATGTGAGAGGTAGCTTATGCTACAAGTAAGGTGGTACCGCGGAATTCCGTCCTTTATAGAGTTGTTTCTCTATGGAGGACTTTTTTTATTGTAGCGGAATGAGCTGGATTGAGTTGAGAAGAGCTTAGAAAAGGAGTTAAACAAATGACAGTAGAGACGAGAATGTATGAGATGAAGACAATTCAAGGAGATATGCTCACACCTATTTCGATTTACCATGCTTTAAAGGGACCAAAGAAAATGTTATTTGAATCATCAGCAAAGCATGAAGAAAGTGGCAGATATTCATTTATTGCGGTCAATCCAATTGCCGAGTTAAAAGCTACGAATAATGAGTATCAATTTTTTAATAAAGAACATGAGTTAGTGAGTCAAGGTAACAATGCTTTTGACAAGCTTAAATCTTTGTTACCAACTGAAAACAGTCAATTACCTTTTTCATTTTTTGGTGGTGCAATCGGCTATTTTGGTTATGAAACGGCCTTCTATCATGAAAAAATAGGCGAAAGATTAAATGATGATTTACAAATGCCTGATATGCATGTGCTCTTTTACGATACCTTTGTTGTGGTGGATCATTTAATGCAAAAAGTGCATTTAGTAGCAGTTGATCTATTAAAAAAAGAATCATCTCAAAAAGAATTATATGAACGAGTATGTAAAATTGAAGAGCAACTGAATACAACCGTTAATACTCAGACAACTAATGATTCAGATGAAGTTCAATTCAAATCCACCATTAAAAAAGAAGAATTTTGTGAAATGGTTCTTCAAGCAAAGCAACATATTGCGCAAGGGGATATTTTTCAAGTGGTATTATCGCAACGATTTGCAGCAGATTTTACTGGTAATCCTATGAATCTTTATCGAAGACTTCGTACTGCAAATCCATCCCCTTATATGTTCTATATGGATTTTGATGAATATGTGATTTTAGGAACGTCACCTGAAAGTCTTGTCAAAGTTGAAGGTCGTGTTGTGACAACAAATCCGATTGCCGGTACAAGACGACGGGGAAAAACCAAACAAGAAGATTTAGCATTAGAGCAAGAACTTTTACAAGATGAAAAGGAACTGGCAGAACATCGAATGCTCGTTGATTTAGGAAGAAATGATATCGGAAAGTTAAGTAAAATTGGATCTGTTAAGTTACCAAAATTTATGCACATAGAACGTTATAAACATGTAATGCATATTGTTTCTGAAGTGACAGGTGAGTTAAAGAACGATATTCATCCTCTTGATGTTTTGGCTACAACTCTACCAGCCGGTACAGTATCTGGTGCTCCGAAAATTCGTGCCATGCAAATTATCAATAATTTGGAGCGAGATAAAAGAGGAGTGTACGCTGGTGCAGTAGGGTATATTTCTATTTCTGGTAATATGGATATGGCGCTTGCTATTCGAACAATGGTCATTACGAAAGGGAAAGCATACGTTCAAGCTGGAGCGGGCATTGTCTATCATTCTGTTCCCGAGAAGGAATATGAAGAGACATTGAACAAAGCGAAAGCATTATTGGAGGTGCGCCCATGATTTTATTAATCGATAATTATGATTCATTTACGTATAATCTATTTCAACAAGTAAGTAGTCTAGGCAAAGACGTGAAAGTTGTTCGTAATGATGCAATAACAGTAGATGAGATTCGAAAAATGCAACCTGAAGCAATTGTCATTTCTCCAGGCCCAGGAACTCCATCTGAAGCTGGGATATCAATTGAGGTTATTAAAAACTTGTATACAGAATTCCCGATTCTAGGAATTTGCTTAGGTCATCAATCAATAGCAGAAGCATTTGGAGCGAAAATCATACAAGCTCAACAAATTAAGCATGGCTTATATTCAACGCTTAACCATACAAATATTGGGTTATTTAAGAATTGTCCCGAATCTGTTTCCGTCATGCGATATCATTCACTAGTGATTGATAAAGAGACCCTTCCTTCTGAATTGCAAATTACAGCAATTGCAGAAGATGATCAAGAAATTATGGCCATTCAGCATCAAGAATATCCCGTATTTGGCTTACAATTTCATCCAGAGTCAATTGGTACAAAAGAGGGCGACTTAATGATTCAGATGTTTTTAGATTCTTTTTGTAGAAAAGTTGTTTAAGTATTTTCTAAAAAATAGGATATATATGGCCGTAGACAAACTAGAAGAAATTCAAGTTTATCTACGGCCTTTTTCTAATAGACTTTGTTTAAAGTGATCGTTGATTTTCCATAGAAATAAGCGTATTCGAAATGAATACGCTTATTTACTATTGCTTTAATCAAGATTTAATAAATCCGAAATTATTTCTGCACTTCCATCTGTAAACATAAAAATTGACAATGAAATACATAATAGTCCTACAAATACATAACCCATTTTTTTAATTAAGAAATATGGCTTTTTCATAAACAGTCCCTTAGTTATCAAAAACAATCCTAAAACTAAGATTAAGAAATACCATAACCCCATTATTCCACCCCTTTACTATTTTGTATAAGACGTTTAACCTCAATGAAAGTTCTTCCTATTCAAGTTAGTTTTCGAGGAGAATAGGTAATTTTTTAACATTTTAGTCAATACATTTATATGATTGTTGCAAAAAAGCAACATTATTTAGACTTATTTTTTGCTCAAATTTCAAATCCGTAAATTTAAAACACAAATGATGAATAAAAGCTACACAAAGATGAATATAGTGAATTAGCTAAAACTTACTCAAAAAATCTTACAGAATGTTTTATAAAAAATGTTGCATTCTTGCAATAAGAAAGGGGATTGGTTATGACAGAGATTGAAATCATACAACATTTTGGCAAGTATCAAATGCAACTACCCCTTCGAGATATGATTAAGGACTTTGTTTCCAACAAATATGAATATGCTGTTATTGTAAATCATCAACATTTAATTGAGGGATTTTTCACCAATCAAATGTTGTTAGAAAAATGTTGTGAACTAGGATTTAGCAAAATCAATTCAATCGATTCACTTATGTCCATTTCATATGCATTAAACAAAAACTTCACGATCTTAACTGACATTCCTACAAACGTTCACTTCTTCAATGATCAAACAGATTTATACTTCATTTGTAAAGATGGTGAAATTATTGGGATAATTGACCATTTTATTTTTTTACAATACTTTTCTAAAAACGTTCAATCTGAAAAGCATCATTTTGAGACTGTATTTAATGCGGTTCCAAGTGGCATAATGTCTGTCAATATAGAAGGCCATATCACGATGATGAACCCGGCTGCGGAAAAGATTTCAGGTGTGGCAAAAGACAAGGCAATTGGAAACTTTATCACAGATGTTGTACCTCCTAGAGGATTATTAAGGGTATTACAAACCGGTAAGGGGCATGTTGAGAAATATCAAGTCGGAAAACGATGGTATATTTCCCACCGTGAACCGATCTATGATGGAAAACAACTAGTTGGAGCGGTTGGCGTATTTGATGATATCTCCAAAATGGAAACGCTTTCCACTGAATTAGAAACTGTTAAACGATTGGCTAAAGAAAATCAAACATTACTCTCTAATAGTCTGGATGGTGTTGCAATCATAGATGAAAAAGGAACGATATTGCAGCAAAATGCTCTTTTTCATCAAATGAATTTAACGATTCTGTTCGATAAGCAACAACATTTAAAATTATTTGAATTACTTCAAGAATCATTACGATCAAATACACAGCATGTTTATGAGGAATACATTGCCAGAGTAAATGCCATCTATAAAATCTCTTTTACCCCTATTCATGAGGAACAAAAGCAGCAACCTACGCAAATATTCGTACGCATCCAAGATATGACGGAACAAAAGAAAATAAGTCATCAATTAGAGAAATTACAAGAATTGAATGCGTACTTTTTACGATTAAAGCCTGATGAACGTTTTATCTATTCATCAGATGAAATGAAAGGAATCGCAAATAAAATCAAAAAAATGGTAAAGGTGAATGCGCCGGTTTTACTAAAAGGGGACATCGGTACAGGAAGATCAACAATAGCACGTCAAATTATTTTACAAAGTGGAAGAAAAAACGCCCCTTTTCTTGAAATTGATTGCCGTGGAAAAAGTTATAAAGATTTAGAACATCTATTATTTAATTCTAAGGCAAATAGCTTTATACGTATGCTATCGGACGGTACAATCTATTTCAAAAACATCGATTTTCTCCCATTTCCATTACAAAATAGGTTGGCAGAATTATTGTCTCATCAATCTGTAAGCAATCAACTGGATACTAAAGTTGTCGATATTCGTCTGATTGCTTCTGTTTCTAATGATCTTTCCTTTACAGGAGAGAAGCCATTTTGCGAACAACTCTATTACTTACTAAATGCTTTTACCATCACAGTTCCACCACTATCGTATCGAATAGAGGACGTCAAGTTAATCATGCAACAGTTTATTGAAACACTAAATAAAAAATATGATACAGAAACATGGATTACGGAAGATGCGATGGAGTTTATCTCACGAAAAAAGTGGAAACAAAATTTACAAGAACTCAAAGACTTTATCGAACAAATCATGGTCATATCTCCAAATCAAATCATCAATTTGAAATGTATCATCGAGTATTTACAAGAATATGAGCAACAATTAGAGAAACCTATTGTTGTCAATCAAATCATCCCTCTTAAGCAGGCAAAAGAGGTAGTAGAAAAAGAACTAATTGAACTTGTTAGCACACAAAATATATCGTATCGAAAAATGGCAAAAATTCTAGAGGTGAATCCATCAACGATTATCAGAAAAGTTCAAAAAAATAAGTTGTAATTTAACGAAAAAGGAGTGTTATAAATGGTTCAGAACATTAGTGTAATTGGTTCAGGAATAATGGGAAGAGGCATCGCTTATAACTGTGCGATATATGGATATAATGTTACATTACACGATTTAGATAAGTCAGCATTAGCAAACGCGCAACATTCAATTGAAACACTTGCACTTGAAAGTTTAGAAAAAGGCTATATTACAAGAGTTCAGAAGAACTTACTGTTTGAAAACGTGCACTACATCAATAATCTCGAAACAGCGGTGATTCATGCAGATTTAGTAATTGAGGCAATTATTGAAAAGATGGATGAAAAAATAGATCTATTTAGAAAATTGGATTCCATCTGTCCAGAAAAGACCATCTTAGCAACAAACACTTCCTCATTAAGCCCTACCGAAATAGCTGCTCAGACAGCACGACCAGATCAAGTAATTGCGATGCATTTCTTTAATCCTGTTCATAAGATGAAGCTGATTGAAATTATTCGTGGTCTTGAAACATCAGATGAAACCGTACAAATTATTAAAAAGGTTGCTTCTAACATTCAAAAAGAATCCATCGAAGTAACGGAATTTCCTGGTTTTGTCACATCAAGAATGAACGTCTTAATCGGAAATGAAGCCATGAATATGTTAATGGAAGGTGTTGCTTCTGCTGAAGATATCGATAAGGCTGTTAAATTGGGCCTTAACCATCCAATGGGCCCACTTGAATTAGGGGATCTAGTTGGTTTAGATACAAGATTACGAACATTAGAGTACTTACACAAAACTTTAGGGGAAAAATATCGTCCAAGCCCATTACTTGTAAAATACGTTAAAGCGGGTCGACTAGGACGTAAGAGCGGTCATGGTATTTACGAATACAACAAAGAGGTGAGAACCTAATGCAATTTCGCAACATTCTACTGGAAGAAAAAAATGAGATTGGCTTTCTTTCATTAAATCGTCCGGAAACGCGTAATGCACTTGATGCAACAATACTGAAAGAATTAGAAGAAGGCTTCCATATTTTAGAGAATCAACCCGACATACGCATTATTGTCATACAAAGTTCGAGCGACAAAGCTTTTGCAGCAGGTGCAGATATCAAAGCATTGCACAGCCGTTCCCCTTTAGATGCCCTTATACCTGGTATGCAAGCACTTTACAACAAAATTGAAAATTGCACAAAACCAACAATTGCTTTAGTCAATGGTTTTGCATTAGGCGGTGGATGTGAATTGGCACTAGCCTGTGATATCCGTATTGCTACAGAACGAGCGAAATTTGGATTGCCAGAGCTGAATTTAGGCATAATCCCTGGAGCTGGTGGCACACAAAGATTGGCTCGCACTATTGGCAAAGGAAGAGCATTAGATCTTATACTTACTGGCAAGATCATTGATTGCAGGGAAGCTGAGCGAATTGGATTAGCTACTTATTTCACACCTATCGAAGAGCTTGAGACACTCCTTACAACAATTACAGATAACATTTTGAAAAAAGCCCCACTTGCCATACAGCTTGCAAAAATGGTAGTGCATAAAGGATTTGACATTGATCTTCAAACAGCACAATGGATTGAAAAACTTTCATCGAGTGTGCTATTTGGCACAGAAGACAAAAAAGAAGGGACGCTAGCCTTTATCGAAAAAAGAGCAGCTCAATTTTCAAATAAATAGGAGGGAAGCTTTTGAATTTTCGAGTAGCAGAAGAATTGGAAGAACTAAAAGCCATTGCTCGTAAGTTTGTAAAGGAACAAGTAGAACCCTTTGCAAACCAGATTGAAGAAGAAAACAAAATTCCTTCACATATCGTGGAAAAGTCAAAAGAATTAGGTTTTTTCGGAATTAGTATACCCGAAGAATACGGCGGACTAGGGCTCGATATGGTTAGCAAATGCCAAATGTTGGAAGAATTTGCAAAAACGCATAATGGCTATACCACTTTAGTTTCATGTCATGTAGGTATTGGTTCGGTTGGAATTGTGGAATTCGGAAATGACGCTCAGAAGAAAAAGTATTTACCCAAAATGGCTACAGGAGAATGGCTGGGTGCATTTGCATTAACGGAGCCAGATGCAGGTTCAAATGCCGCCAATCTTAAAACCACAGCAAAGCGGATAGGTGATAAATATATTTTAAATGGAATGAAACATTATATTACCAACGCACATGATGCACATATTTTCACCGTGATGGCTGTCACTGATCCAACTAAAGGGGCACGAGGTATTACATCATTTATTGTTGAAAAAGACACTCCTGGCTTTTCGATTGGTACACCAGAGAAAAAACTTGGTTTAAGAGGTTCCCATTCTGCTGAACTCTATTTTGAAGATGTTGAAATTCCAATTGAAAATCGTTTAGGCCTAGAAGGCGAAGGTTATATAAATGCGTTGAAAATACTAGCCAATGGTCGCGCTGGAATGGCCGCGAGATGCTTAGGATCATCTGAAAAGTTACTGGACTATTCGATGCAACATACGAAAGAACGAATTCAATTTAATCAACCAATCTTTGAATTTCAGGTGATTCAACATATGTTAGCAGATATTGCATTACAAATCGAAACTTTACGCTCTTTTACCTACAGCGTAGCGTGGAAAGTTGATCAAGGACAGCGAGTTGTAAAAGAAGCAGCGATGGTGAAATTATATGGTTCAGAGGTATATAACAGAGTGGCGGATTTAGCTTTGCAAATCCATGGTGGTCTAGGCTATATGAAGGATTATCCAATCGAACGTTTTTTCCGTGATGCCCGTATTACCCGCATTTATGAAGGAACGTCTGAAATTCAACGGAATATTATTGCCTCAGAACTAAGTCGTGAATACGAAGCAAAGGTGTGATGGAGTTGAGAGATGTTTATATTGTCGATTGTGTTCGTACAGCCATTGGTAAAATGGGCGGCACACTAAAACACGAAAAGCCTGATTTTCTCGCAGAAAAAGTGATTCGTGGATTGCTTTCAAAAATCAATCAATCAATTGAAGTGGATGAAATCATTTTAGGGCAGGCGCGTCAGAGTGCAGATGCAGCAAATATCGCTCGCGTGGCTGCCTTACGTGCACAAATTCCAGAACAAACGACAGCTTACACAGTCCATCGTCAATGTGGTTCCGGGCTTCAAGCAATTCATAATGGTGCTCAGCAAATTGCCCTGGGCTTACAAGACGTTGTAATTGCTGGAGGGACTGAAAGCTTAAGCTCTTCCCCTTATTATTTGCGCGGGGCAAGGTATGGTTACAATGTTGGGAATGCGGAGTTAGTGGATCCAAATACTGAAAGTCAACTGTGTTCTCAACCACAAGATCTGTATGGAAGTTTTACGATGGGATATACAGCAGAAAATCTAGCGGAAAAATATAAGATTTCTAGAACAGCACAGGATTACTTTGCATTAAGAAGTCAAGAGCTTGCACGTCAAGCCATAAAAGAAGGTCGATTTTCAGATCAAATTATTCCTTATGAAATAGCTACGAGAAATACACCTACTATTTTTTCTGAAGATGAACATCCACGTCAAACTTCTATTGAACAGTTAGCGGCTTTAAAACCTGTTTTTAAAGAAAATGGGACTGTGACTGCAGGAAATGCCAGTGGAAGAAATGACGGAGCAGCTGCGATTTTACTAATGTCACAAGAAAAACTAGAGCATTATGATTTGAAACCAAAAGCAAAAATTCTTGCTCAAGCAGTTGCTGGTGTATCTCCACAGTACATGGGAATAGGGCCAGTTCCTGCTACTAAAAAAGCTTTGAAACAAGCGGGTTTACAACTTGCAGATATCGATGTGATTGAGTTGAATGAGGCATTTGCGGCTCAAGCATTGGCAGTCATTCAAGAAGCAGAAATGGATCTAGATAAAGTAAACGTAAATGGTGGAGCAATTGCTCTTGGTCATCCAATTGGTGCTACTGGGGCTATTTTAATGACGAAATTGATCTATGAATTACAACGCCAAGAAGCACGGTATGGTTTAGTGACATTATGCATTGGTGGTGGACAAGGGATTACCACCATTATCGAAAATTGCCAATAATCGTCGTGAATAGGAGGTAACTAGATGGTAGATTTCTCATTTACAGATGAACAACAACAGTTTCGTAAAATTCTACAAGATTTCGCAAAGGAAGAATTACTTCCAAACTATACAAAATGGGATCGAGAAAATATAACCCCTCGGCACCTTTGGAGGAAACTTGGGGAGTTAGGTGTAAATGGTTTACGGATTCCAGAAGAATACGGTGGAAGCGGTGCAGATTGTGTAACAACTGGAATTGCAGCGGAAGAGATTGGAAGAGGCGATTTCAACTTAACATATGCTGTTATGTTAAATGGACTTGTTGGTGAAATTTTGGCACAACATGCAAATTCATATATAAAGAATGAATGCTTACCACAAATTGCAAGTGGCGAGAAAATCGTAGGAATTGCAATTACTGAGCCCTCTGCAGGAACGGATGCTGGAGGTATCACTTCTACTGCTGTAAGAAACGGAGATTATTATATTCTAAATGGGGAAAAATCCGGAATCAGCGTAGCAACTTGTGGCGATGCTTTCCTCATTTTTGCAAAAACAGACCCATCCAAAGGTAACCGTGGTATTAGTGCCTTTCTCGTTCCTTCTAACTTAGATGGTTTATCTACAAAAGGTTACGAAGATATGGGAAATATTCCAGTTGGACGTGGTTCGATTTATATGCATGATGTAAAAATACCTGCTTCATATCTTGTTGGTGAGGAAAATAAAGGTTTTTCCCAAGTGATGAATGGCTTCGATTTAAGCCGATTACTTATTGGACTACAGTGTGTTGGTGCAGCTATGCAAAGTATTGAGGAAACGATTGAACATGTAAAAATACGTCATTCTTTTGGAAAACCACTTGCTACTTATCAAGGAGTTGCCTTTCCGATTGTGACACATCATACCCAATTAGAGTTGATTAAATGGCAAGCTTATCGCGGGTTATGGTTGCGTGATCATGGATTTAATCATTCGAGAGTTTCATCGACCGTCAAATGGTTAGGACCTAAATATAGTGTGGACGCTATTCATGAATGTCTATTGTTAAATGGTCATTATGGCTACACAAAGGAAATGCCATTAGAGCAACGTTTACGTGATGTCATTGGACTAGAAATAGGAGATGGAACAGCACAAGCAAATCAAATGGTCATTGCAAAAGAGATTATAGGCAAAGAATATCGTTGTTATTAAAAGGGGGAGTTATGCATGAGTCAAGCAACAAATTATGTTCTTACAAATGGTGACATCACACAGTTAACAGATATTTTATATGACAAAATAGATGGAATTGCCAAAATCACTATTAACCGTCCACAAGTTTATAATGCTTTTCGTGCTCAAACTATTCAAGAGCTAATATGGGCGTTTCGAGATGCTTGGGATGATAATCGGATCGGAGCAGTTATTCTAACAGGTGCTGGAGAGAAGGCATTTTGCGTAGGCGGTGACCAAAAACAGAAAAGTTCTGAGGGTGGCTATAACTACAATGGAGGTTTAGGAGGTGGAATTGGTTTAGAAATTGAATCGCTTCATCAAACCATCCGTAATATTCCTAAACCTGTTATTGCTGCAGTAAATGGCTTTGCAATTGGTGGGGGGCACGTCTTACATGTTATATGTGATTTAACGATTGCTGCAGATACAGCAAAATTTGGGCAAAGCGGTCCAAAAGTCGGAAGTTATGATGCAGGTTTTGGTTCTGCCTATTTAGCAAGAATTGTTGGCGAAAAGAAAGCACGTGAAATTTGGTATTTATGTGAGCAATACACTGCACAGGAATGCAAAGAGATGGGCTTAGTCAATAAAGTAGTCCCAGCTGATGAGTTGCAAAATGCCGCTGAAGAATGGGCTCGTAAAATTCTTGAGAAAAGCCCAACTGCTATTAAAATGCTAAAGTATTCATTTAATGCGGATAGTGCGAGCATCCAAGGTATTTCTCAGTTATCGATGGGAAGCCTTGCTATGTTTTATAACACAAAAGAATCGTATGAAGGAAAAGAGGCATTTCTTGAAAAACGTCCTGTTAACTTTAAAAAGTTTCGAGTAAACGAGGGGGAGCACTATGAAAATTGATTTGGCTCTAAAAGAATCGTATATTGCAGAAAATCAGACCATTTGGCCTCAAAAGACGATTTTAAATTACCTCCAAGAAGCCATTGAAAAACATCCAAATAAAGTTGCCATCATTGATAAAAACACGCGTTATACCTATGCAGAACTCGGCAAAATAGTAGATCGTGTTGCCCTCGGTTTATTAGAACTTGGTATTCAAAAGAATGATGTTGTTTCGATACAATTACCAAATTGGAATGAATTTATCATTCTGCATTATGCCATTACTCGAATAGGAGCCATCACTAACCCTCTGATCCCAATTTATCGAGAACGCGAAATTTCGTATATGGTTGGACTCGTTGAATCGAAAATGATCGTCATTCCAGACGAATTTAGAAATTTTGATTATACAAAAATGGTTTCTGATTTAAGACATCAATGGCCATTTTTACAACATGTATTTGTGATTGGAGAAAATGTGCCAGATTCGATGAAACCAATTAGCTATTTATTTGATACGCCTTGGGAAGAAAAACGAAATGTTGCAGAGCTAGATGAAATTGAACTTGATCCAAATGATGTTACGGAAATTATCTTTACATCTGGTACCACAGGTAAACCAAAGGGTGTTATGCATACACATAATACTTTATGTGTATCTACAGATTATTGGATTGATCATTTACAACTAACAAGTGATGATGTCATGTTCATGGCTTCTACTTTCGCGCATCAAACTGGTTTTGGTTATGGTGTACGACTTCCGACTCATCACGGCGGGACAGCAGTATATCAGGATGTTTGGAATCCGGAAGAGTTTTTACAACTTGTAGAAAAAGAAAAAATTACCTATACAGCAGGAGCTACACCATTTTTACAAGATACCATTCAGTGTCCACATATTAAAAAGTATAATTTGGATTCACTACGCGCATTTGTGGCTCTTGGGGCACCGATTCCTAGGATTCTTGTCAAAGAAGCAGCAAACCTTGTAAAGTTTAACATTCTATCTGGATGGGGACAAACTGAAAATGGTCTTGTCACGTTAACGAAGTTACACGATGCTGAAGAGAAGCTAACAGGTACAGATGGTGCACCCTTCCCTCATATGTTTGTAAAAGTAGTTGATGCCTATTTCGATGAAGTCAGTCCTAATACAGAAGGAAATTTACTTGTTAAAGGCCCGGCTCTATTTGTTGGGTATTATAAGCAAATTGAAGAAACTCGTGCTGAATATCATGGCGATTGGTTTATCACTGGAGATCGTGCAATTATGGATGAAGATGGTTATATCAGAATTACCGGTCGAAATAAAGATATTATTTTGCGTGGCGGTGAGAACATTCCAGTAGCTTATATTGAGAATGTTTTATATGAGCATCCTGATATTTTTGCGGCTCAAGTCGTTGCTATGCCAGATCCGCGATTACAAGAAAAAGCATGTGCTTGTATTTGTTTAAAACCTAATGCTCCCGAATTGACTTTTGAAGAAATGCAACAATTTTTAGAAGAAAAAGGTGTTGCTAAACAATATTGGCCAGAGCGGTTAGAATTATTTGAGGAATTTCCTCGAACACCAAGTGGTAAAATTCAAAAGTTTAAATTAAGAGAAATCATTGGAGGTTATTCTATATGACAAAAAGAGTAGCATTTGTTACGGGTGCGGGTAGAGGAATTGGACGAGAAATTGCTTTAAAGTTAGCTCAAAATGGCTTATCAGTGGCTGTGACAGATGTTCATCTGGAAAATGCCACTGAGACAGTTTCACAAATTAAGGAACTTGGTGGGACAGCAGAAGCAGTTCTATGTGATGTGACGAAATTAGAAAGTGTAGAAGCGGCCGTACAAAATACGGTAAAGCATCTTGGGAAAATTGATGTGTTAATCAATAATGCTGGTTGGGATAAAATTGAGCCATTTTTGAAAAGTGAACCTTCAACATGGGAACTTATTTTATCTATTAATCTGATGGGACAAATTCATACATGTAAAACGATCTTGCCACTTATGATTGAAAATGGATATGGCAAAGTAGTCAATATCGCATCTGATTCTGGTCGAGTAGGATCAAGTGGGGAAGCGGTGTATTCTGCAGCAAAAGGCGGAGTTATTGCTTTTACGAAAACGCTGGCACGTGAAATGGCACGTCATAAAATCAATATTAACAGCATTGCACCAGGACCTGCTGATACTCCATTATTTAAAGAAATCGGGGAGTACAACGAAGGGATTGCAACTGCGTTAGTAAAAGCGATTCCATTTAGACGATTAGCCAAACCATCAGATATTGCAAATGCAGTAGCTTTCTTAGCATCCGACGAAGCCGAATATATAACAGGCCAAACTCTTTCTGTAAATGGTGGACTATCGATGGTTTAATGAACTAAGGGAAGTAAATAGAACATAAGAAAAACAAACATGGCCTAGTTTAGCATTAAAATAATGATACCAAAAAACGGCATCTTAATATAAGGAAATACGGTTAGATATAAAGATGAGGATATAAATGTATTATCGTTTATTAGCAATAGGTTTGATATTATTATTTATCAGTATTTTTTTGTTTATTTCATGTATATCGAAAAAGAATTTACATTTTCCGATACATTTAAAGCGGTTCTTGCATGAGGATCAGGTGGATTATTATTAGTAATCACCATCCCAAGCCTTAAATATATGATCTTTAAAGAATATGATGTTGTAAAAGGAAATTGCGTTATTGAAATAAGTTCATTTGGGCGTTCCAGTGAAGCATCGTTTGAAATGAAGGATACAGATGAAGAATTTGATTTCAGGGATATCCCTGAACTGGATGCCTATGGTAGGACGGTTCCATATTATTGTGAGGTTACTGTTACAAAGGATCGAGTTTGGAGTAGGATATAAGATTTATAATGCTAAATCGAGAAAACTTATAAGCACAAGTGAATAGCATAATTCACTTGTGCAAGAGAAGCGTATGCGGAATTTCCCATACGCTTTTTATTTTCCGATTATATTTAATATCTGCCATTACATAATATAATTATGTAAACTAAAATTAAACATCAGTTCGGAGATAGGGAGCACTTTCATCCTTAGTTAAAAAAGTGAGCGACATTTTCGTCTTATATATGCTCCGATTAAAATCCCCGATACACCAGAAGTCATCCAATAACAATTGACGAATAACAGATTATAACTCACTAAATGTTCTGTAAGATCATCATAAATAAAAGTTAGTTGATAAAATAAAACGACAATCACATGTAAATTCTAATACAGTATTTTTAGAAGTAAATTGTAAAATGATCGTGAGAACAAAAAAGTTATAGCAAATAATTTTGTTTTGCTATAACTCTAAATGCATTCTTAAGACTTTAATTTATATTATACGATCTTTAAAAATACAAATGCCCTACATCTAAACTTGCGAGGTGATCCCATTTAATCCATGCAAGTGCAAGTTCCTTTCCGATTTGAATATAGAAAGTGGATTCTTGATGTGTATAATCGTCTTCATCACGATTATAAATGGCTAAAATCTCTGCTAGATCCTGATCACCTTTAAGATGTGCTGTGTAAATTTCTTTATATGCGACTAATTCAGGCTCTTGACTTAATGCATTTTCGTCAAAATCAGCAATTGCATGTGCTAAGTGTCTTAAAGTGTTGGTATCATAATAAAGGATAAAAGCACCTTTTACAGGTAGATCATTTGTAAGCGCTTCTGGTAATTGATCATACATTTTTTGTGTATCTTCGTTTAAACCAAAATGTTCAATTTTGGCAATTTCAATATGTAGCGCAGCGAGATAAGCAGATACAGCAAGTTTACTTTCTCCCATAAGATAAGCAATTTTTCCAATACCTCGATATAAATTACTATTAGACGGTTCAACTTGAATGGCAGCTGTATACATATTTAAAGCTTGATCATATTGTCCTGCACGTCTTAATTCAAGCGCATGATTAATCATTTTTTCAACATTTGACATAATTCTCAACCTTTCTAAGTGGATGAACCTATTATATATTATTTGAGTAAAATAGGGGAAATATATAAATAGAACATTTGTTCTATCGATTAAAAAATAGCATTTTTAATAAAAATAAATCTTTTTACTTTATTTTAAGCATTTTTATATTATTCTTAATTAATTATTATCTATTGAAAATGCTTCATTTAGCACGACAGAACAAATGTTCTATAATTTATTTAAGTCCTTCAATTGCTCCAGGCGCAACTAAAACAGGTATTACAAAAGGTGTACCATATGACACAAACCATCAATTCCATGATCGCATGGGTAAACCTTTGAAATTGCTTCAGCTGTTTTCGTTATTTAGTTTCACAAAATGAATGCTACATATCAAGTTAAGTGATCGTTGTAGATGGTGGGGCTTTTATGTAAAACGGGATATTTATCAGTTTTAGAAAATTACAAACCATACTATTTAAAAACAGTACAAATTTGTACTGTTTTTTATGATTAAACAACTAATATTACATTATTCTTCCATTTTCATTTTACTTTTGCATTATAATTTGAAAAAAATGCTCTTTTCTTGAATATCAGAACATACGTTTGTGTAATTTGATTAACGATCAATTCTTGATCACTTAAAAATAATAGGTGCAGAAAAGGATGTTCATTTAAATTTTATAATTGAAAATGGATTGAAAAATTTACTTAGCCAACAACAGATTGTATTAAATAATAAAGGAATAAGAACCAAAGATCGAATTCAATTTAAAACAACATACAATAAAATACTGCTAGAACAAGTCAAAGAATTTGCCAAGAAACACAATTTAAGAGTTAATGATATTATTATTGAGTTAAGTACTCATTTCATTAATATATAAAACTGAAGATTTGATTTAACATTTTTGAGTATAGGGAACAAACTCTTTTTTTAAATTCTTTTTAGTTTACATAATATAAATTCTAGGAAGTTACGTTTCACTCAATAAGTATACTTTAAATAGTGAGATATTTGAGATTTTTTCTAAGAAATCCACAAATTTTACGCATAAAAAAACTTCAGCCTTGATCACTGAAGTTTTTAGCGTTTTGCCGAACGAGTTGTTTGATTGTTTGTGTTATGATTTTGCCGAGCTTTTTTTGATTTGCTTATATGTTGCATTTTGTTCCACGTTTCTACCATTTTACGCTTTACTGAACTGCTATTTTCTAAAATGAATGAATATCCGCCAATAAGTATTTTTTTTACTGTTGTTAGATATTTACGGTTTAATTTTGTTTGAATTATATTCCAGTTTAATAATTTCAGTTGAGATAATCGTTGTTTAGTATTCATATGTTTTTGTGCTTTGCCTGTTTGTGTTTCGTCTGGTAATTCCAATGAACGAATTGCTAAATCAAACTGCGTTTCTGATACCTTGATTCTCATATCGATTAATACTAATGGGATCAAGGCTAAAGATAAAATAAGTGTGATAAAAACAAATATCAATTGCGAACCCCCCTGTCCTTTGTTTCTACAACACACTATTCCCTATTTATATGCTTTAAAAACATTTAAAGCACAAAAATATTTGAATTTTTCGGCAACAATAAAAGCAACCGGAAAATATGGTTGCTTTTATCAGTTAAATTGTAACTATAGCCATAGAGCAATTAGGTTAACAAATAATACTAAAGGTACCCTAAACGAATTTTTTCCATTCAGCGGCCATTTTATCGATTGTTTGGATAAAATCATGTTTTCCTTGTATGTACTTCTCGATATCAACCGGATTTTCTTGTGCTAATTTTTTCTTTAAAGCACCATATTGTAGTGCTTCATGATGATTTGCGATAAGAAAATCACGAAAGGCTAAATGTCTATCAATTTCATGATCTCCAGTTTGGAACATATGAATATGATGTGTACGATTTGATAATGTTCCTTTAATAAAAAAACGTCTACCTGGTATTCCATTCTCACCAAAGGCTCTATATCCATTTACAGCAAGCCGCTCCGTGAAATCATCAATCCGATGAATGTTCTTTACTTCCACAAGAACATCAATAATTGGTTTTGCTGGCATATCAGGTATTGCTGTACTACCAATATGGTAAACTTCAATGATCTCCTCTTGTAATAACTTTCGTAAATTCTCCGCTTCTGCATCAAACATTTCTGGCCATTTTTCATTGTAAGGAACAACCTTCACTTCTCGCATCATTTCATCTCCATTTCCAATTTCTCTTAACTTCTACTAATGAATCAATCGATACTGATTAACAGGTCTTCCGACGCCTCCATACTGAATATCTATTTTTACCTTATTTTGTTTTTCAAGGTAATCTAAATAACGACGAGCAGTTACGCGAGCAAGGCCAACACCATTTGCCACTTCCTCAGCAGAAACGGATGCCTCTTGCGTACCGATAAATGAAACAATTTTCTCAAGTGTTGCAGCATTCAGACCTTTTGGTAAATGGTCATCTGAATTTTGAGGTGAGCTTTTTTGTTTGTGTAAAAGCGTATCGAGCTCACTTTGAGTCATCTCATTCTTTTCATCGATCTTTGCTTTAAAGTGTCGATAATTTTGTAATGTATGCTTCATACGATCAAATGAAAATGGCTTCATAATGTAATCAAATACACCAAGTTGGAGCATTTTCTGAATGGTTTTGATATCATTTGCTGCGGTTACAGCAATCACATCGACTTTAAGACCTTTCTCTCGAATCTTTTTTAACGTCTCGATACCGTCTTGTTCTGGCATGAAAATATCCATAAAGACAAGATCTGGTTTTAGCTGTTTAATTTGTTGAATACCTTCCACACCATTCTTGGCTGTACCAATTAAATGATATCCAGCTACCTGTTCGATAAATTGACGATTCACTTGTCGAACCATTGGATCATCTTCGACTAATAGCACTTGAATCGGTTGCATATCATTCATCCCCTTTTATAAATAAAACGTAACAAACACACTTGTCCCTTCACCTGGGGAACTTGTTACATCAATTGTACCATCTAACTTTTTGACAATGTCTTGAATTAAATAAAGGCCTATGCCATGGTTTTCATTTCTCTTTGTGGTAAAACCATTTGCGAAGATACGCGAAATCACTTCATCAGACATACCAACACCGTTATCTTCGACTAGGATAGATAACGTCTCCTCATCTTGATCAATACTAATGAGAACTTTCTTATCGTCTTTGTTGATTAACTGAAGTGCATCAAAAGCATTTTCGATTAAATTCCCAATAATAACGACAAAATCATTAAAGTCTAGCTGATCTGGTAAATAAGTCAGTTGACTATTCATATCAATTTCAACATCTATGCCTAGTTCTTTTCCGTGATTAATCTTACTTAGCAAAAGTCCAGAGATGTTTTGATTCTTAATACGATCATTTAAAAAATTAGCAATCTCATCTTGTTTTTCTTTGACTTCTTCAATATAAGACAATGCCTGTTGATAATGGCCCAACTGTAATAATCCAGCAATTGTATGAATTTTGTTTTTATGTTCGTGATTTTGAATTCGTAATGCCTGCACAAATTCTTTCACACCTGTAAGTTCTTCAGCAAGCTTTTTCACTTCAGTTCGGTCTTGGAAAATAGCAATGGCACCAACTGTTTCACCATCTACTTCAATGGGTACACGATTACTCATAATGTTATGCTGGTTGATAAATAATTCTTTGTTATAGATAGGTTGATTATAATCTAATATCTCAGGTAAACGAGTATCTGGTAAAATATCATAGATTTTTTTACCGATTAAGTCTTGCTGATCGACCCCTAATATTTGTTTCGCTTTAGTATTGAAAATAGTGACCGTAAAATCATTATCAATCGCTATAATCCCCTCATGCATCGCATTAAACGTTTCTGTACGTTCTGTATAGAGCTTTGCAATTTCATGTGGTTCTAAATCAAACATCTGTTTTTTCATGTTTCTACCGAGCATCCAAGCGCCCCAGGCACCGAATAAGAGTGATAATAACGTTGCAACTAATATTTCTTTACGAATACTATATAAAATTTCTACTATTGTTGGTAGACTGTATCCGACAATCACAACGCCCACTTGTTGGTGTTTTTCATTCATAATCGGTACAAAAGCACGGATCGTTTTTCCGACTTCACCTTTTGCTTTCGATAAGTAATAATGTTCAGCAAAAGCGGCATTTTCATCGCTCGTATTCGATTTCTTACCGATTAAGGCTTTTACAGGATGAGATAAACGGATATGATCCATATTTAGCACAACAATATATTCTGCTTTGTTAATAATTCGTATGCCCTCTATGGTTTCATTGATCACCTTTGCTTGATCTATAGGTTTTTTATCTGTTGAAAGCTCTTTTTGTACTTCTGGAAGTTTCGCAACCGTTCGTGCAATAAGCATTGCTTGATTCCCTAATTCTTTTTCCTTTGTAGACAGAATATTACCTAAAACAAAAATTCCTGCTACTAAAAATGAAAATACAATGATGAAGAAGGTGAGCGACATGATTTTGCCATTCATCGACAGATGCTTCCCTTTCACCGTTCTTCCTCCAATCTGTTAGTATACGAATATTGTATCACTTGATATTATGTTAGAATAGAAAGAAAATGTCAGAATGTTGGTGATTGCATGAAAGTTTATATTACAACCGCCATTTTAACAATTGTGCTGCTTCTTGGTGCCATCGGCTATAAGCAGCAATTTTGGCAAACAGCAACGTTACCGGTGGATGATGAACAGCAAGGCCTAAATAAACAAATTGTGATCAACTTTAGTCATGTCGTTGCAGAAGATACACCAAAGGGACGTACAGCGATTAAATTTGCTGAACTTTTAGAGCAAAAGACAAATGGTCGTATCCATGTCATTATCTATCCAAATGGCATGCTATATAACGATGATAACGAATTGAAAGCATTACAAAATGGAGATGTACAGATGATCGCGCCAACTTTCTCTAAAATGACTAAAGTAATCCCCTCTTGGCAAGTATTAGATTTACCGTACTTATTCCATACAGATGAAGATGTAAAGAAAATATTAGATGGTCGTGTCGGTGAACAATTACTGAACCAATTAAATCATGCAAATATAAAAGGTCTTGCTTTCTGGAATAATGGCTTTAAACAAATGATTTCGGAGAAAAAACCATTAGTAAGGTTAGAAGACTTTCAAAACTTGAAAGTTCGTGCTATGCCTAGCAACGTACTACAATCTCAATTTGAAATACTTGGCGCAAGTTCAATCACCACTTCATTTGATGAATTGTATTCCGAAATCGAAAATCATGAAATTGATGCACAAGAAAATACCATTTCAAATATCTATTCAAAAGGTTTTTATAAAGTTCAAAACCATATTACCTTATCGAATCATGGGTTATTGGGGTATGCTGTATTGATGAATGAAGACTTTTGGAATAGTCTCTCACCAGAACTACAAGAAGATGTAACAGAGGCTATGAGTGAAGCGACAGAATGGAATTTTAAAACAGCTAAAAAGATGAATAAGGTTGACTTAGAAAAATTAGAAAAAGAACCGAATATCGATATATCTCCCCTATCTGTTGCAGAACAGAAAAGATGGGAGCAGAAATTCCAACCGTTATATACATCCTACAAGGATGAAATCGGTTCCGTCTTCTTAAAAGAAATCCAATCCGAGATGAGTTATTAATATCTGTATTAGTACAAAAAGAACTTAATTCTTAAATTATCTAAAAATTTTTTAAACCGAGAATTTATTCTCGGTTTTTTCTTATTCTGCGCTATGACTGGCTTTGCGATTCATTTAAGTAGCCATTAAACATCTATGACCAAAATGACCAAAAAGAGTTTTATCACCATAATAATCGTTTTCATTTTCGATAGAGTATCATGGTCAATGTAAGCGATAACAAAACGAACTAAATAATAAACTTCACACAAAGAGGGTATGATTATGAGAATTAACTTTAAAAACTTAACTGTTCAAGTTATTTGTGCAATTATTCTAGGGATTATCGTTGGTGTCCTATTCCCTAGTTTCGGTGCTCAATTAAAAGTTTTAGCAGATATCTTTATTAAACTCATTAAAATGCTAATTGCTCCAATTATCTTCCTAACAGTTGTTACGGGTATTGGCGGAATGGGCAACTTGAAAAAAGTGGGTACAATCGGTGGTAAAGCACTTATTTACTTTGAAATTGTTTCATCAATTGCTTTAGCGATTGGTTTAGTTGTTGTTCACATCATTCAACCAGGTAAGGGTTTAGATACTTCACATGTTAAAGGTGGAGACATCGCACAATTTACAAAACAAGCTGCTGAATCTGATCATGGGTTTGTAGCATTTATCTCGAATATTATTCCTGATAATTTCTTTGGTTCACTTGCAAACGGCGAATTGTTGCCAGTCCTATTTTGTGCAATTCTATTTGGGGTAGCCGCTGCATCAATTGGTGATCCTGTAAAACCAGTCATTAAACTTTGCGAACAAGTTTCAGAGATCTTCTTCAAAATTATCGGAATGGTCATGAAATTATCTCCTATCGGAGCATTTGGTGCTATGGCATTTACAATTGGTAATTTTGGTTTAGGTTCATTAAAATCATTAGGTTTACTAATGGCATCCGTTTACATTACAATGTTTTTATTCGTTGTAATCGTATTAGGGTTAATCGCAAAATTCTTTGGATTTAACATTTTAAAGTTCATAGCTTATATCAAAGATGAATTATTCGTCGTACTTGGTACTTCATCATCAGAATCAGCATTACCTTCTATTATGCAAAAACTTGAAAAATTCGGATGCTCAAAGCAAGTGGTTGGTTTAGTTGTTCCAACTGGTTATTCATTTAACTTAGATGGTACGTCGATCTATTTATCAATGGCAGCAATGTTCATTGCTCAAGCCTATCATGTTGACTTATCATTATGGCAACAAATTTACTTACTTGGAATTTTGATGATTACATCAAAAGGTGCTGCTGGGGTAACTGGTTCAGGCTTTATTACTTTAGCTGCAACTATCACTGCATTCCCGATGATTCCAGTATCAGGAATTGCATTGCTTATCGGTGTTGACCGCTTCATGTCCGAAGCTCGCGCCATTACAAACATTATTGGCAACTCAGTTGCTACAGTCGTAATTGCAAAAATGGAAAAAGAATATGATCCTGCTAAGCATAAAGAATTAGAAGAAGAAATTGCTATTGCACATCAACATGCACATAATCATTAAGGCAGAACGTCATTAAGGATCTCGATCTCCTCGACAATGACTTTCGATATAACCACCCGCTTTCCTCGTTGCGGGTGGTTTTTTATTGTACTAGTTATGCCTTAACTTTAACTGTTGAAGCAGTTCAGAAAGTTCGATTTCCTCCATTGAATTAATTTTCATTACCACTTGATGATCAAAATCTAAATTTCGAGTTGCAGTATTCGGTACCACAACACATGGAATATTAGCACGAATAGCTGCAAGTGAGCCATTTGGAGAATCTTCAAAGACAACTGCTTCATTTGGCTGAATAGCAAAATACTCTAATACTCTTAAATAAAGTTCAGGATTCGGCTTTACTTCACTCACATCATCTGCAGTCAATATTAAATCAAAAAACCTTTCTAAATCCAAAAGTTCTAAAAATCTGTAAATCCACTTACTTGTTGAACTTGATGCAAGTGCAACCTTTAACCCAAGATTTTTTGCTTGTTCGAAGTATTGAATGACACCTTCTCGAGGAGATTTCTCTAGAATGGATTGATCAAATATCGCTGTCCTTTCTTTAATGATTTCTTCCTTGTTTAAATTCGCATGACAAGTTAATAGTCTTTCATAAGGGTCAAAAACAAAATTGGTGCCAATTGACTCATGCCATCTTTCCAACGGAAATTCTACATTGTATTTTTTATAAATACTTTGATACGACTCCAATTCATAGGTCTCTGTATCGAATATTAATCCATCAAAATCAAAAATAACAGCTTTGATCATCCAATCGCTCCTCTATGTATAAAACATTCAAAATGTAAGATATTGTTTTCATACTCCTAAAACATTCTATACATATTGCAAAAATCCTCTTATATAATAATCAAAAACACAAAACCAAACAATCCTACCGCATAACAAAACAAAAAAGTTCATTTTAGTTATTTAATTTTATCCGTCAAACATTTTTCGTCGGTTTTTAAAATACAATAGTGATTAGGTGGAAAATTTGCTAAGGGAGATGATGAAATGTTAGTAACCACAACAAACAGTCTTGATGGCAAAAGAGTTCTAACCTATCATGGAATCGTTACGGGGGAAGCGATTATGGGGGCCAATATTGTGCGTGATATCTTCGCTTCCATAACGGATGTCATTGGAGGTCGTAGCTCCGCCTATGAGGGAAAATTAGCCGAAGGTCGTGAAATAGCAATCGCAGAAATGATCGAACGTGCAGAAAAAATAGGAGCTAACGCTGTCATAGGTGTCGATTTAGATTTCGAAACGATTCGCGATGGCATGTTAATGTGTGTAGCAACAGGTACAGCAGTAACTTATCAATAATCGTTAGTTTGATAGATACCTCTGTTTTACATGCATACGAATTTGATAAACCTCTTTAAAAATAGGGACCACCTATTTTGAGAAATATGCGGTGGAATTCCTCATACTCGAACTGTATGATAAACAACCGTTGTATATTTTGTATATTTGCAATGTAGTATAAAGGGTTACTGATTTTGAGTTAATTTACATGCGAAAGGAGTCAAGGATATGTTGACCTAATTCACGTTTTTAGGAAAACACATCCTTATTTTGTTCGTATTCTTTAGAATAGTTCTAAAAGGTCATCAAATTTCTCAGTAACTTGATCATATTCACTTACATTTCCAAATCCGTACTTTGCGTATACAAAAGGGATACCGGCGTACCTGGACGCCTTTAGGTCCCCTTCTGTATCTCCAACATAAACAGGTTTTGAAAGGTTATTTCTTTCGATGATTAGTTTGATATTATCTCCTTTTGAAAGACCCGTTCTACCTGGGATTTCATAATCTAAAAAGTAATTTTGTAGTTTATGAAAATTAAAAAACCCCTCCATATATCCCTGTTGACAATTGCTAACAATAAAAAGTTTATATTTTTTAGAAAGTTTATTTAGTACATCTTCCACGCTTTCATAAAGAATTCCACCGTGCTCTTCTATATATTTACCTTCAATCTCAAAGCACTGTTTAATTATTTTGGTTCGAGTGTTTAAATCTAAGTTTGGAAATAACTTTCTACTTATGCCGTCCAGTTGAAGTCCCATAGTACCTTCTAAATCTTTTCTTGTTAACTTCTTCCCTACTTGCTGATCTTCAAATATAGTATTCCAAGCAAGTAGCACCGTTTCAATAGAATCCCAAATAGTTCCATCTAAATCAAAAATAATGCTATCCATTAATATGTACTCCATCTCCTGAAATGTCTTTTTCTAAAGAATATCTATTAAATTCGTTTAAAATCTTTATTCATACAGGATTTTTTTAATTTTTTTCGTTTTAATAAATATTTAATGTCAGAGATATTATCGTATGAGAGTTGAATGTAAAAGTAGTTGATAAACTCTAAAATTGCAAAGATATAAATAAAAAATGTAATTGACAACCCATCTAATGGTACGGAGGGGTACCGATCAAAGATGTCAAAAATAAATGCAATTATGGCGGCTATAAACATTGCTATATTCAGCTTTTTAAAAAAATATAATGATCGAACAATGCTAATTGGTGTGATTGACGTAATCTCGTTTCTTAGCCTTTTTAATTTCACAAACCAATAAATCGTTCCTTGTAGTAAAAGACACTCTAAGAGGATAAATGATAGCCAAAATGAATAGAGTGAATACAATTGTAGGTTGGGGTATGCATAATTAAATAAATAACTAACAAAAACAAAAACGACGATTGAGGACAATTCACCTAAATATAAATAAGATAATCGTTTTTCCAGTATCTTTTTCAACATTATTACCTCCTCTTAATCGATCTATGTATATCTAAATCTTTTTGTTGATCTTATGTTTTAATTTTTCACTCAACGTCTATCTATTAATAATGTGATTAGCGTGATCTCTTATAATCACTTTTCTAATCACTCTTTCTATTGTTTCATATGAGAATGGAAACGTGAACGATTTGTAGTAGAATATTTAAAAAAGACGGTGAAGACCGTCTTTTTTACTATCTTATTATTTATGAATGTTCATAGTAGTATCCAAAAATCGCTAAAATAGCACATGCAAGAATTACTGCAATAGCAACTCTTATAGGAGATATAGGCGCCCGACCACCGACTTTACCGGTTTGACCATTTACCATAAACTGATAGACTTTGTTTTTATACTGAAAGGAGGATAACCAAATTGGTAACATCAAGTATTTATAGGTGATGTCATCATATGTAGTGGAGAACTGAATACTTCCAATTTGATCTGCTCCATATTCAAAACGAATTTTGGATGCAATTTGTTGCCGAATATTTTCCTTAATATCTTGCTGTGCAATTTTCCATCCATCATCTAAACCTATACTATAACGTTCTGCCAGAAATCCAGAAGCATATTCAGGTTTATAGGATTTATTATTCAATAAATTGAATGGTTCTATTTTTCTCATTATATCGAGATCATAACGAGTTGTTGCACTTACTAATTGATCATCGATGAATTCTTGATAAAAACCGGAAGTCGTATACCAATCTGTTTCGACATATGTATCTCCGTCTCTGTCTCTCACGACACGGTTAATACCATAATCTACTGTATAATGGGACCCTGTTTTCGTATCAAATGTCCAATAGGGTAGATAGACACCTTTAAACGCACTTGGTTTCGCACTTGATTTGGCGGCACGAGGCGTAAACCATCTTCCTTTTATCCAAGTTTGAAAATTGGCCCCTGCTTCTTTATCAGTTACTTCAAATGTGCAAACACCATTTGGAGCAAGTGTATCAACAGTAGCTGCTTCCATCACTTGATGAGACCCACAATAAGGGCAAGTATCTGCAACTTGCAATGCATCATAGATCGTTACGGATCCACATTCACTGCAAGTTACGGTTTTCTTTTCAACACCCCAGTCAAAATTGCCTCGTTTCTCCGCAGAGTAAAAATCCATTTCCTGAGCTACTTTGTCTTTCTCCTCTTCAGGTTTAGCAATTTCTTTTTCATATCCACAATACGGGCAAGTTAACTTACCGTTTTTAGGGTTAAATTCTATTGAAGCTCCACAAGAAGGGCATTCAGCATCAAAATCAAGTTTTGTATTCTTAAGATCTTCAGTCACCGAATACTCCTCCTATCGTTTGTCATGATCATCAAAAATGTCTCCACATTCAGGACAGAATTTTGGTGGATTTAGAGGATTTGCTGGTTTCCAACCACATTTGTCACAAACGTAGGTTGGTGTTCCTTCCGGTTTTTTAGTACCACAATTTGAACAGAATTTTCCTTTGTTTAACGAACCACAAGTACATGTCCAACCATCATTTTTTGGTTTTTGAGTTCCACAGTTTGAACAGAATTTTCCTGTATTTATCTGACCGCAAGCACATCTCCAGCTATTGTCCGATGATGGTTGATTTTGTGGGACTTGTTGATTTTGTTGTGCAGCCATTTGATATAGCTGTGCTGCATTTACACCGCCAGCTTGTGTAGCCATGTTCATCCCCATAAACCCACCTAATGCACCATTTTCATTTTCAGCTGCTTTAACCATTGCATCTGCCTGTGCCCCTGTAATTTGAGCAGCTCCCATAGATGGATTACGGAAAATCGCATTCTTTTGTAATTGTTTGATCATTGCTTCATCTTCTTCAGAAGCTTTCAGTGAGTTAATACCAAATGTACCAACAGCAATACCACGAGATTCTAACCATTTCTCAGATAATACTTGGTTTAACGCAGATGCTATTTCGATGGTATGCGCTGGAATTTCACTATAACGAACACCAGATGCTGAAATTTTAGCGAATGCTGGTTGCAAAGCAGTCATTAATTCTGTTTTTAATTGACTATCAATTTCATCACGATGAAAATCGTATTCAACATTCCCACAAACATTTTTATAAAATAATAGTGGATTGATAATTCGATAGGAATATTCTCCATGACAGCGGATAGAAATATCGATATCTAATCCGATATTTTGGTCAATTACTCGGAAAGGAACAGGACTTGGCGTACCATATTTATTGCCCATAATTTCTTTTGTATTAAAATAATAAATTCGTTGATCCTTAGGTGGTTCTCCGCCAAATGTAAACCGCTTACCAATTTCCTTAAATGTTTGTAGAATATTTTCTTTGAAATCCCCCTCAAAGAAGATGCTAGGTTCTGTTGAAGTATCATATACATACTCGCCTGCCTCAGCACTAACTTCAACGACCTTTCCTTGCTCTACAATCATCATACATTGGCCTTCATTTACAGCAATAATAGAACCATTCGAAATAATATTGTCATTCCCTCTGTTTGCTCCACGTTTTGTTTTACGCTTGACACCTTTAGTGACCAACACTTCTTTCGAAAGCCCTTCACAATAAAAATAATCACGCCATTGATCTTCTAACACGCCTTTTGCAGCGCCTATTCCTGCTTTTAATAAGCCCATTAGTATCGCATCCTTTTATGTAAAAATTTTTATTCTATCATTATGGAAATATAGAAAATAATCCTACTTTTTATACGTTTTATTTTAAAAAAGGTTTCAAACTCAGTTCGAATTAAATGAACCTTCCTGACAAAAAATAAAACGGCGTTCGCTGTTGAACACCGTTTTATTGATCTACTGTAACTGTATTTCGTAACATATCGTTCTAGTGTGTAAATCTATATTTCTTTTCCATACCATCCGAATATTTTACTTCTAAATCAATTGTTTTATAAGAATTATCAATATTAAAAACATTAATAATTTGTTTTTTCACTTCTTCATCTGGAGTGGAGGCGTCAATTGTTAACTTTTTAAAATAGTGTTCAAGTTGCGTATAAGCATTATTACCTTCCATTTTCTGATTTTTTCGTTCATCTTCAATTGACACATCTGCTCCATTATTTCTATTTTCAAAATTAACCTCAAAAGAGTGATTTGCTCCGTAGTCGACGTCTAATTTGAATTCTGAAAAGTTAAATGCTTTGTTTTGCGTATTATCAATTGTTTTTGTTGTATTAGTTGATCGATGTGTTGAATCATAGGCACTGCCTTCTGAAGTTGGTACATCTGTTTTTACATTTGATGCATTATCAGACTTATTTCCGCTTCCACATCCTACTAAAATAATGGATAGGATTATTACAGCTATATAAGATGACCATTTCTTCATTTTAGAATCTCCTTTCTTCTATTTACGAATAGCATTCCCTGTTCAAAAACAATCATTCAAATAGAATTCAATGAAAAACAAAAAAGCAGCATGCTACATACTGCTTCTATCGGTTAGCCAATCTATTTAAAATTTTGATTTAATGGCTTTAATCGAAACAACACTCTTGAAAGCACTTCTTTATGATAATTAATGGGGCCAAAATCTCTAGAATCCATTGAATGATTACGATTGTCTCCCATGACAAAAATTTCATTCTTTGCGATCTTTATGTCTAAATCATTTGTTTTCATAGGTTCTTTCATATAAGGCTCATTAACTTTTTTATCATTCCGATAAAGCACATTGTTTTTTATCTGAATATGATCGCCAGGTAAGCCTATCACTCGTTTAATAAATAAATCATGTCCAGCTACAAGTTCTGCATCGAAACTCACAATATCGTTGTACTGTGGAGTTTCATACTTATATGCAAGTTTATTTGAAATTAGATAATCTCCTTCATGTAAGCTGTTTTCCATACTATCTCCAATGACTATCTCAGGTGAAATAACTGCACGAAAGCTAATTACGAAACAGATCATCACGATCATTGTCACAATAAATTTTCGTAAATCCTTTAACAAACCCGAATACTTCTCCATAAATCACTCGCCTAGTCTCTATAAAATGATTTGTTTTTATTATAGTAAACATTTACTATTATCACTAGATAATAATAGAATTTTTTTCCTTTTTAACATCATTCAAAAAACCTGCATCCAATTAAGAATGCAGGTTTCCATTTAAAAGTTTATTTCCATTCCTTGAGCGTTTTCTCATACGTTACTTGATTCATCAATCGTTGAATCCCTTTCGATTGTTCAATCGCTTGTTGCATTTCTTCTTTATAGCGATCGAGTTTATGTTGCTTTTTAGCTATAACTGCTTCTATTGAATGTGACATCCAAGATTGAAGAAACGGATGATTTCTTGCTTTACCGTATTTTCCTAATAACGCTTCAAAATATGCCATATTATACGTTTTAAGCGGACCATTTTTCATTGAATTGACAATTTCTCCAGCACTAGCAAGATCTCCTAAACGAACGGCACGTTTAAATTGATAATCACTCAGTCCATCGGGTTGATTTTTATATTTTTTAATCAGACGATCGAGTGCTTCGATTTCATCTTCTTTTGTACCATCTTTAATGGCAAAAGCATAAGCATAGGTTGGATTGCTTTTTTGGTAACGCGCTTGACGAAGTATTGCTTTTGTATTTTTAGATGAGGTCATTATAAAAGCATAATAACCTATTATTGCCACAGCAAGAATCGTAAAAAAGGCAACCGAAAAATTAGTTGGTACTTTCAGCCAAATAAAAATGGCACCTATTCCCAACGCGATTAGGTAAAAAATTAAAAGTCTTAAAATATTCATAACAATTCTCCAATACTAATAAAGTGAAACTTCACCACATTCGGACTTCCAGACTCCCACTTATCTTCATGTATTTTGAAGGAAGAGATCTTACTGCCCGTTAATGCGGGATAAAATGGTGGATTAACCATCATTACTTCTATCTTAACAACGTCCTTTAGTTTGGGCAATGAATAGGGGTATACTTTTTGACATGATTTTCGGATCGTTCTAGAAATCTTCATAAGAATGACTAAATTTTTATAATAGAATGGATATTTCCCTACATACTTCCATTTAATATTTCAACTCCACCACATAGCTAAAACAAATAATGACCAAATAGATGTCATAAAAGCAACAAGAACAATAAGATATGTAAAAAAATGATCTTCCTGAATTTTTTTCTTTTTAACAAAAATGTATGTTAATACAGTTGAAAATAAAAATAAAAGGACACTTATTGTTGTTATCGCTGTTAAATAATAGATAGGATAGATCTTCGATGTAAAATTCTCATGCAGAAAATAAGAAATTTCCTGACCAAATAATCCAAGTATGGTTGCTAAAATCAGAAGGGCATAAAGAAGAATTTTCCTTTTTATCAGTTTGGCCACCTCCTATCAAGACACTTTAATATATTAATAGAAAATAGTTAGTTTTATGTAATCTTACGATGGAAAATTGAATCTAATTCAAGAAGATGGTGAATTTCTTTCACATCACAATTTGTTCTTTTTACTTGTTTACGATTGAGCCATATTCCAATCATTCCTGCAAAGTTACTTCCAATTGTATCTGTTTCGAGTTGGTCACCTACATAATAACATTCTTTTATGTTGACATTTGCTATTTTGCTAGCTTCAAGGAAGATCGTTTCATTTGGTTTAGCAACACCAACTTCACTTGATGTAATGATGCATTCAAAGTAGTCTTGTATATGCAACTTCTCCAATTTTTCAATTTGCTGAAGATTGTCTCCATTACTTATAATTCCGAGTCTACAACCTAGGTCTTTTAAATGATTTAAACATGGAATGACATCTTCAAAAGAGGTCCAGTTTCTTGTATATAACGTTAAATAATCATTAAATAATTGGTCAGCTGCTTCATTACTTAAATGGTCTCCAAATAACGCTTTTATACGTTTTCTTCGATGTTCTTGAAAAGATATTTCTTTCACTAAATACTGTTCATAATACTTTTTTGAGAGTTCAAACACAGAGTAACATATCTGGTTTTGTTATTCCGCTCCAGACGGCGCTTTCCACGGGCTTGGCTTCAATCTCCTCGTCACTCCGTTCCTGCGGGGCTTTCAGCTTAAGCTATTCAGGTAGGAGTCGCCGTCTTCCGCTCCATAAAGAACAAAAGTAGATAACATCTAATGTTCGAAATTTTAGTATAGATTTTGCATTATGAAATTGACTCATTTATTAAAAAATTCAATAGATCCTAACTTCTCTGCACGGTCATGATTCAATAATGTTCCATCTATATCAAAAAAGATCATTTTGTTCACCTTTTAAATTTTAGTTTTAGAATATAAATTTTAACAACTCTAATTTTCTTCAATTTCTGCGAGAAATTCCGGAAGCATTTCATCAGCTATCACTCTAATTCTATTTTTTAAAAGCAAAGCAGTCGTTACACCATTACCAGCTATTTTTTCATTTTTGAATTCCCCATTATAAATCATTTTACTGCCACAAGATGGGCTATATTCTTTTAAGACAACTAATGTAGCATTTACTTCTTTAGCTTTTTTAAGTGTTTCATAAGCACCTTTTAAATATAGATCTGTTACATCTCTACCTGATTTTTCAATTACTTTTGCTGTTCCTTTTAGAACATCTTCTCCTGTACCACCTACTATTTCAGCAGGCTCTCTAGGAGTCGAAAAACCTCCTAATAATTCAGGACAAACAGCTATTGCTTTCCCACTTTTTATCATTGATTCCACTTTATTATTCAAACTATGTGATCCATTATACCTTACCTTAAAACCTGCTAAACATGAACTTACTAAAATCATCATTTCATCACACCTTACTTTTTGGTCAGTAATAAATAAGAAAGTAAACAAAAATTTAGCTGAATTAAATTCTTTTAAACTAATTCGATAATTGCTATTTTCCATGCATATACTGCATTAGAAAGAGATGAATATAAATTCTGAAAGTTTTTCTTTCTTCATCTTCTAAACATCATGATTCAACTTCTCTTTCTGAATATCATTCAAAGGAGAACGTCATGAAAATTGCCTTCAATTATTCTGGAAACTATTCAAATCTTCTAACCTCAGAGTTAAAACAAAAAATTAAAAGGATTCATCATGGGATCCATAGCAAATCAGGTGTTGGCTCTGATTATTTAGGCTGGGTAGATTGGCCAAGCTCTCTGCACCATGAATGGCTAAAGGAACTTAAAGATATAGCTAAAGAAATTCGAGAAAAATCAAATGTTTTAGTTGTAATTGGCATCGGTGGATCCTATTTAGGATCGAAAGCCATTTTAGAGGCATTATCAAAAAATTTTCAATCCTTTAATAAATTAGAGGTTATTTTTGCAGGTCATCTAGTTAGCGGATCCTACTTACAGCAATTAATGAAATATTTAGACAGTAAAGAAGTCACGATCAATGTTATTTCTAAATCCGGTACCACTACAGAACCCGCAATTGCCTCACGCTTCTTAATACAGTATATGGAAAAACGTTATGGAGAACAAGCTGCATCAAGAATAATTGTGACGACAGATGAAAAGAAGGGAGCTTTACGAACTTTAGCGATTGAAAAAGGATATAAACGATTGACTGTACCAGAAAATATTGGTGGTCGGTATTCTGTTTTTACTGCAGTTGGGCTATTACCAATAGCAGCAGCAGGTTATGATATAGATGAATTGTTATTTGGTGCAAAAATGGCTCAAAAAGAATTACAAGGAACAGATGTCGAGAATAATCCTGCGATCCAATATGCGATTATTCGAAAAAATCTATATGATGCAGGTTATCCTGTTGAAATTCTTACTTCTTTTGATGACAAATTGAAATATGTACAAGAATGGTGGAAACAACTATTTGCTGAAAGTGAAGGAAAAGACGGTAAAGGTATTTTCCCCACTTCTGCTCTTTATTCAACGGATTTGCATTCATTAGGTCAATATATTCAAGATGGTCAACGTATGCTATTTGAGACATTTCTTTTAATAGAAAAAGTGGATGAAGATTTGACGATATTTGAATCAGAGCAAAATGAAGATGAATTAAATTATTTAAGTGGCTTAACATTGCATGAATTTAATCAAGTTTGCTACGAAGCAACTTCCATTGCGCATTTACAAGGTGGTGTCCCCCAAATCACCATCACTATCCATCAATTAGATGAAAGACATCTAGGGCATCTTTTATATTTCTTTATGATGGCTTGTGCTTATAGTGCTTATCTTCTTGATATAAACCCATTCGATCAGCCAGGTGTTGAAGAATATAAAACGAATATATTTAAATTTTTGAAGAAGCCTGGGTTTTGTTGAGGGATAAAAGGGCAAAGATGATTAAGACCAATAATTAAAAGCATGATTTGAAATGAATCAAATCATGCTTAACTTAACACTTCTCCCTCTATCTTTTATTTAATGTCTAGTGCATTTTACCTTAGTACCGCCATTTGGATTTTTTTCAAATTCTAGATTGTAATCTTTATATAATGCATATGCTACAAGCGCACCACCTATTGAAGCAATTGCTATAATAGCACCTGTTGATAGCCCCGTACCTGCTGCTCCAGCTCCTGCTTCTACTGCAGCAAAAGTTAAACCAGCCGCACCTAATGAAGTTCCACCAGTTGGAATAGCTGCAGCTACACCAGCAGCTAAAACACCAGACAACAAAATAACTTTTTTCTTACTTAATTTTGAAATACTTTTTGCTTTTTGTACTTTTTCAGCCAGATCTCCTATGATTAAGAATTCTTTCACTTTATCTTTTTGTGCTTTCTTTAATTCAGCTTTGGTCTTAACAACTAACATATATGTCATCCCTTATCCGTTATTATGTACCTAATTATTATATCATTTTATGGAAATACATATATCATTTTTCACAAAAAATAGAGGGGATTGCCCTCTAAAATATGTTATAGGAAATACCTTTAATATGTGTATCTATATTAAGATGTACCCAAATTTTTTTATGTCATTTTTAGCCTATAAATCCTCGCTTCATAAGGAGCAAGTTTTAGCATTGTTTCATTCTTATGTGGTTTTACAAGCATATTTGCTAGTAAAAGTTGTTCGTCACTATAATTGATTCCATCGCTCTCTTCTACTATCACTGGATCACTAGTTAGGTTACATAAGATCATTACTTTTTCACTTTTATAAGTTCTCGTATAGGCATAAATAGCTGGATGGCCTTCGTGTACTAAATCATATTGACCATAGACGAAAATTTCATCAGTCTTCCGTAATTGAATCATTTTTTTATAGTAGTTTAGGATAGAATGGGAGTCTTGTTGCTGCTTTGTGACATTGATCTTCGTATAATTTGGATTTATGCTCATCCACGGTGTACCTGATGTGAATCCTGCATTTTCTTCGTCAGACCATTGCATCGGCGTACGTGAGTTATCACGACTTGTTTTCCAAATACGTTTCATCAGTTCTTCATGTGTTTGTCCTTTGGTAATTCCTTCATTATATACATTTTTGGTTGCGACATCGTTATAGTCTTCAATCGAACAAAACTGTACATTTGTCATTCCTATTTCTTGCCCTTGATAGATAAATGGTGTTCCTTGCATGAAAAAGTACATAGTGGCAAAGGACGTTGCACTTTCTCGCCAATACAATTGATCGTCTCCTAAAGTTGAAACCACTCTCGTATTATCATGATTCTCGATAAATAAGGCATTCCATCCTATCCCTTCTAACGCTTTTTGCCATCTCGTTAAGACTTTTTTTAAGGCAGGGATCTCTAATTTATTTTTAAGAGACGTATCCCATATACTTAAATGTTCAAATTGAAAAATCATATTGAATACACCGTCTTTTTCGCCAACCCACTCAGCTACTTCATCAACACCAACACCATTAGCCTCTCCAACTGTCATAATATCGTATTTAGTAAAGGTTGCTTGTTTAAGTTCTTGTAAAAAAATTGTAATCCCAGGGACATTCATATATTTTTCCCATGCTTGAACATAGCGAAGATTATTAGGATTTGGCATGTCAGAAAAAGATGTATCTTTTTTAATATGACTAATGGCATCAACTCTAAAACCATCTATCCCTTTCTCAAGCCACCACTGAACCATTTCATATAGAGCCAAACGTACATCACGATGTTCCCAGTTTAAATCAGGTTGTTTTTTTGAAAAGAGATGGAGGTAATACTGATTAGTTACTTCATCATACTTCCATGCTGATCCGCCAAAAACACTCCCCCAATTGGTTGGTTCTCCCCCATTCTTTCCATCTCGCCAAATATACCAATTTCGTTTAGGATTGGAAATTGAAGAACGTGATTCAATAAACCATGGATGTTCATCGCTTGTATGGTTGATCACTAAATCAATGACTAGTTTCATATCACGTTGATGCACTTCATCAAGTAATTCTTCAAAGTCTTCCATGGAACCGAATTCTTCCAATATGGATTGATAATCGCTAATATCATACCCGTTATCGTCATTCGGTGATCGGTACATAGGGCTAATCCAAATAACAGTAATACCCAAATCACGAAGATAATCGAGTCTTGAGATTAAACCTCTAATATCTCCAATTCCATCTCCATTCGAATCTTGGAAACTTCGTGTATACACTTGATAAGCAACTGCTTCTTTCCACCAGGCTTTTTTCATATGTCACCTCTTATCCCTTCATCGTATCTTTTGTTAACGATTTAGTAGATTGTCGTTCAATTAAAGTAGTAGATACAAACCGACTCTTAATGGGTGCTTGTGTCCTGTTCATTTTTTCAAACAAATAATTTGCAGCTTCTAAACCTAGCTGGAAAATTGAGATATCTACAGTCGTTAATGGAGGTTTTACAAATGCAGATAAAGCATGGTTATTAAAACTAACGATGGACAGGTCGTCAGGTACTCGAATAGACAGCTCTTCTAAATGTCGAATGATTTCATAAGCAACAGAATCATCGTGAGCAATAAGTGCTGTTGGTGGAACATCTAAATGTATGAGCGTTCTAATGCTATCAAAATCATTGGGTGATTGATTTTGTGTATGGATAATATATTCTTCTTTGTATGTTAAATTCAAATCAATATGAGCAGATTTGTATCCCTCTAATCGATCCAGTGAAACGACATAATCTAGATTACCACCTACAAACGCAATATGTTGGTGACCTAATTGAACAAGATACTTCACTAATTCATAGGCAATTTTCCGATTATCGTTATCAATATATGTGATTTCTTCTTCATATTGATAGGGACGACCTACCATCGTAAATGGAAAATCTACTTCTTTTAAAAAAGTTAATGTAGGATCATTCACTTTTGAGTAGAGTAAAATAATACCGTCTACTTTTTTGCTTTGCACCATCGACTTCACTTCTTGATAGATTTCTTTTTCATTCCCCCCCGTTGAGAGATACATACCGTATTGGTTTGCATGAGCACTGGTACAAATACCACGGATGACTTCTGGAAAAAAAGGATTTTGAAAAGCAAGAGAAGTAGAATGCGACATGATTACGCCAATCGTCCTTGTACGCTTAGCAGCTAAATTTCTTGCTTGGAAATTTGGATGGTAATTTAATCGATCCATAACTTGTCTTACTTTTCGTTTCGTTTTTTCACTTATTCTTGGACTATCTGAAATAACTCGAGATACTGTCGATGGTGACACATTTGCTTCTCGTGCAACATCTATGATGGTAACTGCCAATGAGTACCCATCCTTTCATTTTTTATTTGATCGCACCTTCTGATACACCTTTTATAATCGATTTTTGTGCAAAGAAGTAAGCAATGATCACTGGAACAATAGCTAATGTTAAACCGGCTAATGCAAGATGCCATTGTTTTGTATATTCTCCGAAGAAAAAGAACATTTTTAATGGTATGGTCTCCATACCTTTTTGGTTTATCACTAGTGACGGTAATAGATAATCATTCCAAATCCAGATCGTATTCAAAATACCAACCGTTACTGTAATTGGTTTTAACATTGGAAAGATAATGTACCAAAATATTTGAAATTTATTTGCGCCATCTATTGTTGCTGCTTCATCCAAGGATTTCGGAATTGAATTCAACGCGCCGTGATATAAAAAAATGGATAGACTTGCTCCAAATCCTACATACATAAAAATGAGACCTATACGATTTAACATCTCAACTTTCCCGAAAATTGTAATCAAAGGTATCATCACTGACTGAAAAGGAATTAACATCGCTGCTACAAACAAAAAGAAAATGACGGTACTAATGCGACTCTTTACACGTGATAATGCATAAGCAGCCATCCCTGAAAAAATGATGATCAAGGCTACACTAACTACAAGAATAAGGAGTGAATTTCCGAATGTCCTGATAAAATCTAATTCTTTAAATGCCTGCACATAGTTGTCAAATGTTACTGAACTAGGTGGTTTTAATGTATCTTCGAAAATTTCTCGCTTTGTTTTTAAAGAATTAATGATCATTAAATAGAATGGAAGTATCCAAATAATTCCTAATGCAATACCTAATAGTTCAAGTGGAATCAAATACGATTTCCACATTACATCTCCACCTCTCGCTTCTTATTGATATAAACTTGAATTAAAGCGATCACTGCTACAATAATGAAGAAAATAACAGCTTTTGCTTGTGCATATCCCATATCATATTTTGTAAATGCAGTATTAAAGATCTCCATAGCAACCATTTGTGTTGAATTATAAGGACCACCAGCAGTTAAAGATAAATTTTGGTCGTAGAGTTTAAAAGAGTTTGAGAGAGTTAAAAACATACTAACTGTAAAAGCAGGTGCAACTAATGGAAATAACACATAGCGAATTTTTTGAAAAGCATTGGCACCATCCATTTCAGCCGCCTCTAGTAATTCGTTTGAAACACCTTCAATATAAGCAATATAAATTACCATAATATACCCTGCCATTTGCCAGCTCATGAGAATAGCCAGTCCCCAAAACCCAGTACCTGGAGTGGATAACCAGCCTTGTAAACTATCCATTCCGATTAGTTCGCCAAAACTTGCAAATACCTTTGTGAAAACAAATTGCCATATAAAACCAAGTATTAATCCACCGATTAGATTTGGCATAAAGAAAACGGTGCGTAATAGATGATTCGTTTTTAATTTTGCTGTGACAAGGAGTGCTAGCCCAAGACCAATCAAGTTAATCAAAATAACCGAAACAATCGAAAATTTTGTTGTGAACCATAATGAATCAAGGAATTTTTCATCTTGAAATAGTGCTTTGTAGTTATCAAAGCCAATAAAATGATTTGTTTGAATGCCATTCCAATCAGTAAAAGAATAGTAGACACCAACCAATAATGGGACAATTATTACTAACGTTAACGCTATTAAAACGGGTGCTAGAAAGAGCCAATAGGCTATATTTTTTGTTCGCAAATAATCACACCTCCAATTACATTAAGCTAAAATAAGTTAAATCGGTTCAATAAAAATCTATGCTGACCAAAAAGTGATCCAATTGTTCAGCTTTGAGGACAGCATATGAATTTTCGTTATATAGAAATCATTAGTAGTTTACGTCATGCTGGTAGATGCTACGCTTAGTTTGATATTACTGAAAAAGTAAAAATAGCTTGATTTTTATGATAGAAATCATGTGTGACCACCTTAGTTAAAGTGGAATTAGCGGAGACTCCTGTGGGAAAACGAGCTAGACGAGACCCCGCAGGGAGCGAAGCGAACGAGGAGGCTCGTCAGTTCGCCCACGGAAAGCGGAGCTAATTTCACTTCATGAAAATCCTATTGTCGATCCTTTTCCCATGCTTTTTTCGTTGCATCGACTACTTCATCCCAAGTTGCTTTTTTACTTAGATATTTTTGAATTTGAACACCTAACTCATCTTGCCCCCATCCAGTTGGATATCCCATAAATGTCCAACCAATTGTTTTCCCTTTACTTGCATAGTCATAAACTGCTTTTGAAAGTGGATCTGAAATTTTGGAAGAATCATAGCCATTGTACGCTGGGATAAATTTGAAATCATTTAAGACAATTTGTTTTCCTTCCTCAGAAGTGTAAAGCCAATCTAAGAATTTCTTGGATTCAGTAATCACTTTTTCATCTGCCTTACTGTTTACACCCCAATACATGGGAATTCCCACTGGAACGCTATCCCCTTTATATCCTTCAACAGGAATTGGTAGTAATCCAATACCATTGTCAGCAAAGTCTTTATCAATGCTAGTAATTGAGTTATAAACCCAGTTCCCTTGTTGAATAATCGCCACTTTTTGAAGTGAGAATAGTTCTTCTACTTGTTTGGAATAGTCTAAGCTCACTGTCGGTTGAACCGAGTATTGATTTTGTAAATCAAGTACTTTCTTAAATGCATCTTTATATTTAAAATCTACTTTTTTCGAATTAAAGGCAGTTAATACATTGTTATCAAACTCTGGCGCTAAAAACGCATTTGATAGATGTAAACCAGTAACCCAAGTTTCTTTACCTGGTAATGCAAATACAGCTTTAAGACCTAATTCTTGTTTCTTGCTATCTAGGTCTTTTACTGCTTTTTCAAGTGATGCGAAATCTGTAATAGAAGCAGGATCGATACCTGCTTTTTTGAAAATGTTTTTATTATAGATGAACCCATAGCCCTCTTGATTATATGGAAGCCCTAATACTTTGCCATCAACTGAAACACCAGCTAATGTGCCATTTAAAGCAGCTTTGGCTGAAGCAGTATCGGATAAGTCCACAAGTTTGTCTTTCCAGTCAGCTACGTCTTGAGGACCCCCGATATTATAAATAGCTGGCTCATTGCCTGAAGAGAACTTTGAACGAAGTGCCGCACCATAATCTTCGCCACCACCTACTGTTGTGATATTAATTTTGACATTTTTATTTTCTTCTTCATATTTCTTTGCAACTGCTTCAAATTGATCTTTAAATTCTACCTTGAATTGAAATATATCTAAAGTTACTGATTCCGTTTTTTGTTCTTTCGGTTTGTCAGCTGTATTGCCTTTTTCGGAAGTTCCACACCCTGTTAGTATTGCTGCTACTCCTAAGGAAGCAACTAGTAATCCTGCTCGCCACATTTTTTTCATCTTTTCCCCTCCAGATTTATTGGATTTTCGAGCTTAGTGAAAACGTTTGCACAAAACTGAGTGAAGCGTAATGTACCATATGGTTTATGTGTCCGAATTATTCACTGATTCGTAATTCTGAATCTTTATCAAAAAAATAAGCAAATTCTAATTGAATGGCGAAATGTATTTGTTCATTAGGACGTATCCATTCTTTTGAATCCATTTTCCCCACAAACGTTTGATCAGCAATAGATGAAAAGACCATTTGTTCAGATCCCGTTAATTCAGTTAAGACTACTTTTGAAGTAAACGTAAAAAATTGATGAGAGTCGATGGATGGAGTTGCTTTACCGATAAATTCAGCGCGAATTCCCATAACAATTTCTTTCCCCTCGTAACCTGCGAGTAATATGTGTTGTTCTTTTAATAATGGAATTTTAATCGTTCCAATTTGCAGGATGCCTGATTTGTAAAGTCCTTTAAAAAAATTCATTGAAGGTGAGCCAATAAAGCCCGCAACAAACATATTAGATGGTTGGTTATAAACTTCTCTTGGGGTACCAATTTGCTGAATAACACCATCTCTCATGATGACAATACGACTAGCCATCGTCATGGCTTCTGTTTGATCATGAGTGACATAAATAGTTGTCGTTTTCAAATCATTATGCAATTTCATGATTTCCGTACGCATTTGAACACGTAATTTAGAGTCTAAATTCGACAAAGGTTCATCCATTAAAAAAATGTTCGCATCTCGAACAATGGCTCTTCCTAACGCAACTCGTTGTCGCTGACCACCTGAAAGCGCTTTCGGCTTCCGTTTCAAATATGGAACTAAATCTAAAATTTCAGCCGCTTTCTCAACTCTTTCTCGTATCTCGAGTTTAGGAACTTTTCTCATTTTGAGACCAAATGACATATTGTCAAATACACTTAGATGTGGATATAACGCATAGTTTTGAAATACCATTGCGATATTCCGATCCTTTGGCTGAACATCATTCATTCTTTTACCATCAATGAATAATTCACCAGCCGATATATCTTCAAGACCAGCAATCATTCGTAATGTTGTACTTTTTCCACATCCAGATGGACCAACAAAAACAATAAATTCTTGATCATCTATTTCTAAAGTAAAATCCGAAACTGCTTTTACTTTAGAATCATAAACTTTGGAAATTCCATTTAAGGTTAAGGTCGACATTTCTTATCACATCCTTTTGCTTAATTTCTTACAAGTAAAGCAGCTCCAAGCATTCCAGATTCGTTGCCGAAAAGTGCTCTTCTGATTTCTAGCGGTTGTAATTTTAGAGGATTTACTTTATCCATCAACAAGTCCCACCAATCATGAGCTGATTCTGAAACACCCCCGCCAATCACTAGACAATCAATATCTAAAACTGCCTGTAAATTTGAAATGACAAGTGCTAAATCTGTTAAAAAACGTTCTCTAACTTCAACAGCATTTTGTTGATCATTTGTAGCTAAACGAAATAATTGCTCAGGGGTAACGAATGCATTAGTCACTGGATCGATGACACGTTTTTCCACAATCATTCTTCTTAGTGCAGTTCCTGAAACATATTGTTCGGTACATCCTTTTCTACCACAACCACACAATAATCCTTGAGGATACAAGATTAAATGGCCCACTTCGCCTGCTCCACCATGTGCTCCGTTCATCACTTTTTGATTAAAGATTAATCCTCCGCCTAAGCAAGTTCCAATCGTCAAACAAATTACTCGTTCAAAACCTCTACCTGCGCCTAATTTTGCTTCTGCAAGCGCTGCGCAATTTGCGTCATTATTAACTTCAACACGAATATTGGTCGCAGCTTCTAACAGTGACTTTACTTCTGTCCCCTCCCATCCTTCTAACTCTTTTTCGTATAGGACAATTCCTTTTTTATGATCAACCATTCCCCTTGTACCAATGCCTATTCCATCTACTTCTGGAAATTCTACTAATAACTTTTGAATCTCATTTTCTAAATATGAATATACGGGTAGTTTAGTAGGAATCGTTATATCTTTTAAAACATCAAAATTTTCAGAGATAACACCTAAACGTATCTTCGTTCCGCCGATATCAACACCGATTTTAGAACTCATTTGATTCACCCCCAATTTCAATAACAAATGCTTCATAAGGTCGAACCATCACTACACCATATGCAATTAATGGATGATCATAATTTGAAATAATTATTCTACCCTTCTGATTGTTTGCTTCAAAATCCTTCCAATCTATTTGTTCTGTTTCATCGTAAAAATTGGCTACTACGATCCATTCCTTGTTATCTAACTTTCTTTTATAGATAAAAAGACTTGGATGTTCACGGAGTAATAATTGAAAAGAACCATCTATAAGTATGTCGTGTTCTTTTCGGAGTTGTATGAGTTTTTGATAGGTGTAGAAAATCGATGATGTATTTTTCACTGCCGCTTCGACATTTATGTTCAATGTATTTTCATTCATAGCAATCCATGGGATACCTGTTGTAAAGCCTCCTGTTTTTGACCATTGCATGGGTGTTCTTGCATTATCGCGTCCTTTTGCGTAAATACTTTTCATCAGATCCTCATGTTTCATTCCTTGCTGACACTTGTCTTTATACATATTCAAAGTTTCAATATCGCGATACTGTTCAATCGTTTGGAATTTCACATTAGTCATACCAATTTCTTCACCTTGATAGATAAAAGGTGTCCCTTGCATCATATGAAGTGAAATTGCTAACATTTTTCCAGACAATTCGCGATACAACTCGCTGTCATTTCCAAATCTTGAAACAATACGAGGTTGATCATGGTTATTCCAATACAAACTGTTCCAACCAGTATCGTGGAGCTCTAGTTGCCATTTTTCAAAAACTCGTTTCAACGTAACTAGGTTTAAAGGCTGTAAATCCCATTTTCCATAGGAACCACTATCTAATTCCATATGTTCAAAAGTGAAGATCATCTGTAGTTCTTTATTTTGTGGATTTGTATAGGCTTTGGCATAAGCTGGAGAGGTACCTGGCATTTCTCCGACAGTTAGTACATCATATTGTTTTAAAACTGCATCATGCATTTCTTTTATATATTCATGAATATTAGGTCCATTGATAAAAAAAGGACTACCGTCACCGAATTGATGATGAGGCTGGATTTCACCATCTGGAAATCGATGGTCTTTCGATATAAAGTTAATGACATCCATTCGAAACCCACCAATCCCCTTATCAAGCCAAAACTTCATCATATTAAAAATTTCATGTCTCACTTGTGGATTTTCCCAATTTAAATCCGGCTGTTTTTTTGAAAATAAATGTAAATAATACTGATTCGTTTGTTCGTGCTTTTGCCAGGCACTACCTGAGAATATGGATCCCCAATTATTGGGTGGAAGTTCTTTCTGTCCATCACGCCAAATATAATAATCTCGGTACTTTGAATCGAGAGAGGAACAAGATTCAAGAAACCAAGCATGTTCATCTGAAGTATGGTTAACGACCAAATCCATGATAACTCGAATGCCATATTTTCTAGCTTGTACAATCAACTCTTCAAAGTCTTTCATTGTTCCAAATTCTTCCATAATTTTGAAATAATCTCGAATATCATATCCATTATCATCGTTCGGTGAATCATAAATTGGGCTCAACCAAATCACATCAACCCCAAGATGTTGTAAATAACTCAGTTTTGAAATGATGCCACGTAAATCGCCGATTCCATCACCATTAGAATCCATAAAACTTCTAGGATATATTTGATAAACAACACTTCGCTTCCACCAAGGTTCATGTAACTGAACCATCTCATCACTCCAATCTCAAGCGTAAGAGACAATGCCTAATCGTAATTACCTATACTTATGCAAACGATTGCACTTACATGCTAATGGGAAAATTATATTTTTAATGAGATATCAATTTTCAATCTGTTAGAAGTTTATGCTATAAGTTATTCTTGTTATTTTTAATAGTGACGTACTAAAATAAGATATTCGTATAAGAAAGTTAGCTGTACGAACTAATGTTTGGTTTACAAATTTATGTAAAAAAAGATTGATCCGATTTCTCGAGATCAATCTACATGTAAGTCTCTGAATGAGGAGATAACTGTCAAAAGTGTGGGCAAGAGAATAATTAAGGCAAGAATAATCCAAATAGTTCCTTCGAACACTGCCCTATTTCCTTGAGCAACATGAATGGTTTCCCACAATATGAAGGTAAATAAAAGAAAACTCATATTTTTGATAAATGACAGCATCAGTACACTCTGCTTAATCATTCTTTCCATTTTTGCATCTACCATTTCGATCGGAGAGTTATGCCAATCTGGATGGCTTTCGAGAAATTGAAGAACAATTGTAATAACCAACGTTATGAAAGGCAATAGTAACAATTCCCATTTTGAGCCGTAATGATCCACATTTCCGCCAATGCCAAAATGTGTCGGTACTTTCGACGGAATCGTTGACCAATTGATCATCAAATAGGAAATAGAGGCAACAAATAGCCCAATACCAACAGTATCCATTAAATGCATGAGCAATGTTTTCTTAACAGTCATTTCTTGCTTCATTTCATCCCCACCTTTTATTCAGTCCTGCATCACACATTAGAATTTTAGTACTTGTTATAATGTGTAGAATTGTGATTATTTATGTATTAAATTAGTATATGTAGATTAATTATTATTTAGATTTTTGAATCAATTTCATAAATTGAAATAAATACGAATGAAAGTAGGTCATATTATGACTCATTTTAAAATTGCGGTTATTGCTGGAGATGGTATTGGACCAGAAGTAATTGCTGAAGGTATTAAAGTGTTGAATTTTATCGCTTCACATAGAGAAGATTTAGAATTTGAATTTACATATTTCCCTTGGAGTTGCCAATATTATTTAGAACATGGACATATGATGCCACCTGATGGGATACAACAACTTCAAGAATTCGATGCTATTTATCTTGGTGCTGTCGGCTATCCCGGTGTTCCAGATCATATTTCGTTATGGGATCTCTTATTAACAATCCGTAAAGAATTTGATCAATATGTCAATATCCGTCCAATTCGTCTATTAGAGGGAGCCCCTAATGTTCTGATAAATGGTAGTAAAGAAAATATTGATATGCTTTTTATTCGAGAGAATAGTGAAGGTGAATACGCTGGTGTTGGTGATCGACTATTTAAAGGAAAACCAGAAGAAGTGGTTTTGCAAACAGGTGTCTTCTCTAGAAAAGGGACAGAAAGAATTATTCGTTATGCTTTTGAAGAAGCAGCAAAATCACATAAATCACTCACTAGCATTAGTAAAGGGAATGCACTTAATTATTCAATGGTTTTCTGGGATGAAATAGTTGAAGAAGTGGCAAAAGATTATCCAAATGTTCCGACTGCATCTTATTTAGTTGATGCTGCTGCAATGCTTATGATAAAGGATCCTAAGCGTTTTGAAGTCGTTGTCACTTCCAACTTGTTTGGAGATATTTTAACGGATTTAGGAGCAGCTTTAGCAGGTGGAATGGGACTTGCTGCAGGTGCAAATATTAATCCCGAACGTAAATGGCCCTCTATGTTCGAGCCAATACATGGTTCTGCACCTGATATTGCAGGAAAACAAATTGCTAATCCCCTTGCAGCCATTTGGTCAGCTAGCCAAATGTTAGACTTTTTTAGATATGAGGAGATGGGTAAACTAGTGATTGATGCTATTGAAGAAGTATTGGTTTCAAAACAATCCCTTACTCCTGATTTAGGTGGTACTGCATCTACTAGTGAATTAGGAGATGCTCTAATGACAGTACTTCAAAGAAAATTACAATAATATACAATTAAAAGGTAGATTATTTGCTGATATAAGTCAAATAATCTACCTTTTTCATTGAACATACAATAAATTACTTTTATAAAACAAGTCTACTAATTCGTACCTTATTACTTAATATTTTGGCATTTGTAATAAAAATTTAATCCTATTAATTCTGATATTAATCTTTAGATTTATCATTTAATGCATGGTAAGATATGTATTTAGAAAAGGAGACGTGATGAGATGACAATTCATACAGTTACATTAAATAATGGTGTACATATGCCTAAAGTAGGTTATGGTACGTTTCGTGTAAAAGATAGTGAAGATCTTGCCGAAATGGTCACATTGGCAATAAAAGAAGGCTATCGACATATTGATACAGCTCATATATATGGTAACGAAGAAAGTGTTGGCCGTGGCATCAAAAAAGCAATTGGTGAAGGAATCGTGACACGTGAAGAATTATTTGTCACTTCTAAAGTTTGGAATGACGGACTTAGTTATGAAGATACAATTGCCGCTTACGAAGAAAGCATTCGAAAATTAGGACTAGAATATTTAGATCTTTATATTATTCATTGGCCAGGTCTAGATGACAATTATATTGAAGTCTATAAAGCGCTTGAAGAACTTTACAATAGCAAACGAGTAAAAACAATTGGTGTAAGTAATTTCCATGTGCAGCATCTTGAAAAATTACTTGCTAATACATCAGTTGTACCAGCAGTCAATCAAATTGAATTTCAACCTCGCTTAACACAATTAGATGTGCGTGAATACTGTAAAAAACATGGCATTCAAGTAGAAGCTTGGTCTCCTCTTATGAATGGTGAAATATTAAATGATCCAACACTTGTTGAAATCGCCGAAAAGTATCAAAAATCTACAGCACAAGTTGTTCTAAGATGGGATCTACAAAATCATGTTATAACTATCCCAAAATCAATGACACCATCTCGTATTCGTGAGAACATAGATATCTTTGACTTTAACCTTTCAGAAGATGAACTTGGAAAAATTTCTTCACTAAATGAAGATTTCCATTACGGCCCAAATCCAGAAGTTTTTAATTTTAAATAACTTTTATCAAAACCAAAAGCTCAAACATTTTGTTTGGGCTTTTCGTCATTTTATTATTTAAACTCCAGTCTCACTCCGATACGAAAGGACTGATAGATCAAAAAGGTGGAATTGTACTCGATTCTTATTTATTTTATTGCCAACATCTTATTTTTAAGCTCGAAAACTTTCGGCATATTTTAATACAAGCTGCGTTCGGGAAGTTACTTGAAATTTTCGATACAAATTTTGCAGATGCTTCTTTACTGTATTTTCACTGACATATAGATAACTGGCTATTTCTGCATTTTTAAACCCCTTACATAAATACATTAACAGCTCTTTTTCACGTTGTGTAATTTGCAATGACTCGCCTGGCTGAACATATTGATGTAATAAATAAACATTTTCAATCATTTGCTTTACATACAATAGCTTTTGACTATCCTGCTCTGTAAATGGTATTTCCCCTTCTTTTCGCAAAAAGCCAATAGCCGCTGCTGGTTTTTGCTGATTGTACAGATACATAGCCATTTCATCTGTAAAATTATTTAAGTGTAAAAAGCGGTCAACATAGTACCGCTTTTTTTTCATCGATATTACTTCATTTCGTTGCATTAATTGAATATCGGGTTGGTTTTGGACATTCACTGGGTGTAAAGGATCATAATATTTATATTCATGTAGATAATTTTGTACTGTATATGTCTCTATATTAAAACAGACAGGCTGTTCATTTAACTCCCCATCTTCTACTTCCCAAAATATCGTATGCTCATATTGAAAACATTCACTCAATACTTTCAACATATTCAATTTAAAGTCTTCACTTGTTTGTTGCATATTCAAATTCGAAATCCTAAAAGTTGCTTCTAATAAACGCTCCACCTCTTTATGCTCATACAATATTAATTCCTCCTTTTCTCTAATAAGTTCATATATTCTCGTTCAAAACGAATTATCCTTTTGGGTAATAGTAATTTTTTTCATTTCAATTTAAGATGAATTTGTAAGTCAAAAGTATAATGAGGTGATCAAATGAATTTACAAGAATATGCATCATATGATGGTCTTGGATTAGCGGAGTTAGTAAAAACAAAGCAAGTGACACCACAAGAACTTACAAAATTAGCGTTACAAGGTATTGAAAAGGTTAACCCTTCGATTAATGCCGTTGTCAGCGTGTTAGAGGAACAGGCTGACAAAGCGATTTCAACTTTAAATGATCAACAACCCTTTGCAGGTGTCCCATTTTTAATTAAAGAAGTTGTACTCCATGCGGAAGGTGTGCCGCATAGTATGGGCAGTCGTGTTGCAGAAAACGCTGTAATGTCTGTCGATAGTGAATTAATGAAACGTTTTAAAAAAGCTGGTTTCGTGTTAAGCGGTACAACCACAACTCCTGAGTTCGGCTATAATGCCGCAACAGAAGCTGTCATTTATGGTCCAACACGTAACCCATGGAATCTAGATCATAGCCCTGGTGGTTCAAGTGGTGGTGCAGCCGCTTCTGTCGCAAGTGGTATCGTCCCAATCGCTCATGGTAATGATGGAGGGGGATCCATTCGTATTCCTGCATCATGCAGTGGTGTTGTTGGCTTAAAGCCTTCACGTGGTCGCGTGCCTATGGGACCTTATAATAGTGAGGCATTAAATGGGCTAGCAATTGAATTTGCGCTGACAAAAACCATTCGTGATACCGCTACATTACTGGACCAAGTTGCTGGGCCAGACTTAGGATGCTACTCGATTATTCAAAGTCCAGAAATGCCTTACAGTAAAGCCATTCAACAGAAGGTACGTCCATTGAAGATCGCCTGGACAACAGAAACAAATTCTGGTGCATTGGTTGATCATGAATGTATCGAGGCCGTACAAAAGGCCGTAAAATTATTAGAAGAATTAGGGCATGAAGTAGTCGAAGCTCGACCAGTTTACGACGGAGCATCATTTTCACGAGCAACGGTCAATATTTGGACAGCGAATATTTATAAAATGATTGTGGGGGCATCAGAATTAACAGGTAAAACACCGTCACGCGATAATATTGAAGCAGCCATTTGGCAATGCTATGAATATGGTAAAAACTTAAAAGCTAGTGCACTTTTAGAAGCCATTAATACGAATGCACTTGTATCACGTCAAGTAGCGACATTCTTTGCAGATTATGATGTGCTTTTAAGCCCAACAATCGGCACATTACCAGCAAAAATTGGTGAGCTAAATGCGGATAATCCAAATATCTCGGCGATTGAATGGACAGAACAAATTTTCACATACGCACCGTTTACCAATTTGTTTAACGCAACAGGTCAACCATCATTATCATTGCCGCTTGCGATGAGTGAGTCTGGCTTACCAATCGGACTGCAATTTACAGGACGCTTCGCAGATGAGTTAACCCTTCTACAGCTCGGGAAACAATTAGAAGAATCTGCTCCTTGGAAAGATCGTAAACCACCCGTGCATGTGGGGGTAGAAGTTGCAGAAATCGCGAAAAAATAAAAAAAGTAGGTGCAAGATTTTTTCTTGTACCTACTTTTTGCTAGTTATCGGACTCCAAATGCACTCAGGATATGCCTTGCCCCCTTGACCTGTGCAATAGAAAATAGATTAGTCGCTACAAACGTTTTTTGATATTCGAAACACTAAACTTTATAACATCCAAAAGTGGTTTCTGTCTATTTCTCTAAATTCAATCATAATTTCTTCCTTCTTGATTGATTATTCTTGCTTACTTTTGAAATGTTCCCAAATGCAGCACTCTCTATTGATGTACGTATTTTGGGGGATTTCCTTTCCTCCTATTGTAAAAAAGTTCAACAAAAAGAGCGTTAATCCTGCTTGGATCAACGCCTAATCTTACTTCTTTGAAAAAATTACTTACGGAAGAATGATATAAAACTTCAGAATTACTAGGTATAAACACCGTCACACGTATCAGGTGCTGGTTCATAAAAACAATGGTTTTTGAATTGTCCAGTAAAAGGTTGACCGTACCATTCTGGAGGGCATGGAGCATATGGATTGAAATACCAAAGGGCATATTTTGCCGGGTGTTGTCTCCAATACTCCAAGGTTTGCCTTGCTAATCTTTGTTCATTTGGCCTTGCTCTTTGATAAAACATATTCCCTTTTTGTACAGCTTCAAATGAATAATTTCCTCCTTGTACCTGATAAATGACATCTTCAATTGTTCTTAAATCTTTAAAGTCTAAACAATTTGATACAAGGCGATTCACAATTACATTTCCAACAAATAACATACCTAGATTTCCTTCACCCTCTGCTTCTGCCCTCATCATCCTTGCCATTAAGTCAACATCAGCACTTCGATAATTTGCTCTTGGCATATTTTCACCTCTAAAATATAATATGAAAATTAACTGAATTGTTGTCATTGTTTGTAAAATAAGCATGATTGGATTTGAATACTTGCGTTTTTCAATAAAATATTCATAGAGGTTAAGTTATTTCTACTGTCACAATCACTTGTTTGTTCCTCTAAAAGATAGTTATCACTTAGCTATTCTGATAATTTAATAAAAAAGGTAAGTATAAGAATCAATCTATACAGTATTGTTACTGAAAAGGGTTAATCAGAGCGAACAAATATTTTTCCATTCATTTTTTGGTATGATATAATAAAAACAATTACATATTATTATTAAACTTAAAACATGGTGCTTTTCATTTGAAAAAGCACCATGTGTCATTTTATGGGGAATGATAAGTATTTTCATTATCACCTCCTATTTAGAGATGGTTTAATACAGAAGGGAGATTTATATGTCAGAGACTGATATAAATAAAGGCACACATGATGAAAAGCATTTTATGGCATCCGATTTAATTCGTGATATTGTAATCGGTATGTCTGATGGATTGACTGTTCCCTTTGCACTTGCTGCCGGTTTATCAGGAAGTATTTCAAATGCAAGTTTAGTTGTCGTAGCAGGTGTTGCAGAAATTGCTGCGGGGTCAATTGCAATGGGGCTTGGTGGTTATCTTGCTGCACGAACAGATGAGGAGCATTATGCATCCGAAATGGAACGGGAAAGAAGAGAAATTGTGGAATTGCCCGATCGCGAAAAAGAAGAAGTGGCTGAAATATTGCGTGAATGGAATCTGCCTGAATCCTCAATCCATGAAGCAGTTAATGCAATGAGTAAAGATCCCGAAAAATGGGTAGATTTCATGATGAAATATGAGCTTGGTCTTGAAAAGCCAGAACCAAAGCGTGCTTTAACGAGCTCAGCTACGATTGGTGTATCCTATATTGTTGGTGGGCTTATTCCTTTATTCCCATATATGATTATTTCAAATGCTAACTCAGCGCTTCTTCTTTCCGTAATAATGACACTGATTGCATTGTTTATTTTCGGATTTGTCAAAGGAAAAATTACAGGATCGAAGCCTTTTAAAAGTGCTTTCCAAACGACATTGGTCGGTGGCCTAGCTGCAGGCATAGCTTTTTTAATTGCAAGATTGATATCGTAATTTTTTCCAATAAAACAATAATGCATGGGGTCTGGGTACGTACAATCTTTATAGTACGTGCCCTTTTTTCAGGCATGAAAATGACTTAGCGTTAATCTCTTTCTTAAACCGATGACGATATTTAAACAATTTTTTTAATATAAATAAGATGTCTACTTTCACCTCAGTGCATTCAGGTCATTTGATTTCCAAACAACCTTTATAAGCTAAATCC